>JBOHCG010000426.1:0-6999 GCA_050698735.1 Streptosporangiaceae bacterium | reverse complement strand
ACCGACCTCCGCGGAGTCGTCACCTTATGTAACTGGCACTCAGATTCACCTCTGGCGTCGGGTGCCGCCCACCACTCCCGAATGGTGATCACTGGATCACTCACCGTGAGATCGGAACTGTAGTGTGCTGGCCGTCCATAAGCAACTGCGCCGGTTCTGTGCCGGGTAGAACGTCCGTGCCAGCGAGCGGCCGCGGCTTGAACCGCGTCCCAGGTCCCCCTGTCTGCAGCGTCATGACGACGCCCATCGGGTATCCGAGCGTGACCGTTGCGAGCAGTGAGACGATGTGCTCGTCATCCCACTTCCAGGGCCGCTGGAAGTCGGGAAGCTGGATACGTCCGTCGTAGACGTCGTCGAGCAGAGCGCTCAGTTTCAGCGGTGGGCTTTCGAAGAGCATGCGGCAACCCTTCGGTAGTGGTCAGTGTCACCAACACGTAGGACGTTCTTCCAGAGCTACCGGATGTCACGGAGGATTGCAAAGACAGGCAAAAGCGCAACCAGGCAAAGCCCAGCAAAGTTACCTCGCCGTGCCGCATCGTCCCAAGTTCACCACGAACTGTACGGCGTGCCGCCACCATCCCGTACTCTACGGAGGGATGGAAGGCTTGGATGGAGCGTCACTTCGCTGGCATGGACAGCGGTCGCCTTTCCCGTGGGAAGAAGACGCGCTCCAGTACGTCAAGGCAAAGGTGCCCCACGCGGAGCCGTATCGTGCCTGGCAGACGTTCAAGTTCACTGCGAGTACCGGGCACGTCCGCGAGGTCGATCTCTTCATCGCTGCACCGGGCGGTCTGTTCCTCGTTGAGATCAAGAGCCACCCAGGCCGGGCGACCAACAGCGGTTCCACCTGGATGTTCAGGGACGACAGGGTTACCAGGACGTTCGAGAATCCGCTGCCTTTCACCGACCAGAAGGCGAAGGAGCTACGAGCCCAGCTAGATCGTGCCGCGAAGCAACTCAAGGTCAGGGAGCATGTCCCGCGCATCGAACCGGTCGTCTTCCTGTCGGCCGAGAACCTGGTCTGCGCTTTCGATGAGTTCCAGCGGCAGCGCGTCTTCGCCCGCGATGAGATCAGCGGGCAGACTACACTGGATGGCATCTGGCGCGAATGCTTGTACCAGCCGCCGCGCAGCGAGCGCAACCGGGTCACCCCCACTTTTTCCCGGCAACTGCCGAAGATCATGGAGAAGGTCGGCATCGCGCGGCTGCACAGGCTCGGCAAGGTCGGCTCCTATGAGCTGGACCCGAAGTCCTATGACTCCGGTCCCACGTGGGAGGACTACCTCGCGCATCACACGTCGATGCCGAACCTCGCTCTCCGCCGCGTCAGGGTCTACCTGGCCGAGCAGAAGG
The DNA here is from genome assembly GCA_050698735.1 of Streptosporangiaceae bacterium. Lineage (GTDB taxonomy): Bacteria > Actinomycetota > Actinomycetes > Streptosporangiales > Streptosporangiaceae > Palsa-504. Next base: position 5,646 of record JBOHCG010000426.1, on the reverse strand, counting down.
CCACCGACGCCGAACGCGAATCTGTGCGCCGGGCCGCCCATCGTGAGTACCTGGCCCTTCAGGGCATCGCGCACGACGGGATCGTCCGGGCCGAGACCTACAGCGACGAACTGCTTACCGGCCCCGCGGTCGTGTTCGTTCACGGTACGAACTGGCAGCGCCTGGACCACTACATGGCGGCTCACGGCAGCGACCTCCCGCTGGATACCCGACTGGAGATGCTCCGCCAGCTCGCGGAGGCTCTCGACCACGCTCACCGCCGCCACCTGTTCCACCGAGCCCTTGCCGCGCGCTGCGTCTACGTAGAGATGGACGGCAACTACCCGCGGCTGCGTATCGCCGACTGGCAGGTCGCCGCACACCCGGCACCCGGCACCACCCTTTCCGCGCTGGGCAGGTCGACGCCCAGTTCACTGGCCGCGCATGTGGAGCGTTCCGCGGGCGCTTACCTGGCGCCGGAGTTTACTAGCCCCGACGCCCCGGCTGAGAAGCTCGACATGTTCGGCCTCGGCGCACTGAGCTACCTGATCCTGACCGGCCAGCCTCCGGCAGCAGGCCGGGAGCAGCTTCTGCAGAATTTGCAGACCGAGGGCGCGCTGGTGCCGTCGGCGGTCGCCGATTCTCTTGCGCCGGAGATGGACGCGCTCGTCCGTGGCGCGACCGTGATCGCCCCGGCAGCGCGCACGGACACAGCCCGCGAGTTCCTGAAGAGCCTGGACGAAATCGAGGAGAAGCTCACCGCTCCGGACGCCACGCCGGAGATCGACCCGCTGAACGCCATCAAGGGGGATGAGATCGCCGGATGGACGGTCGAACGCATCCTCGGCAAGGGCTCCACGTCCCGGGCGTTGCTGGTGACCAGGGACGGACACCCGCCTCGAGTCTTCAAGATAGCGCTGAACGACCCGGCGGCCCGCCGCCTCCGCCGCGAGGCCGGGCAGCTCGGCCAGCTCACCGATTCGCGTGTGCTGCGGTTGCTGGACGAGCCGTTCGAGGCCGGTCCGCTGGATAAGCGGCGCACGATCATCGGCGTCGAGTACGTGGGCGACCATACGCTGGCCGACGAGCTCCGCGAGCACGGCCCGCTAACCATCCACGAGCTGGAGCGGCTCGGTGAGGACCTGTTCCAGGCGCTGAAGTTCCTCGACGGCCGGGACGTCTGGCACCGCGATGTCAAGCCGGACAACCTGGCGCTACGGAGGCTGGAACGCAAGGGCCGGGAACTGGTGCTGTTCGACTTCTCGCTGGCTGGCACGCCGGATACCGAACTCGAGGTAGGCACGCGGGACTACCTCGACCCGTTCCTCGGGCCGCCCCGCCGGACCCGCTACGACCAGGCGGCAGAGCTATACGCGGTCGCCGTCACCTTGCACGAGATGGCGAGCGGCGAGCGGCCGTCGTGGGGCGACGGGCTGATCCCGTCGAGCCTGCTTGACCCGAGCGAAGAGGTCCGGCTTTCGGAGGACCTCTTCGATCCGGTGGTCCGCGACGGACTGGTGAATTTCTTCCGAATGGCGCTGCACCGCGACGCGTCCCAGCGGTTCCGTTCTCTGCGTGAGATGACCCACGCCTGGACCGGCATCTTCGCCGACCTTGACACGGTGCCTCCGCTCACGACCGCGAGCACGCTGGACGACGAGTCCACCGACGCCGCAGAACGCCGCCGCCGAGCCGCTGAGTCCGCTACCTGGGACACCCCGCTGAACGCGGCCGGCCTGTCACCGCATGCGCTGTCGATCGCACAGCGACTCGGCGCCTCCACCGTAGGCGACCTCGTCCGGATTCCACCCGCGCGCGTTACTCGGCTGCGCGGCATCGGCAGCAACCCCCGGTACGAACTGGTCCGACGCATACAGGAATGGGGCCGTCTTCATACAGAACGGGCGGTTGTGCCCCTGGCGCCTTCACCAGACTCTCTTGGCGGGGAAGACCTCGATCGCCTGTCCGTGGACGATCTGGTCCGTCGTCTCGTTCCAGAATCGGCACCGGAGCTCCGGCGCGTGGTCGGCCTGGAACCAGCGTCGGCGACGGGTTCCCGGCTGCTGGATCAGTGGGCGTCGCAACGTGATATCGCTGGAGCTACTGGCCTGTCAGAGGAAGACGTGGCCGTTCTATTCGACCGGTTGCGGAGCCGATGGACGAAGTCGGTCCCTGCTCTGACGAAGCTCCGCGAGCAGGTCGTGGAAATCCTGTGTCAGCACGGCCGGATTCTGGAGTGGCGACAGCTTGCGACCGCACTGCTGGCGGAACGTGGTTCGGCGCAGGACGACCCGCAGCAGGCGCTGCGCCTGGCTGCCGCATGCGTGCGCGCCGCGGTCGAGGCCGAAGAGCGCCTGGACTCTGCCGGGCTCGCCACTTGGCGTATCGCCAACAAGTGGTCGGACGAGAAGGTACTGATCGCCCTGACCGCGGTGAGCGAGGACGCTACATCGTCGGCGGGTGACCTCTTCGCCTACGCGGAGTTGCTCGGGAGCGAGGCAGACAAACTGGCCGCCCGGGACCCGCTTCCTGGCGTTAACGAGGTCCAGCAGACGTTGCGTGCGGTGCTGGCCGTGGCGGACGGCGTACCGAGGCTGTCCGATACGGACCTGGTACTGCTGGCGGCCGCCGCGTCGAGGACGGCAGCAGCGAGCCCCCGGCTCGAACTGTATCCGCGCGACCTGCCGCCGGAACGCGCGTTGAAGATTTCCCAGGCAGGCAGCCTGGTCAGCGGTGAACGCGGCATCCCAGACGCCGAACTTGCCCGCCGGGTCACCGGACGGTTCCCCGAACTGCTCAATCCCCCGCAGGCCGCAGACATACTGCCGCTGCTCCGCGAGCTTGGCTACAACATGCGGCGCGACAGCCACGACGCCCTCCTGTACGCCGCCACGGCGACGGCTAAGAGCACCACTGGAACTGCGCCGTCACGGAGCAGAACAGCCGCACACCTTGGCGTCGGCGACGCCACTCTCGCCTGGCGGCGACTCAACGAGGCCCGCGAGCGGGGCGGCTTCGTCACGCTCAAGCTCCGGACGAAGTACGCCGCGATGACATGCGCGGCTCTCACCGCCGTTGACGGCGTGACGGCAGTGAACGTCTCCGCCGAGTTCGTGCGACTGCTGCGGGAGATCGTGACCGAGCAGGGGCGCCCTCGCTGGGAAACTGTGCTTGCCGCGGACTCTCCGGGAGCGCCTCCGACGGCCAAGGCCGGCTTCGTCCGCTTGCTGGATATCGTGTGGGAGCGGCTGCAGGCGCGCATTCGGAACGTCGACAACAGCATCGTGCTGCTGCACGACGCGACTCCGCTCGCCAGGTACACCGGTGGCGCGGACCTGCTCGCGAAGCTGGCCGGCGCGGCCAGGATGTCCGGCGAGTCGCCCTATGGCCTATGGCTGCTGTGCCCCATGCAGGACCCGAAGGAAGCGCCACGCTTGGACAGCATGACGATCGGCGTCATCCCCGGCGACGCCGAGCAGATCGTCCTGCCTGACGACTTCGCCGCACCCGAACGGAGAGCGTCGTGATCGACCGGAATGCGCTGCTCGACGATCTGAAGCGCGAGGTCCGCACACTGGAGGCAGACCTTCGGCCCACCGGGAAACAAGATCCTGAGCTCCAGCGAGAGCACCAGGAAGCATATGACGCGAAGCGCACGTCGGCGGACTTCGATTCGTGGCTGGGCGATCGTGTCACCCAGGTCGCCGTGGCGTGGGCGCTCGGGACGGTCTTCGTCCGGTTCTGCGAGGACAACGACCTCATCGAGTTCCCGGTGATCGCGGGTCCGGGGGATCGCCTTGATCTTGCGATTGACCTGCAGCGTGACTTCTTCCAGCGGCACCCGGAGAAGAACTACCGCGACTGGATCACTCAGGGCTTCGAGGCGATGAAGGTCTCCCCCGTGGCCGCTGGCCTGTTCGAGACGCACAACCCGATGTGGACCATCCTCCCGTCCCAGGACGCCGCCAAGGCCCTGCTTGGCTTTTGGCGGACCACGGACTCCGACGGCGCTGTCGTCCACAACTTCAAGGACGACGAGTGGAACACCCGTTTCCTGGGCGACCTGTACCAGGACCTCTCCGAGCATGCCAAGGATACCTACGCCCTGCTGCAGACGCCGGAGTTTGTCGAGGAATTCATCCTCAAGTACACGCTCGACCCGGCTATCGAGGAGTTCGGCCTGGAGCCCGCGCCCCCTATCGGTCACGAGCACCTGCCACACGGCCTGCGCGTCATCGACCCGGCATGCGGGAGCGGGCACTTCCTCCTCGGCGCCTTCCACCGCTTGCTGGCCGCCTGGCTTGATCATTCACCGGGAACCGACCAATGGACCCTGATTTCGCATGCTCTGGAATCCGTCCACGGCGTGGACAAAAACCCCTTCGCGGCGGCAATCGCCCGCTTCCGCCTCCTCCTCGCAGGAATGAGGGCAGGCGGCGTCGCCCGGCTCAGCACACGGGTCAAGTTCCCGTTGAACATCGCGGTCGGCGACTCACTGCTGCACGGAAAGGGGCGAGGTCGCCAGATCGAATTCAACTTCGGCGGCGAGCAGAAGGTCCACACGTACCGGACCGAGGACATCGACGACTACATCAAGTCCGTCAGCATGCTCGAGTTCGGCACATATCATGCCGTCTTCGCCAACCCGCCGTACATCACAGTTAAGGACAAGCGCGAGAACGAGAACTACCGCGACGCCTACAAGAGCTGTGCTGGAAAATACTCGCTATCGGTCCCGTTCGCCGAGCGCATCTTCAACCTCACCGTCTTCGGCGCGCACGGCAGCACGCCCGCCGGCTACACCGGCCAGATCACGGCGAACTCGTTCATGAAGCGCGAGTTCGGCACGCGCCTGATCGAGGAGTACCTGCCGAACGTCGACCTCACCCACGTGATCGACACCTCCGGTGTCTACTTGCATGATTTCGGCACCCCGACTGTCATCCTCTTCGGCCGCCGCAGGATCCCCCGATCAGCATCGACGATCCGCGCCGTCCTCGGCGTCCGCAGCGAGCCCACCCAGCCCGAAGACCCGACGCAGGGACTGGTCTGGCAGGCGATCGTCCGCCAGGTAGACAAGCCCGGCAGCCAGAGCGAATGGGTCACGGTCGCCGACCTCCCGCGCGACTTCTTCGCGAAGCACCCCTGGAGCCTGGCCGGCGGCGGCGCCGACGAAGTTCTCCGACAGATCAACAAGCGCGGCGCCTGTAGCCTTGAAAAGATAGCGGAATCGGTTGGCATCACGTCATTCACGCTGGAAGACCACCTCTATCTCCTTCCGGCGGCTGCCGCGAAGCGGCATCGCATCCCTGACATGTGGGTGCGGCCTATGGTGCTCGGAGACGGATTGCGCGACTGGAGCGAGGCTCCATTCGACGTCGCGCTCTTCCCATACGACGAATCGTTCGCCGCCATCGACGTTGAGCAGCACCCTGACCTGCTTAAGCTGATGTGGCCGTATCGGACGGACATCGCGAACAATGTCCTCTTCGGCCGCGTGACCAAGGTTCAGGGCGGGTTGAAGTGGAGCGAGTACGGTCGCAATGCCATGGGCTTTAGGCGTTTGACTGGTTGTGGGTAGTTCTCGTTTTTGGTTACTGCGGGTAGTTTCCTTCCGGTGGGCATGCCGGAGGCCGGGGTGTCGCGCCGGCGGCGGCCGGGTCCACG
>JBOHCG010000425.1:0-6999 GCA_050698735.1 Streptosporangiaceae bacterium | reverse complement strand
CCCGCAAGACAGCCCGCCGGCGACCGCGCAGCCATCCGCCCGGCCGACGACCAGCAGCCCGATAACCCAGCGTCACAGCCGACCCGGCCAGCGGTGCCAGCGCACCAGCATCGGAACTACCGACAGTCACATAATCCGGGCACCGGCACCAGAAACCACGTCGGCCGCCCTGCCCTCAACCGAACGCCAGTGCCGTAGGGCTCGCGCCCCTTAACGGTGATCCCGCGTTCGTCCCTGTCATACGTGATAGCGCGACTTAGGCTCCCCACTCATCTCCTTCAATGCCCTCGCTGGGCATCGCTCCTGTCCCTGGAGGTGCATCCGTCATCTGGTCATGCGGGTGCAGGGCCGGCGCCGGTTTCATGCGTCTTTCCGGCGGGGGTGGCGTTTACCCCTTCTGGAGATTAGGGTTCAGGCAGTATAGCTTTGGCCATATCACGCGGGTCTTCCCAGCGCGCCGCCCGTACGCGTCGGCACGGCCGCTGGTTTCCTGGCATGCTATTGTCCCCTTCACCTTTCGGATCTTGAGTAAGCCATCAGACCCAGGAATATCCTCCAAATTCCTCCCGGCTAAGCCGGGAATACAACAGGGCGCCTCGCGGCGCAGCCAGATGCGCCAGTAATCCGACGTGCTCTCGAGCACCAGCCGCTGGATGCCCTCGCACCGCAGGTGGTCCATCAGCGTGACCACCGAGCCGTAGGTGGCCTCCACCCGCCACACCTTCTGCCGCTTTCGGTCGGGCCGGCTCCCCGGCACCCGGGTGCACACCATCCCGAATCCCTTGGCGACATCGATCGCGGCCGCGTACGTTACGACCTCGACGCGTTCCTCGGCCACCTCCGCGCCGTCATCGGCTGGCCGGGACGACGCGGCCGGCGACCCCGCCGCGGCGTCCTTCCTCCCGTCTTTGTTCGTGTCCTTCTTCGCGCTGTTCTTCCTCGCGGTCATCGCCGCCTCGCCTTTCATCGTGTACCGGCAGGGACGCGGCTACCTGAGGGGCGGCGCAGGATGAACCGAAATCTGATCGGCGTGCTCGCAGCGACAGTACCTAGCCCGCATGATCGCCCCCAGCGCCAGACTGAGTTCCGGGCACGAAGCACCAGGCACATAACGGCGTCGCAGGCAGCACGCCGCGATCATCCCGCGCGGCGGCCCGCCGCGACCCCGGCAGCGCGAAACCAGCCGCCACCCGCCGCCGGACCGGACACCAGCGCGCATCCTCGGCCACGCTGGAACCGGTCACGGTGCCGGCCGGCGCACGGGCAGCACAACCCACCGCCAGACACGCCGGCCCGTGACCACCACCGGTACCAGCCGGCAACCCCACGTTTCGCGGGAACCCCACGCCGTCAAGGCCTAAAGACTGAGTTGGTGCTGACCCCTAGATCGTGTCTAAGTTCGCAGAGTCGCTGCCCTCGGCGCATGGCGTCACGGGGGCACCGGGGTCGGCACGAATTTGGCGATGGCGTTGGCTACTGTGGCCGGGTCGTCGACCGGGACCCATGTCTTGGCCCCGGGCACCGAGACCAGCGTGGCGCGGGGGAAGTCGGCGGCGAGTCGCCGCGCGCCTGTCATCGGGAAGAACTCGCACGACTCGCCCCAGATCACCAGGACCGGCCGGTCAAACCGCGGGATCGCCGCGGCGGCATTGATGAGGATCTGGGGTCGTTCACCAGCGAGGGCCGCGACCAGATCGGCGACCACCCGATGATCACGTCGGGCTGGCCCGGAAAACGACTCGGCACGCGCGTCGTCCAGCCCGCTGGCGGCGACGGCGGAGATGGCCCGGCGCCGGGCGGCTGGTGATCTTTGCTGTAGCCGAATCATTGCCCGGGCGAGCCAGGGTGTCATGCGGCACGCGGCCACGGCCTTTTTGAGCTTGTCCGGCGGGAACTGTTCGTAGTTTTCGCAGTTCGTCAGGACGAGGCGCCCGACTCGCCCGAGCGCCGGATGGCTAGTAGCCAGTGACAGCAGCAGCAGTCCGCCCGCCGAGTCGTTGGCGACGACGGCGGCATCGTCGACGTTGAGCAGCTCGAGGCAGTCGAGCAGCAGCCGGGCAAGCGATGTGGCCGACCGGTCTGCTCCCGGCGACAGCGGCCAGGGATGCGCTCCCAGCGGGAGGTCGACGGTGATGCAGCGGTAACGGTCCTGGAGTTCGGCGACGACGTCACGCCATAGGTCCCCGTTGGCGAGCGCGCCGGCGAAGAAGACGAGCGCCGGCCCCCGGCCGGACGACCGCCAGGCCAGCGGGCCGAGCCGGGTTTCCATCTTTTCGGATTCCATCGTCTGGCGTCCTTTCGGTGTCGATTGCGTAGTGGCTATTCGCGTCGCTGTAGCGCTCACACGCGTTCCCTTGCGGTCCCGTCGGCCGCAACGTGTAGCTAGCTCATCGGCTCGTCAGTGAAGACTGGCTGAAGCTGCCAGGACGCGGCGCACTTTGCGGACGAACCAGAGTCGGTTGGTCATTCGCCACAAGACAGTGAGGCCGCCCGGTGTGACGTGAAGGGTCGTCGCGTCGGGGCCCGATGAGATCTTCACCTGGGCTCGCAGCAACCGGGCGGAGCCGATTCCGACGATGATCGTGTCGGGATGATTTGGTTGTGGCTTCCCGACGGCGTTCAGGGTCACGGCTTCGTCGGGAAGCACCTTGTATCTCGAACTGAGTCCCTGGCGCAGTACCTTGCTGACGTCCTCGGTGCTGACGCCAGTTCGGGGGACCGTGATAGTGGCCATTTAGTGCTCCTTATGGCTGATACCAAGATGGATGAGAGAGGCCTTGAGCTAGGCGAGGCCGTGGTCGTGCGCGTATTGCATAGCGGCGGCGCGGTCCGCGGAACCGGTCTTGGCGAAGATCCGGTTGACGTGGCTCTTGACGGTGTTCGAGCTGAGGAAAAGCTCGGCGGCGATGTCGGGATTGGTCATGCCTCGCGCCAGCATCGCCAGGATCTCTGCCTCTCTGCGGGTGAGCCCGTCCGGAAGGTCCCGGGGGAGGCTGCGGGGTGGCGCTCCGGACGGGCCGCTGCGGGTCGCGGAGTCGACGAGGGCCGCCTGGATGGTGGGGTCGAGGACGGCAAGGCCGGCCGCGGTGCTGCGGAGTGCGCTGGCGATGTCGCTCCTGTCGGCGTCTTTGGTCAGGTAGCTGCGGGCCCCGGCGCCGAGCGCAGTGAGGACGGAAACGTCGTCTGCGTATGTGGTGAGCACCACGATGGCGACACCCGGATGCAGCTCGGTGATCTGACGGGTGGCTTCGATGCCGTCGAGGACTGGCATGTGCAGGTCGAGAAGGATGGCGTCGGGCTGGTGTTCGGCGACGAGGTCGATCGCTTCCTGGCCGTTGGCGGCGGCGGCGACCACTTCGATGTCGGGGATGAGTCCGAGCAGCAGCACGAGGCCCTCGCGGACGCTTGCCTGGTCGTCGGCGACCACGACCCGCAGGGTCTGGTTCTGGCCGCTCATTGGGGGATCTCGGCGGTGACAACCCAGGTGCCGTCCGCGGCGCCCGCATGAAGGAGGCCGTCGATGAGCAGGAGCCGTTCTCGCATTCCGGCGAGCCCGTAGCCGCCGTTAGCAGTCTCGAGGTTTGGGCGGCCGCCACCATGGTTGGAATAGGGGCTGACGACGGTGAGGATGGTGCGGCCGGGCTGGTAGTCGAGCCGCACATCGACCGGCTGGCGCGGGGCATGCTTTGCTGTGTTGACCAGGGACTCCTGTGCCGTGCGGGTGAGCGCGAGGCTGGCGTCCGGCGACAATGGGCGGGGCGTGCCGGTCACTTCATAGTTGACCGCCGCCCGGTAGCGCCGCTGGTGGCCGGCGGCGAGCTGGCCCAGTGCGCCGGGCAACGGCGGGGTGTCGGCGCGCAATGCCTGAAGTGCCCGGCGGGTTTCGCCGAGCCCTTCGGTGGCCATGCGGCGGGCCTGACCGACCAGTACCACGGCCCGGTCTATGTCGTGTTGCTCGGTGAGAACGGCTTCGACGGCCTGGAGCTGCACACCGAGGGCGCCTAGGGAGTGGGCCAGGACGTCGTGGATCTCCCTGGCGATCCGATTGCGCTCGTCGAGGGTGGCAGCTCGGCTGTGTTCCTGGCGGAGCTGCTCGGCGTTGGCGAGCAGGGCGGCAGACTGGGCGGCCCGAAGGCGGAAGCCGCGCACCAGGCGGCCGAGGAGGAGGCCGAGGACCAGGACAAGCGGGTACCCCAGCACGTCCCAGGTGCCTCTTCCGTAGGCCAGGCCGGCGGACGCGACGGCGACGACGGCGGTCCCGGTGATGGCGGTGGCGGCTGCCAGGCCCAACGTGTCTCCTGCCCACATCGTGGCCATGGAGCAAAAGAGGCTGTAGGGGCCGCCGCTGGGAGTGAGCGCGGCCCACCCCGCCGTCACCGCCATGGCACCAGCGGCGAGGGGGTGCAGGATCCGGGACAGCCGCACTTTCGAGTTCGGGGATCGGTCTGCGGCCATCCAGAGCCCGATCGTGAGCACGCCCACGACGAAGGCGATGACCTCGGCGACCAGGTTCCCGGTCCCATCGGGCGAGACGGTGAACGTCGAGGTGCCCACCACGACGATGACGGCCAGCAGCCCCACCCGCCAGAGCCTCCGCATCGTGACCACGGCGCCCGTCCCGGGCACTGCCCGGAATCTGATCGGCGGCCGGAAGCGGCTGCCGAAGGGCATGGCCTGGGGCTGCGCGACCGCCGTCGCCTCGGCGGGCGGATTCGATCCTGTGCTCATAAGCCATTCCTCGACGGTCGGCGCGAAATCTCCGGTGGCGCTGCCGTCCACGGTATAGCGCGGAACTCGGCGGCTACATCGAACCGGCGGTAGGCCGACGGTATGAACCGGCGTCCTGCTCTCATACCTGCTCTCGTACCGCCAGCTGCGCAGAAACCCAACCCCAGAGGCGATGACTCCGTACCGGCCTGTGTTCGACACTCGCACCGGGCGCAACGAAGAGCCCGGGCCCGGAGGCGACCTCGGGGCAGCGTCACCATTGGAGGATGAGATGCCAGCGGAACCGCGAGACTCAATCGAAGAGCGGCCAGGGTCGCCAGCGGCCCGCGCCGTCGGACTGGCCAAGGTCTACGGCGACGGTTCGGCTACCGTGCACGCCCTCGCTGGCATCAGCGTGGCCTTCGAACGCGGCCGGTTCACCGCGGTCATGGGCCCGTCGGGCTCCGGCAAGTCGACGTTGCTGCACTGCATGGCCGGCCTGGACCAACCGACTTCCGGGCAGGCCTTCATCGGCGACGCCGAGATCGGCCACCTCGGCGACAGGGCACTGACCCGCCTCCGCCGAGACAGGCTCGGTTTCGTTTTCCAGTCCTTCAACCTCATCCCGACCCTCACCGCAGCCGAGAACATCACCCTGCCGGCCGACCTCGCCGGCCGCAAAGCAGACCCGGAGTGGTTCGGCCAGCTAGTGGCACAGCTCGGGCTCGCCGGCCGGCTGGCGCACCGCCCCGCCGAGATGTCCGGCGGTGAGCAGCAGCGAGTGGCGTGCGCCCGGGCATTGATCAACCGTCCCGAGCTGGTCTTTGCCGACGAGCCGACGGGCAACCTCGACTCCAGCGCCTCAGCCGAGATGCTCGGCTTTCTCCGCCAGTCGGTGACCGAGCTGGGCCAGTCGGTCGTCATGGTGACCCATGACCCGGCCGCGGCGGCTTTCGCCGACAGGGTCGTGTTCCTGGCCGACGGGGACATGGTCGACGAACTCGACGAGCCGACCTCCGGATCCGTGCTGGAGCGGATGCGGGAACTGGCGGCCTGAGATGACCACCGTGACTCTTAGGGGACTGTGGGCCCACAAGCTCCGGCTAGCGCTCACCTCGCTGGCAATCGTGCTCGGCGTCGCCTTCATCACCGGCGCATTCGTCTTCAACGACACCCTGCACGACACCTTCGAGGCACTGCTGGGCAACGCCTACCAGAACATCAATTTCCAGGTCCGCGGCGACGCCCAGCTGTCCACCAGCGGCGCCAACGCCGTGCGCAACCCCATCCCCGAGCCGCTACTCGCCTCGATCCGGCGCCTCCCCGGCGTCGCGACGGCAGACGGACAGGTGGCAGGCTACGCCCAGTTCGTCTCCCGGCAGGGTAACGCCATCAGCGGCGGCATCGGCGGAACCGTCGGGGTGAACTTCGCCGCCAACACCGAAGTCGCCCCGCTGCGGCTAGTCAGCGGCACGGCTCCCACCAGTCCCGGCGACGTGGTCATGGACGCTGGCACCGCCGCCAAGTACCACTTCAGCCCCGGCCAGCACGTCATGATCCTCTCGGCCCTGGCCCCCCGAACCTTCACCATCACCGGCATCGCCGACTTCGGCACCTCTGCCACCCTCGACGGCACCACCCTGGCCGCCTTCACCCTCCCGACGGCGCAGCGCATCGCCGGGGAGGTCAACCAGCTCGACGACATCAACGTCGTGACCAAGCCCGGTGCCGGCAACGCGGCCGTCGAGCGAGCCATCGCCCGCATCCTTCCTCCCGGCGTCCAGGTGGTCACCGGCCAGACCGTGGCCAGCGAGAACACAACCGCCATCGACCAGAGTCTCTCGTTCCTCTCGACAGCACTGGTGATCTTCGCGCTCATTGCGCTGTTCGTCGGCGCGTTCACCATCCTCAACACCTTCTCCATCGTCATCGGCCAGCGCACCCGCGAACTCGCGCTCCTGCGTGTCGTCGGCGCCAGCCGCCGCCAGGTGCTCGGATCCGTGCTGGCCGAAGCGGCCATCGTTGGCGCCGCCTCCTCGGTGATCGGCATCGGCCTCGGTGCTGCCGTCGCCGTCGGGCTCCAGGCTCTGCTGCGAGGCTTTGGCGCCGGCCTGCCCGCAGGGCCGCTGATCTTCGAGGCCCGCACGGTCATCGTCTCGCTCATCGTCGGCGTCGGCGTCACGACCATCGCCGCGGCCGGACCGGCGCGCCGCGCGATGCGCGTCCCGCCCGTCGCCGCCATCGCGGCCCGGCCCCCCGAGCGCGGGCCGTCCACCCGGCGCCGTGCAGGCA
>JBOHCG010000424.1:0-7010 GCA_050698735.1 Streptosporangiaceae bacterium | reverse complement strand
AGTGTCGACCCCGCGCCGGTATGGCTGACCACGAAGCGCACAGGGACACGTTCGGCCAGGGCGGCGACATGGGTGATGATGCCGATCATTCGGTCCGAGTCGGCGGAGAGCCGTTCCAATGTTGTACCCACGGTTTCCAGGGTGTCCTCGTCAAGCGTGCCGAATCCTTCGTCGAGGAACATGGAATTCAGATCGCGCATCCCGGCGGAAAGCCCTACGACCTGGCGTGACAGTGCGAGGGCCAGCGCCAGCGACGCTTGGAAGGTCTCACCCCCGGACAAGGTGTGCACCGGCCGGCGGGCGCCGGCATCCTCGTAGTCGATGACGACCAGGTCGTTGCGGTCGTCCCGGTCGAGCTGGTACTGGCCGTCAGACAGTTCCATGAGCGTCTCAGAGGCTTCAGTCACCAGCGAGTCGAGCGCCTCGCTGCACAGCCAGCGCTCGAAGGAAGTTGCTCGCAACAGCTGACCGAGCATGGTCGCGACCTGCTCCTCCTCGCGGCGGTCGCGGACCTGCATGTCCAGTTTCGCTGCCTTCGCGCGGTCCTGGCGGACGGCCTTCAGCTGGTTCTCAGCTCGTATCGTGTGGGCGGCCACGACGGCCGGGGCACGTGCGGGATCTGCGACCTCATTGATGTCATGTTCAGCCAGGAGTCCGGTGACGGCGGCCATATCGCCGCGCACACGCTGCTGGAGGGCCGACGCGTTTTCGTCCAGTCCAGGCTGGCGCATAGTGCGGTCGGCATGCTGTGCTCTGGCCCAGGTGGTCAGCGTTTCCCAGGCCGCAGCCAGGCCGGCGTCTTCGACCGCCGGGGCGCCGATCCAGACCACGGAATCGCGGGACTTACGCAGCTGAGCCCACGCCCTCTGCTCATCTGCGCTCAGAGACGCGCGGTCTTTGTCCGCTGCGGACAGGTTTGCTCGCCGCGCTGCTGCGTCTTTGCGCGCCTCGCGGATCGCCTCGTCCGCCTGAGCGATTGCTTCCAGTGCCTGGGCGACGTCGGCTTCGCTAGGGGCATCGGCCAGGGTCGCCGAGACCTTGCCCAACTGCAGCTGAGCAGCCTCGGCTGCCCTGCTGGCCACGGCCGTGGCGGTAACAGACCTTCCGTGAGCAGTCCGCACTCGGTTGAGCTCCGTCTCGGCTGCCCCGACTGCCGCTCTGGCCTCGTCTAGGTCTGCGGGAACACGGTGATGTGGCAAAGAGGCAACCGGCTGGAGGCACACCGGGCAGTCATCGCCGACCTTCAGACCTTCGGCGAGCGCAACGGCCGCATGCGTCTTTCTGGCGTCAGCCAAAGCATCTCTGACCCGCTCATGGTTCCGTTCGGCCGCATGTAGTTGTTCCGTTTGCGTGTTCTCCTCGGCCCGCCTTGCGGCGAGCTCCTGCTCGTGTCTTTTCAGCTGGGCGGTCACCTCGTGGCGTTCCTCATGCGCCTTGCGGAGTGTCTCCATCCGCGTCTTGTCGGCCAGCGCGTCCCGGGCGCGTTCCGCTTCCGATTCGACTTGCTCCGCGTCATCCCGGCGCCTGCTACGTTCGGCGACGAGAGCGTCTGCCTCTGCGATCCGTTGGGCGAGACCCGGGACCTCGGCTGGGACTTGGACGACAGACAGCAGGCCAGCTTCCTCGCGGACCGAACGGGCCAGCTGGGTCACTTGCTCGGCTTGCGTCCTGAGCTGGGTCAAGGCGGCCAGCTTGTCGTCAACGATGCGGGCGAGGCTGGTCAGCGCCTCGAGGCGCGCGGCGGCCGTAGTTTCGGCCTCTTCGGTCGCGGCGCCAAGCTCCTCGCGTTCCCGCTGCGCATTCCGCATATGTTCAGCGGCCAGCTTGGCGCGCTCGCGGGCTCTCTGCCCGATCTTTTCGTAGACGCCGAAGGCCAGCAGCTGCACCAGCAGGTCTTGGCGGGCACCGGCCTTCGCATGCAGAAACTCTGAAAACCGTCCCTGGGGCAGCAGAACTGACTGGGTGAAATGCCGGTAGCCGAGCCCGAGGAGGTCCTCTACCCGGGACGTGACCAGATCGGGGCCTTCGGCGATCTGCTCGATACTCGCCGTGAGAAGGTCGGCGATGGGCGCATCGGAAGGGATGGCAGGGTCGAGCAATTCCAGCCGGGCCTCCCTGGTGTGCACCAGGCCCTTCTTGTCGCGGGTCAGTGCCCGGGCGGCGGCGTAGCGCCTGCCGCCTGCCTCGAACACCAGGCAGACGCGGCATGTGTTAGCCGCAGGAGCGAGTGCGTCGGCGATGGCATTCTCCTTACCCCAGCGGGGGACGGTGCCATAGAGCGCGAAACACAGGCCGTCGATAAGCGTGCTCTTCCCCGACCCGGTCGGCCCGACCAGCGCGAAGAAGCTCACGTCGGAGAAGTCGGCCTCGGCAGGCTGGCGGTAGGAGCCGAAACCGTCGAGGAGCAGCCGCAAGGGTCGCATTACGCCTCCCCATGATCGGCGGGGGCAAGTCGGGCTGGGTCGTCGGGTGCGCCGGTGAGCTCGTCCAGTAGCTCGGCGAACATGCCTGAGATCCGTGAGTCCTCGATGTTCTGCTCGTCGATATAGTCGTTGAACAGTTGCAATGGGCTGCGGCCGACCCGGCTTGGCTTGTCACCGCCCCGGGTGCCTGGCTGCGGGCGGTGCGCGTCGTCGAGCAGCACCTCAAGGGCGTTGGGCAGTTTCTCCCGGACCAGGTCGCCGAGTCCGGCGCGGCCGGGCTCGGCCAGGACGATCCGCAGGTATGCGTCGCCTGCTTGCTCGCCTTCTGCGATGACTTCCTCAAGCGTGCCGCGCAGGGTTCGAAGCCTGCGGCCCCCAGTGACAGGCACCGGCCTGGCGTCTGCCCGGATGCCGGGGGCTGCGGTAACGACCATCACCACAGGCGCGTTCGCCTCCTCACCGAAGTCGATGGCCAGCGGTGAGCCTGAGTAGAAGATGGGGCAGGGTCCGGGGATTTCCTGCTGGCGATGCAGGTGCCCGAGCGCGACGTAATGCGCGGTAGCCGGGAACATGCTGGCCGGCAGCTCATAGTCCAGGGTGGTCTGCACGTCGCGCTCGCCACCGCCGCGGCGCCCGCCGAGCAGCGTCGCGTGCGCCATGACCACGTTGACGGCGTCCGCAGTGAATCCTGCGGTAAGGAGCCGCACGATCTCGGCGACGCGCCTGGCGTAATCGAGGGTGTGCTCGGCGGTCTCATGCAGCAGGACCTCGGCAGCGCGGACGGCGTAGCGGTGAGACAGGAACGGCAGTGCCGCGACGTTGATCGTCTCCCCATCGCCGACGCTTAGGCGCACCAGGCCTCCAGAATCTGGCCGTTTCGGCATGCCCAGCACGTGCAATCCCAGTTCAGCGAGCACGGGCCGGTACACCGCATCCAGCAGGGCCTGGTTGTCGTGGTTCCCAGCGATCACCACCACCTGGCGGCCGTTCTCGCGCAGGGCCAGCAAGCTGCGCATCACCAGCCCTTGTGCCTTCGCGCTGGGCGCCGCGGTCTCGAAGAGATCCCCCGCGACCAGCACTACATCCACATTCTCGTCACGAGCTGCTTGCACGATGCTGCGAAACACGGCCTCGTGCTCGTCATGCCGGTCCTGGCCCTTGAGAACCTTCCCGACGTGCCAGTCGCTGGTATGCAGGATCTTCACTCGGATCTCCTCTCTGAGACCGAGGGCGATAAAGCCTTAAAACCGAGGGCGATAAAGCCTTAAAACGGTGGCGGATCGTCGCCAGCCCCGGGGATCGTGGCGAACGGATCAGCTGGCATTACCGGGCCGGTATCGTGGCCTGCCCATTCGCCCTTTTCGCTGGGGCGGGTCGCCCAGGCGGGGAACGGGAAATCTACGGCCAGCGGTACCGGAATGTCGGGCTGTGCGATGAACATCGTGCCTGGTTTGGCCAGGGTGGCGCGCTGCCGCTGAGCTGGTGGGAGGTATCCATACTCGGGGCGTTCGGCTTCCGCGGCGTCGAGCCGGCCGGCCACGCGGATGGCGCAGTTCGACAGGATGCGCCGTTCAACTTCGCTGGCGGTCTGCTGAGCTCCGATCAGGATGACCCCTAGTGATCGGCCGCGTTCCGCGACATCGAGCAGGATCTGCTTGATCGGGCTGTCACCTTCACGCGGCGCGTACTTGTTCAGTTCATCCAGCATCACGAACATCAGCGGGCGTGCCGTGCCCTGTCGTTCCTTGCGGGCGAACTCGCCCCGCAAAGTGACGCCGACGACAAACCGCTGCGCCCTGTCAGGCAGGTTATGCAGGTCAACCACGGTCACCTGGGCCCTCGACGTCGTGATCGAACGTTCACCACGATGCCCCAGGTCCCCGCGGATGACTGCGGACAAGGGCCTGACCGCGGATCTCAGCCTCCGCAGCAGCGCGTTGACGCTGCCGGTCACTGTGCTCCCGGCAACCCAGGACCCGCGGGTGCTGTCATCGCCCAGTTCCGCCTCCAGCAAGGAGATCAGATCGCCGAAGGTGCGGATGATCCGGTCGTTCGCCGGGTCAACGTCACGGACCCGGACCGCCCCCTCATTCCCGGCCGACACCGCGTCGCGGCGGAGACGGGCAGCGACTTGGGCGATCAGCATCGTGTACTGGGCCCGCTCGTCTTCAGCGTCAGCGAATACGAATGGCAGCAGCTCATCCTGGCAGAACTCCGCCAGTGTCCAGTAGAACGGGCTGACCGCCCGGTCGCGGGCAGATACGTCAGGCGTGCCCGCTGGGTCATCTCGCCGTGGCGGGGCGAACACCCGGACGTTGCCGAACGGCGCTGCTGGCAGCCCGAGTCTGGCATAGAGCGCGCGCTGGGCGGGAGTGAGCCTGCTGTTCGCGTAGTCCAGGAATAGCAGGTCCTCACCCTTGACGCTGAAGACCAGCGCCTTCGTGTTGTGCGCCTCACCTGCCAGCACGCCGCAGTTGGTGATCGAGTGCAGCAGGAACATCGCGAACGACGTCTTGGTCGCAATCCCAGATACACCCGAGATCGAAATATGCGCACCACGCGTGCCGTCAACGAACTCGAAATTGACGAACATAGGCTGCCCGTCCCGGCCGAACCCCACCGGCACCTTCGAGGCGCCCATCTCATCGAAGTACAGCGCTGAATCGCGCTGGGCGCCGACTGCTCGCGTCACCGCCGCTCCAGGCAGAGGCGGAACATATACCTCCGGCTCGACCCTCGTCACGGCTACCTCGGCCACTTCGCAGACCTCGGCAGGCAACGCACCCTGCTGGATCAAGAAGACGTCTGAGGCGAACCGGGCACCCTCGTGCATTGCCTCCACATTCGTCACCACGCCCGAGATCTGCACACCAGGCTGACCGGGCAGCTCCCGTCGCGTGACAACCACGTCATCTAGCTGCGCATACTGCCCAGGGGCCAGTCCCACCGAAAATCGCAGCGGCGTCGCAGGCACCGTGCCCACCACCAGCCCAAGCGCGGCGCCGTCGGCGCGGGCAGGAAATGACGCCGCCAACGCGTCGGCAGAGGCAGAGCCGTCCGCGGGCCGAGAAGTTTCCCCATCCAGTTCGCCAGTCACCAAACCCCCAACCCGATGCTTACTTGCCGATCGAGCTTACGTCCAGGCGCCCGACGCTTGCCCCTGGTACGGCCAGGCTTCCAACTTTTCCGGTATGCTCTCGGACCCGCTGCGGTCCGGCCCGGTGACGTTTGCCCTTGAGGCACGTCACCAGCACATATCAAGTTGCTGCGCCAGGCCAGGACAACGATGCCAGCGGCCACTGCCGCGGCGGGCGGCTATCTATTCATCAGTGATGATCAGCCCTGGACGTCGTCGCTCGGGCAGGTGCTTGTCGAGGGCCGGGATCCTGCCCGGAACAGGTGCGGCGGATCACCTTCGTCCCGTTCTTGGCCGATGGCCGGTGCGTGCTCATCGAGGATCGGGTCCTCGACGTCGGCTGCGCGAACGGGCTCCTGATGGAGTCGGGACCACAAGCCGCCCGGTCACGGCGTCCGGGCTGACTGCCATCAAGGTAAACATCGCCGCTGCCTGGTCGGCTTTGCGGTGCTGTCCGGGGGCTTGTCCAGCCGGTGCTGACGCTGCTGGAGGGCCCGCAGCATTGGCAATTGCAAACGGTCCTTGTCGCGGTCTGCGGCCTCCTTCGACCGGATGATGTCATCGAGGGATGCAACCCGTACCGGAACGCCCAGTACCGTAATCGAGGCAGCCCCAGCTTCCCACTGGGAGTAATCACCTATTCCCGAGGGATCGAACGCGATATCCAAATCGCCGAACCGGGTCACTAGGTTCAGCGTCGTCATCCGGGCTAGGCTCGCAGCATCGTGGGAGAACGGAAGACCTTCTGGTATCCCGTCCACGCGGATCCGCGCGTCAAGATCTGTCAGCGCTGCTGACAGCCGCGCGAGATTATCGGCACCGGTAGCTGGCGTGATGTCTACATCGAATGTCGGTGTTGCTGAACCGCGCAGTGCGGCAGCCAAGCCGCCGATGAGCACATACTGCACGTCATGGCGGTGCAGGACTTCGAGTAGCACATCCGGGTCGAACCCGGTCACGGTACATTCCCGAGGGCGGCCCGGCCGGCTTGAACGAACCTCACATACGACTTCAGCCGATCCAGTCGCTGATCGACAGTCATCGCCAAAGTTGTCTCGAGCAACCCGACATCGTGCGGATCTGGTTCCGGCTCCGCGAGAACCTTGGCCAGATCGGTGGAACATGCACGTGCGACAGAGTCCACCACGCTCAGCGGCGGATCACCCTGCTGCCAGACACCAACTTGGGCTTCCGCTATCCCCAGCCGCCTAGCCAGTTCACTAGCCGAGACCCCAGAACGCCGCAAGATCCTGCCTATCACAGCACCACCAGTCACGATCTGATCGTAGCTGTCACCAGAACGCGCGGCAGCAGGGACATGACCTGACAGCCGAGGTCGGCCCTATCTCTCAGATGTCTGTGACCAGCTTGACAGGCTGTCCGGTAACCGAGGCCACGACCTCGTAGTCACGATCGTCGCACAGCACGATGAGGCGCTCGCGTTCCGCGGT
>JBOHCG010000423.1:0-7019 GCA_050698735.1 Streptosporangiaceae bacterium | reverse complement strand
CTGCGACCCGGCGCTGCCGCTGCTCGAGACGCCGCTCGCGCTGCTCGACCCGCCGGTCGCCTTCGCCTGGTGGCCGTGCGGCAGCGGCGAGGCGCTGCGCCTGGCCGCCGCCGGAATGGTGCACGCCGCTGGCGTCCACCGCCCGGGCCACGCGGGCGGCTACGAACACTACGAGCAAGACGCCCAGGTCGAGATCCCCGGCGGCGCCGAGACGGTCGGGTTCACCTCCTGGCGCGAGGGCCTGGCGGCCCGTGCCGCGACCGGCATCCGGGGGCTCGACGACGTGGCAAGGCAGGGACTGCGGCTGGTGAACCGGGAGCCGGGCGCGCAGGCTCGCGCGCTGCTCGACCATGAGCGCCTGCGCCTGGGCCTGGATCCGGCCGAACTCCTCGGCTACGGCGGCCAGGCCGCCGGCCACCTGCAGGTGGCGTCGACGGTCGCGGGCGGCGTCGCGGACGTCGGCGTGTCCAGCGAGCCTGCCGCGCTCGCCTACGGGCTGAGCTTCATCCCGCTCGCCGAGGAGCGATTCGATTTGATCATACCCGCCAGGTATACCGCGTCCCGCGAGGTCCAGGGCCTGCTGAAGGTGCTCACCTCGCCGTGGCTGCTCGCCCAGCTAGCCAGCCTCCCCGGCTACGACCCCGCCCGCTGCGGCGAGCGCCTGTCCTGACCGCCAGGCTCAGCCGCCGCGCGGCCGCTCAGTGCCCGTAGACCGGGACGAGGAGGGCCCGGGCGATGGTGTGGAAGCGCAGGTTGAAGCCGGCCACCGCGGGCGTGATCTCGTCGCTGACGCCGAGGTCTTCCACGTCGAGGGCGTGCACAGCGAACACGTAGCGGTGCGCCGGATCGCCGGCCGGCGGCGCCGCGCCGCCGAAGTCCTTGGCCCCGTAGTCGTTGCGGACATGGAAGGCGCCCGCGGGCAGCCCGGAGCCGTCGGTCCCGGCCGTGCCCGTCTCGAGTTCGGTCACCGAGGCGGGGATGCCGAGCACGATCCAGTGCCAGAAACCTGACCCGGTCGGCGCGTCCGGGTCGTAGCAGGTGACCGCGAAGCTCTTGGTCTCGGCGGGGAAACCGGACCACCGCAGCGAGGGCGAGATGTTCCCGCCGGTCATGCCGAACCCGTCGAAGACCTGGTTCTCCGACATCTTCTGGTCATGGCTGACATCGTCGCTGCTCAGGTCGAATGACGGGACGGCCGGCAGGAAGTCGTAGGGCAGCGGCGGACGGTCGGTCATGGCTTACTCCTCATTGAGGTCGGCTGGCTCGCGTTAACGAAGACTGGTCCAACGTTATCGGTAACCCGCCTACGGTTGTGGTGTGAGGCAGCAGCCGGAACGCAGGCGCACGCGCCGACGGGCCATGCAGCGCCGGGTCGCCCGGATGCGCCGCCGAGCCGCGCGCGGGATTCTCGGCCGGATCAGCCTCGGCACCGCCGCGAAATCGCCCAGGCTAAGGCGCTGGATCCTGGCGGCGGCGCTGCTCGGCGTGGTCTTGCTGCCCTACCCGATCCAGAGCGCGATCGCCGGCCCACCCGCGGCGGCATGCCGGTCCGGCTGCCGGGCCGGAGACGTACAGAGCATGGTCAGGTGGGCCAAGCCGCTGCCGGGCTCATGGCAGGTGGTCTCCGGGCTGACCGGCACTGTGCCGAGTTCGGGGCTGGCCTACGTGTCCGTCGGGCACGGCGTCGCCGCCGTCGGCGCGGGGCTGACCCTCTACGCCTACTCCGCCGCGTCCGGCGCGCTCCTGTGGAACCTGACGCTGACCGGGTTCCCGGCCGGCGCGGCCATCGTGTCGGTGCGCACCTGGCCA
This sequence comes from Streptosporangiaceae bacterium, assembly GCA_050698735.1. GTDB lineage: Bacteria > Actinomycetota > Actinomycetes > Streptosporangiales > Streptosporangiaceae > Palsa-504. Next base: position 5,210 of record JBOHCG010000423.1, on the reverse strand, counting down.
GGCGAGGTCACCGCCGGCGTCGCCTACTCAGGTTCCAAGCGCACCGAGGTGGTCGTGCCCGACTGGGCAGGCGTTCAGCCCGGCCGGCATGCCCGGTTCCCCGCGGCCACCTTCGGCGGCGCGGTGGCCGGCGGGCCCAAGTCCACCGTCATCGTCGGCACCACGGCGGTGACCAGCTACGACAGCGCCACCGGGCGGGTCCGCTGGCGGCTGCCCACCGGCCAGGTGGCGCAGGCGTGGCGCACCGACGGCAACTGGCTGTACGTGGCCGAATCCAGCGGCGGGTTCCTTGGCTCCGCGCCGGTAACCGCGCTCCGCAAGATCAACCTGGTGACAGGCGCGGAGCTCATCGTCCGGCCGCTGGAGGGACTGTCGTTCCACGGCACGCTCAGCGCCGCGTACGACGGCGTGGTGCTGTTCTCCACGGCGGCCGGGGTCGCCGCGTACGACGGCACCACCGGCGCCTGGCTGTGGTCGATCGTCAGCGCGGTGCCCGAGGGCTACGACCCCGCGCAGCAGCGGATCTACCTGACGATGGGGTCCAACCTCATCGGCGTGAACCCGCGGACAGGCCAGCTCAAGGCGACGGTCTCCGGCTCGGCGGTGAACGGCTCCGCGGGCATGTACGCGGTCAGGGACGGGGTGGCGCTCGGGCTCGACCAGGGCGCGGGCGGGGACGCCTGGGGCTACGACATCGCCGCGCAGCGGGTCATCCTGGCCGCGAGCGGGCTGCCGTGGCCGCACTATTTCGTGGACCTCAGCGACGTCGGCGGCAGCGCGGACCCGGCTACCGACACGGTGATCATCGCGGCCTGCACCCAGCTTGCCCCGGCCTCCCCTAGCCCGAGCCCGTCGCCGTCCCTGACCACATCAGCTCCCGGGACGTCCCCGACACCGCCGGCATCGCCGATCCACTCCCCGAATCCAGCACAGACCGAGCCGGCCGGCCTGACCACACAAGGCCAGAGCCCGAGCCCGACCCAGAGCCAGAGCCCGACCCAGAGCCAGAGCCCGACCCAGAGCCAGAGCCCGACCCAGAGCCAGAGCCCGACCCAGAGCCCGACCCAGAGCCCGACCCAGAGCACGAGCCCGACCCAGAGCCCGACCCAGAGCACGAGCCCGAGCGCCAGCGCTTCGCCGCCGGGCCCCGTGCAGGGATGCCTGAGCCCCGAACTGGTCGCGCTGAACCTGTAGGCCGATCCGATGGGCGCCCCGAGGACCCCGCTGCGGATGTACTCGCGAGGGCCGGGTAAATCTTGGTGGCGATGAACTACAAGACAGCGCTCCGTGCCGCGGACGCGCTCCAGCAGCGGCATGCGTGGCTGGCCGTGCCCGTCGCGGTGTGGAAGAAATTCGGTGACGACCGGGCGGGCAACCTGGCCGCGCTGGTCGCCTACTACGCCTTCGTCGCGATCTTCCCGCTGCTGCTTGTCCTCGTCACGGTGCTCGATATCGTGCTCAAGAGTCACCCGGCCCTGCGGAAAAGCCTGCTGAACTCCGCGCTCGCGCAGTACCCGGTGATCGGCCCGCAGCTCGAGCACAACATCGGCCCGCTGCACCAGACCGGGCTCGCGCTCGTGGTCGGCCTGCTCGGCACGTTCATCGGGGCGCGCAGCGTCGCGGCCGCCATGCAGACCGCGCTGAACTCGGTGTGGGAGATCCCGATCGCGCGCAGGCCCGGCTTCCCGTGGTCGTGGCTGCGCAGCTTCGGGCTGATCCTGGTGATCGGCCTGGGCCTGATCGGCACCACGGTCCTGTCCGGGATAGCCAGCGGGGCCGGCCGGGTGCTCACCGGCTTCGGCGCGTCGCTGGCCGCCCTCGTGGTGTCGCTCGCGGCGAACATCGGGCTGTTCTGGCTGGCCTTCAGGCTCGGCACGGCAAGCGAGGTCGGCTGGCGCCGGCTGCGGCTCGGCGCCGTGATCGGCGCCGTCGTCTGGCAGGTGCTGCAGGCGGTCGGCGGTTACTTCGTTGCGCACCAGCTGGCCCACGCCTCGCCGTCGTACGGCACCTTCGCGGTCGTGCTCGGGCTGATCGCCTGGCTGTACCTGGAGGCCGAGCTCACCTTGTACGCGGTGGAGATTAACGTGGTAACTGCGTACCGGCTGTGGCCGCGCAGCATCGCGCCGCCGCCGTACACCGAGCAGGACCGCCGCGCCTTCCAGCTCTACGCGCGGGTGGAGGAACGGCGCAAGGGGGAGGACATCCTGGTGGCGGAACCCGGAGGTGAGAAGGATCGCAAGAAGAAATGACCCGAACGCGCCGCACGTGCTCATCTGCGGTGCCGGATTCGGCGGGCTGTCCGCCATCAAGCGGCTGACCCGCGCGGGCCTGCGGGTCACCCTCCTGGACGGCAACCTCTACAGCACCTTCCAGCCGCTGCTCTACCAGGTGGCCACGGCAGGCCTCAATCCTGGCGACGTCTGCTACCCGGTCGGCGGCTTCGTCCGGCGCTACGGGGCGGTCTACCGGCGCGGCCAGCTCGCCGCGGTCGACCCGGCAGCCCGCCGGGTCACGCTCAGCGACGGCCGCGAGTTCGGCTACGACTACCTGATCCTCGCGACCGGCGTGTCGGCCTCGTACTACGGCATCAAGGGCGCGGCCGAGCACACCTTCGCCCTGTACACCCGCCGCGACGCGGTCGTGCTGCGCGACCACCTGATGGCGGGCATCGAGCGGCTGAGCGAGGAAAGCGCGGACACCCACCTGACCATAACCGTGGTCGGCGGCGGCGCCACCGGCGTGGAGCTTGCGGGCACGCTGGCCGAACTGCGCCCCACCGTGCTCGGCGCCACCTTCCCCGACGTGGACCCGGCCCGGGTGGACGTCCACCTGGTCGAGATGGCGCCCTCGCTGCTCGGTCCTTTCAACGAGAAGCTGCGCGAGTACGCCAGGGTCCAGCTGGACAAGCGCGGCGTCGACATCAAGCTGAACACGCGGATCGAAGCGGTCACCGACAAGGCGGTCCTGCTCGTCGGCGGCGAGAGCGTGCCAAGCGACATCACCGTCTGGGCGGCCGGCGTGGCCGCCGCGCCGGCCGTGGCCGGCTGGGGCCTGCCGCAGGGCCAGCACGGGCGCCTGGTGGTCGGGCCCGACCTGCGGGTCAAGGGGCAGGACCGGATCTTCGCGGTCGGCGACATCGCCGTCAACCCGGACGACCCCACGCCGCAGCTCGCCCAGCCGGCCATCCAGATGGGGCGGTTCGCCGCCGCGCAGATCGTCCGGCTGGAGGGCAAGCGGGAGGGCAATACCGCCGCCGAGACGTTCAAGTACCACGACAAGGGCACGATGGCCACCATCGGGCGCAGGTCCGCCGTGGTCCAGTTGGCGGACGGGCTGCGGCTGCGCGGCACGCTGGCCTGGCTGGCCTGGTTCGCGCTGCACCTAGTCTACCTGCTCGGCGGGCGCAACCGGGTGACCACGCTGATCAACCTGACCTACCGGTACGTCTCCTGGGGCCACGGGGGCGCGGTGATCGTGGGAGACGAGCCGCGGTAGGCTGTGCTCGCGATGAAGAGCTTCAGGGTCACGCGAGCCCGCGCCGCGCTGGCGGCCGCGGCCCTGCTCGGCCTGCTCGGCCTGCTCGCTGGCTGCAGCGCGGGCGCGAAAACTCCCGCCGCGAGCGACGGCATGGCAGGTCAGCAGAACGCCGCCGCGATGAACAACCCCAACCTGGACCCTGGCACCTCACTCGGCGGGGTGCAGGCGCCCGACTTCCGGCTGCTGAACCAGTTCGGCCAGCCGATGTCGCTCAGCCAGTTCCGCGGCAAGGTCGTGGTGCTGTCCTTCGAGGACTCCGAGTGCACCACGGTCTGCCCGCTGACCGCGCAGAGCATGCTGGACGCCAAGCAGATGCTCGGCGCCGCGGGCAGCCAGGTGCAGCTCCTCGGCGTCGACGCGAACCCGGACGCCACCAGCGTCGCCGACGTGCTCGCCTACTCGCGTGCGCACAGCATGGTCAACCGCTGGGACTTCCTCACCGGATCGGTGGCCCAGCTGAAGGCGGCCTGGAGCGCCTACCACATCGCGGTTCAGGTCGAGCAGGGGCAGATCGACCACACCCCCGCCCTGTTCGTCATCGACCAGCGCGGCCGTGAGCAGAAGATCTACCTGACCCAGATGGCCTACTCGAGCATCGGCCAGTCCGCGCAGGTGCTCGCGCAGGAGATATCGAGCCTGCTGCCGAGCCACCCGCGGGTGGCGAGCAGGCTGTCGCTCGCCGCGGTCAGCCTGCAGGGACCCGCGGACCACGTCACGCTCGACGGCGCCAACGGCGGAACCGTCGCCCTCGGGCCGGGCAAGCCACGTCTCGTCGTGTTCTTCGCCACCTGGCTGACCGAGGTCTCCGACCTGAAGTCCGAGCTGCTGACCGGCAACGCCTACACGGCCGCGGCCCGCAGGCAGGGGCTGCCGCCGCTGGTCGCGGTGGACGAGACGGTGACCGAGCCCTCGGTCCAGGCCGTCCGCTCGTACCTGAGCGGGCTCGGCACGCCGCTGGCCTATCCGGTCGCCCTAGATACCACCGGCCGGGTCGCGGACGGCTACGGCGTCCAGGACCAGCCATGGCTCGACCTGGTCTCGGCGTCCGGCAGGATCCTCTGGTCACACGATGGCTGGGTCTCGCTGTCCGCCCTGGAAGCCGCCGCCAAGCGCGCCGGATGACATCCGTCACCGGTTAAGCCGGAGAATAGGCACTAGCCACACCGCGCCGGGCCGGGTTAGCTTTCTCACCGTGACGACCACAGACACCGTGAATCTCGTGATCGGTGTGGCGGTCCTGGGCTTCATCCTGTACCGGCAGATGCAGCCCCGCCCCGTCCGCGCCAACATGCGGCTGCCGCTGATCCTCGCGATCATCGGCACCATCCAGCTCGTCGACTTCCTCCAGCACGGCACGCACAACACCACCAAGGTGGCCCTCGCGCTCGCGGGCAGCCTCGTGCTGGCCGCGATCACCGCTGCCGCGCCCTCACCGTGCGCGTGTGGATCGACGGCGGCCAGGCCTGGCGGCAGGGAGACTGGCTCACCGCCGTGCTCTGGGTCGTCTCGATCGGCCTGCACCTGGGCTACGACTACCTGGTCCTCGGCAAGGGCTCGCAGTCCGGCCTCGCCTCGGCGAGCCTGCTGCTGTACTTCGCCGTGACCTACACGATCCAGCGGGTCATCCAGCAGGCCCGCGCGCAGCGGATCGTGGGCGCCGGCCAGGACACCGG
>JBOHCG010000422.1:0-7022 GCA_050698735.1 Streptosporangiaceae bacterium | reverse complement strand
AAGGCCGGGCACGCGCTCGGCCAGGCGGCGTCGAACGCGGCCAGTGACTATTCGGCCGGCCGCGGCGCGCGGCGCGGCGTCCTCGCGCCCGGCGACCCCCCGCCCCCGCCTAACGCGGGTGGTTCCTATTACGACTTCCGCGGCGTGCTCAGCCTGGGGAAGGTACCGCCGGAGTATCAGGCGGCCGAGTTCCCCCTTGGCCGGTACGTCGACCCGGCCAAGGGGCCGCGCCAGCCGATCGGGCTGCCATCCGGCGCGCTCGAGACGCACGCCGCGGTCGTGGCGCCGACTGGCTCGGGAAAGACCACCAGCATCATCGTCCCGTGGATCGTGGCCGGGCTGCGGGCCGGCTGGTCGGTCGTGGCGATCGACGCCAAGGGGGATCTCGCCGACAGCGTGCGGAACACCGTACGAGCCTCCGGCCAGCGGCTCGGCGTGCCCATCCAGGTCCTCGACTACACCCACCCGGCCACCTCGGCGAAGTGGAACTGGTGCGCGGAACTGGACTCCGACGAAGCCATCAGCAGCGCCGTGGACGCCATCGCGGGCAAGGAGTGCCCGGAGCACACCGCCAAGACGTTCTGGCTGCGGGACAAGAGAATCCTGCGCGGCCTGTTCGAGATGGTCATGGCGAGCCCGCACCGCGACCAGGTCACCGCGGAGCGCCTCCTCAACGTACTGCGGGACCAGGACAAGCTGGAGAAGAACCTGCAGCGCTACCCGGCCAGCCAGGCGAAGGGCTCCCTGAAGGGCCTGCTGTCGATGTATCCGGACAAGTACGCGGAGGAGATCGCCGACATCGAGAACAAGCTCGACGTGCTGACCACCGCCAAGCTCAAGGCGGTGACCAGTCAGGCGGGGATGCGCGCCGGGGACGTGCTGCGCGCGCCCGGCTTCGTTTCTGTGGTGGCGCCGCTGCACCACGGCGACATGGCGTCGATGCTGTCCGGCCTGTTCATCAACCAGCTGCTGTTCCGTGCGTATGACCGCTACACCAATCCAGGTGGCGTCCCGCTGCTGCTGGTACTCGATGAAGCGGCCGAGTTGAAGAACCGGGTGGACTTCAAGTCGCTGCTCTCCGTCGCCCGTGCCGCCCAGGTAGCGGCGCTGATCGCGGTGCAGGACGTGGCCCAGTTCGACGACAAGAGCCGGTCGGTCGTGTTCGGCAACTGCGGGACGCTGATCTACCTGCCGGGAACGAGTGCCGAGAGCGCCAAGTACCTCTCCGACCAGCTCGGCCAGCACCCCGTGCAGACCTCGTCGACCACGGTCGGGCCGGCCGCCAGCGGGTGGGGAAGCCAGCGCACCCAGTCCTGGCAGACCGCGATGGCGCCGGTACTCGGCACGCGCGAGATTCACGACCTGCCGTTCGGCAGGTACGCCGCCGTGGTGCACTCGCGCCCCATGGCCGACCGGCCCTTCCTCGTCGACCTGGCACAGCCCCAGCCGTAATCCACGCTAGGAGCACACATCGATGGAACAGTCACGCAGCCGGAACCGCGACCGCGCTCGGGACGAGCAGCAGAGGCGCGAGCAGGCGGAACGGCGCAAGCGGGAGCAGGCGGCCGCCGGGCCTGAGCGCCGGGTCGAGCAGAACGTCGAGCGCGGCGAGGGTTTCGCCGAAGACGACCAGCTGCGCCGGGCGCAGGCCCGTGCCGCGCAGGAGCAGACGGCGCGCGGGCTCGGCCAGGCGGCGATCCTGGGCCCGCAGCAGCGTGCGGCGCACGCGGCCGGCCAGGCGGCGATCTTGGGCCCGCAGCAGCAGACGGCACGCGCGGTCGGCCGGGCGGCTACCAACGGGGCTGCGCAGCAGCAAGCCCAGCAGCCTTAGGGATCGGTCAGGTCATACCCCGCGGGCGGCCGGAACCAGGCTGGCATGGCGCCGGACCAGGTCGGCGAGGGCGTCGCGGTCCTGCTCGGAAACGGCTTGCGCCGGTCGGCCCGCGGCGTCGGCGACCGCGCCGAGCAGCCGGTCGGCCGCGTCTATTAGGTCCTCGCCCACCAGGGGGTCATTCCCGGCCTCGCGCAGATCCCATTCGCGCGCCGCGATTACCGCGGGCAGGGCCGCGACCGTCAGGCGGACGAGATCGAGACCGGCGCCGTCTCCGGCGAGCATCGCCCGCGTGGTCGGGTTCTCGATGGCGGCCCGGGCATGGCCGACGCCCTCGGCGAGCAGGTCGCGGTAATCCGGGGCTTGCCGCGGATCGGTCGACTCCAGCAGTTTCCCGACGATGGCCGCCGCGGTCTGACGGCTCGTCCGGGCGCTGGTGAACTTCGCGTCGTACTCGGCGAGTTCGCCGTGTGTTACCAGGTCGCGGATGCGCACGCAGGCCCGCTGCACGGCGAGCGCGCGCCGCAGATCGGTGGCGCCGGTCGCGCGAGAGGCCTGAAAGGCCGCGTAATTCTGCAGGTGGTAACAGTGCGCGTCGGGAAGCGTCAGCGGTTCGTCGAGATCCCGGTCAGGGTCTACCGCGCGGGCGAGCATCGCGTGCCGCCAGAACCCGGCCAGCCCGGCGGGATCGGTGCCGGTGGCATGCAGCCGGTCCAGCGCCATGACCCCGACCTCGAGCAGGTAGGAGGCGGTCCCCGGGTCGAGCGCTCCGGCCTGCCAGGCGTCGGTGACCCGGCCGAGCTGCCGGCCGAGATCGGTCGCCACGCCGACCCGGTGCCTGCCGTCCACCGCGGCGTCGCGGCTGAGATCCCACGCCGTGCAGTACGCGGTGTACGCGTCGAGCAGCAGGGTGACCGGATCGTCGGAGCCCAGGCACTTGGCCGCGGCCACCGCCGCGCTGCCGGTAAGCGCGCGTGTCGCCGCGCGCAGCTCGGGTTGTGCCTGCAGCAGGTGGTCGTGGAAGCGCAGGTAGCTGGCGAGCGCGTGCGCGCTGACCAGGTGGGCTCGCCTGGCCGGCCTGGTGAGGCGCCCGAAGTCCGTCCCGGCCAGCAGGCGCGAGACCTCGCCGGCGTCGACGCGCGAGCCAGGGCGGTCCGGGAACCCGAGCATGGAGAACACCTCGGCGACGAACGGCGCGACCGCCGAGCCCACCCGGAGGTACGTCTGCACGCTCCGGTGCCCGGGCGCTAGCTCGCTCACCCAGGTGATGCCCCGGCCGGGGTGCCCTACCTGCATAAGCCTGAGGCAGCAGCGGGCCGCGATATCGTCCAGCACGTCGCGGTGGCTGAGCAAGGGGCCGTCTTCTATCGGAATCGGCAGGCCGAGCAGCGGCAGGGTGGAGTCGATGAGGTCGAACCGCGTCGGGGACTGGGCGTCATGGGCATCCGGGCCGGGAGATCCCGGCTCGTGGGTGGTCGCGCCGAACTCGCAGCGGGCCGACTTGCCCAGGCCAGGCAGCCACAGGTGCTCGCCCCATGGCGTGGTGAGCGCGCGCTGGATGGCCCGCGCCTGGATCGCCGCGGCCACCAGCGCGGGCTGGCCGCGGAAGGCCTCGAATATCAGTCCGGCCCAGACGGCTAGCCGTGCCTCGACCCCGGTGCCGCCCGCGGCCATCTGCTCGCACACGCTTGCGACCGCGGCCGTTACGTCCTGCAGCAGCCGGTTTGCCCCGGTGAGGACGACGGCCGCCTTGGTGTCCGGACCGTAGCGGTTCAAGGTCGCGTGGGCTATGGCGGTCGGCGTCGGCGCCCGCTGGAACGTCCAGACCGCGCGGTCCGCGGGCTGCCATGGCGGGCCGGGGGGAGCGTGGCCGGCCGGTCCGTTCCCGGCCGGCGACTTCACCCGCGCGGCCTCCTCGTCCATCGCCGACTGGACGTGACGTGGCGGGAACGGTGCGCCGCGGGCGATCTCGGCAAGGGTAATGGTGCCGAAATCGCACACCCAGGTGCGGTCGAAGGGGCTCTGCTCCCAGGCAACGCCGAACAACGGTGCCACCTTGCGGGCGATGCGGGCTGCTACGACATCGGATCGCGGGACCTCGACGTCCGGCATGACGGCGGTCAGCGGGAGCACGGCGGCAGTGTATCTGATCTTGGATTTAAATTCAATAGTTTTTGGAAAACTACTTGCTTTCAGCTACTAAAGTAGTCAAACTAGTTTTATGACAACGGTGATGGAAACGGCGCCATCCGACGAGTGCGAAGACCTCCTCGTCCTCGCCGACGCCTCGCGTGCGGCGCGGGCGAACACCGGGGAGGGCGTCACGCCGCTGCGCGCGGACGGCGCGCCGTGCGCCGCTGCCGGCCTGCGCGACCTCGCGGCCGCCGGGGAACTGCGGCAGGCAGCGCGCTCCGGCGACGCCCGCGGGCTGCGCTCGGAGGCGTTCGCGGTGGTGCTCCCGCTGGTGTGGCAGCGTCATACTCGTCCGCTTGAGATGCGCAAGGGCCACCGCCGCTGCGCCGCCGAGATCTGCTGCCTGGAGCCCGAATGCGCGGACGGGTTCACCGACGACGTGGAGTCGGTGGTTACCGCGCTGCTGGCGTACGGCCGTCCGATCGCGAACCTGGAAGGCTGGATCACGACGCGGATGGCGAATGCCATCAAGGACGGGTACCGGATGCGCCGGTCCAGGGACATGGGCGCGCAGCAGCGAGTGCGCGTCCCGATCCGGCTCAAGGCGCGGCTCGGCAACGACCCCTGGATGGTCGCGCTCGCTCACCGGGTGCTGCAGTGGACCGGCGTCCGGTACGCCGCCGGCACGCAGATGTGGCCGCTGGGCGCGTGGGCGGAGGACCGGGCGGCGCTGGCCGGTCCGGCCTGCGAGCCCTCCGCCGGGGAAACCGTAGCGGCCGACCTGGCGGTGCTGCTGCGGATCATGCGCGAGTGGGACGCCATCTGGTACGTCGGGTACGTCGAGCAGCCGCTGGGCCGCAAGTGGGCGCCGGTCGCCGCGCAGGCCAGCCGTGATGCGGACTGCGGCGCGCCGGAAGAGCCGGCGCATCTTGACCTGGTGCCACAGCATGAGCGAGACGACGCCCGTCTCGCCGAGGCCGCCGCCGAGTGCCTGACCGTGATTCGCAGCGGAATCGCCGCGGGCGGAGAGCCGCGCCAGGTAGTGGCGGAGGCACTCGTCGGCAGCTTCCTGTCGGTTGACTCGCTCTGCGAGGAGCGCGACCGCACGCCCTTCGCCGACGGCGACCCGGGTATCGTGGTGGCCGCGGTACTCGCCGACCCGGATGCCCTTGACCGCGTGGTCGGGACCGCGCTGGACATCGTCGCGTAGGAATGAGCACGTCACCGCGGGATCGGTGACGTGTCCGGTTACTGCCACACCCACCCCTCTGCCGTTCTTCAGTATCAATGGCCACGCCGTAAACAAGAGAAGACGGGGAAATGGCGGACTGTTGACCTAGCGCGGCGAGGCGGGGTCGGCAACCGTGCCCTTCGCAGCCAGCGGGGCTGCCGCGCGCCGCCTTCCCGGCAGCGCAATAGCGGAGACCTGATCCTCGGTATCCGTGACCAGGTAGCTAGCCGTAAGAGGCCAGGATGACCTGGCGAAAGACCAATGAGTTAATGCCGCCAGGCCGACCCTGCTGCCTCGTGCGCCGTGGTCATTATCGGCTTTCGAAAGTCTTCTCGGTAAACCCACAGCTACGGCTCACGCTCGTAGCTGATCCCCTTACCGGGTAAGCTTCCGCTTCCTTTGCCCGCATGGAACCACCGCGCGGCCGGCACTTTCTTTCCTCTGGTCATCCAGATTCCCCCCAAAGGTCATGTTTCTATTTAGACGCGCGGAAGGATAGCACGGTTGTCGAGGTTCCCTGACCTGTTGTGCTCACGGCCAGAAGCGGCCAGCGTTCCGTTGATCCGATGCCCGAGGGTGACTTCCCGCCGCGCACCGTTAAATCCGCTGGTCCACGGGCACGTCCGCCATTAAATGATCTTCGTTAATGATCTTGACCGGCGTTTCCGCTCCCCTTGCACGGTGCTTCACCGGCTGTTGTCGCCGACGCATCGAACCACGCCAGTCCGCTTTGCGGGTGCCGGGGAGGCGGACCCGGCGCGGTTGCCAGACGTCGCGACGCGGCGGCGTTTCGGGCCGAGCAGGCCTGCGCCGCCCTTGGTGTGCTGATCTTGTTGTCAAACTGACTCTAACCTCGCCGCGGTGTTCCTGTCAAGTTCACACTAATGAGTCACTGCGGCCGGACGCCGCCGTCGGGACGTACGTTCCGCACCTGGTCGATAGCTTTCGGTGACCACCCGCCGCAGCGCCGGTCCCGGCCGAGCCGGCCCGCGGCGAGCGTCACCTGAATGCCCCGGTCCCCGCAATGGCAGCGGGAACGTCCCAGCCGGCGCGGCAGTGGTACCACCGCTCGTTCGGACAAAAAGATTTTTTTAAATTATCCAGAACGGACCGTGGCATTACGGTCCGCATCTGCCGGAGCCCGCGCTGCCTTCGCGGAATTCACGTGGTCATGATGTCGCCGTAGCGGCGATCATCTTGTTTCTCTATCCGGGACCATAACTGACGGCCGGGCATGGTCACTGGACCGTCCGAATAGCCAGCGTGCGCCGCGTCTGCCAGGGATTATGGCGCGCAGCTTCAATCGCCGCGGCTGGCCAGCCGCGGCAAGCCCCAGCAGGCGCCTACGACAGCGACGGCGAGGGCGAGGGCGATGAACGCGGCCGAATAGGAGGTCGCGGTCGCGATGGCGCCGGTCGCTATCGCGCCGAGACCGGTGCCGGCGTCGAAGCTCAGGTTCCAGGCGATGCTGACCACCGGGCGCGCCGGCTCGCCCGCGGCGGTGAACGCCTGCGCCAGCGTCAGGTTCTGCAGGCCGCCGTAGGCGACTCCGGTGAGGAGCAGGCCGCAGATGGCAAGGAGGCGGGCGGCAGTGTGCTGAATGCTGTCCACCCCCAGGCCGACGGCGGCCAGCCCGAGCGCCCCGGTGAACAGCAGCGGGGCGATCGCCACGGTAGGCCCGTGCCGGTCGGCGATGCCGCCGGCCACCCATCTGATGACGGCTGCCGCCCCGGTGAAGGCGAGCAGTCCCCAGAACCCGAGCGCCGGGCTGGCGAGTATGTGCGGGGTGAAGGTGAGGATGGCCCCGCCCGACGCGGTGATCACGAC
>JBOHCG010000421.1:0-7032 GCA_050698735.1 Streptosporangiaceae bacterium | reverse complement strand
ATCCTCGAGGTCGCGCCCGGGGTGGAGGTCCGCTACATGAAGCGTGCCATCATGGAGGTCATCAACCCCGGCGACGGAGTCGAGGAAGAGGTCCCCGCGGACGATGACTCGTACGCCGAGGACGAGCCCGAGGACGTCGAGGATCATGAGGACGCCGGGTCCGCGGAGGAAGACCACGACAGTTCGCGTGAGGATCACCTGGCCACTTCCGACAAGGACTAGCGTGTTCCTGGCGTCGGCCGGGATGAGCAACGACCGATCATAGACAGGCAGAGAAGTGGCACCTCCTAGCAAGACCGCCCCGCATCCGGGGCGGGCGATGACGGTCCTGGCCGTGCTCCTGGTGGCGATGCTGCTGGGGATCCTCGGCACCAGTTTGTTCAGCCCGTCGGCGTGGGCGGGTCGCTTCAAGGTGGACCTCGGGCTGGACCTGTCCAGCGGGACCCAGGTCACCATGCAGGCAAGCACTCCCAACGGGGGAATTCCCTCGTCGCAGGAGATGAACGCGGCCATCAGCGTCATCGAGTCGCGGGTAAACGGCACCGGTAACTCCGGCGCCCAGGTACAGCCGCAGGGCAACAACCTGCTGATCGTGACCGTCCCGGGCAAGGGCTCGGCGCAGACCATCCAGCTGGTGAGCGCGAAGGCGCTGCTGCTGTTCCGCCAGGTGCTGCTGTTCGAGCCGTACACCGCCGTGACCCCGGCCGCCTCGGCCAGCCCCAGCCCGTCGGCCAGCCCCAGCGCCACCGCCACTCCCTCGCCGAGCACGAGCCCCACCGGGATCAAGGCAAGCTCGACGCCGACGCCGTCCGCCACGAGCACGGCCACGACCTCTGCCAAGATCGTCCCGGACGTCGCGGCCAGCGCCACGCCGAGCCCCAGCCCCACCGCTTCGGCCAGTTCCTCGCCGAAGGCGTCCGCGACCGCCAGCCCGAGCCCGAGCCCGAGCGCAACCTCGTCGCCGGCCGTAAGCAGCTCCGCCTCCGGTGACGCGAGCCTGGTGAGCAAGGCGACGCTTGCCAAGTTCAACAAGCTGGTCTGCAAGCCCGGCGACACTGAGGCGTGGAAGACCCAGGTCGGCTACACGGAGTCCGCGGACTACGACAACCAGAACACGCAGGTCGTCTCCTGCGGCTACAACGCCATCCCCGGGTCAAACAACCTCGTCTGGGGCAAGTTCGCACTCGACAAGGCGAAGGTGCTGGGGAGCTGGGTAACCCAGGCCACCGCGGGCCTGTCCACGACAAGCAACGAGTGGCAGGTCAACCTGACGCTGAACGGCGCGGGCGCCTCGGCCTTCAGCACGCTGACCTCGCACCTGTTCGACACGTACTACACCAACGCGCAGGCCGGCGACTCCGACGACTTCTACCTGGACCAGGTCGCGATCGCGCTGGACGGCAACGTCGTGTCATCGCCGGAGATCGATAGCGCCATTCCCGGCGGCAACGCCCAGATCACCGGCAGCTTCACCCAGCAGCAGGCGACCCAGCTGCAGAACGAGCTGAAGTACGGATCGCTGCCGCTGAGCTTCAAGGTCCTCTACGAGAACTCAGTCTCGGCCCAGGTGGGCAAGTCCCAGCTGCGCGGCGGCCTGATCGCGGCCGCGATCGGCATGCTCCTTGTCATCGCCTACGCCTTCCTGTACTACCGGGGCCTCGGCATCGTGTCGGTCCTCAGCCTGACGATCGCGGCCCTGATCGCCTACATGGCGGTCGTGCTGCTGTCCAGGTACCAGAACTTCAACCTGGAGCTCTCCGGCATCGCCGGCCTCATCGTGGCCGTAGGCATCACCGCCGACTCGTTCGTCGTCTTCTTCGAGCGATTGCGGGACGAGGTGCGCGAGGGTAAACAGCTACGCCCGGCGGTGGAGTCCGGCTGGAGGCGCGCCAGGCGCACGATCCTGGTGTCGGACACGGTGTCCTTCCTCGCCGCGGTGCTGCTGTACTACTTCTCCATCGGCGAGGTCAAGGGCTTTGCCTACACGCTCGGCCTGACCACGACCATCGACGTGGTGGTCGTGTTCCTGTTCACCAAGCCGATGGTCACACTGCTCGCAGGCACCAGGTTCTACGGCAACGGGCACCCGCTGTCCGGCCTCGACCCGAACCGGCTCGGCGCCCGCACCCCATGGCGGTCCTCGGTGCGCAGGGAGACGACCGTCAGGCGCCACCGGCCCAACGCCGCGACCCGCAGCAATAGGGGGGCATGATGTCGCGCGTCGGCCAGATAGGCAGTCGGCTCTACCGTGGCGAGGTATCCCTCAACTTCGTCGGCCGCCAGCGGATGTGGTACACGATCTCCGGGGCGATCCTGGTGGTCAGCGTCGTGGCGCTGCTCGTACTGCACCTTAACTTCAGCGTGGACTTCAAGGGCGGGGCGGTCTTCCAGTTCAACGCGCCGTCCGCGTCGGTCACCCAGGTGCAGACCGCGGTCGACGATGGCGGCGTCAGCGGTGCCATCGTGCAGCAGGCGCACGGCGGTCCCTACGGCTGGCAGGTGCAGACCGAGGCGCTCACCGGAACGCAGACCATCAACGTCGACAACGCCCTGGCCAGCAAGCTCGGTATCAGCTCCTCCTCCATCACCACCAACACCGTCGGGGCGAGCTGGGGCACCGATATATCCACCAAGGCGCTTGAGGCGCTGATCGCGTTCCTGATCGTGATCGTGATCTACCTGTCGATCGCATTTGAGTGGAAGATGGCCATCGCGGCGTTCGTCGCCCTGCTGCACGACCTGGTGATCGCCACCGGCGTCTATGCTCTGGCCGGCTTCCAGGTAAGCCCGGCGACAGTGATCGGGCTGCTGACCATCCTCGGCTACTCCCTGTACGACACGGTGGTGGTGTTCGACAAGGTCCGGGAGAATACCGCCGGCCTGCTCGGCGGCGCCCGGACCACCTACAGCCAGGCGGCGAACCTGGCGCTGAACCAGACCCTGGTCAGGTCCATCAACACCTCGCTGATCGCGCTGCTGCCCGTCACGGCCATCCTCGTGGTCTCGATCGCGCTGCTCGGCGCCAACAACGAGCTGGAAGAGCTCGCCCTCGTGCTGTTCGTCGGCATGCTGTCAGGCACCTACTCCTCGATCTGCATCGCCACCCCGGTCCTCGCCGACCTGAAGGAACGCGAGCCGCAGTACCAGGCGCTGGCCAAGCGCGTCTCCGTGCGCACTGCCGGCGGCCGGGCCGCCCAGCGGGCCGCCGCGAAGGCCAGGGCGGCCGGCGGGCGGGCCCGGATCGGCATCGGGGCCACCACAACGGCGGCGACCGTCGAACTCGACGAGGACGACGTCGACACCTCGGTCGACCCAGCCGTGGACGGCGTTTACGACGATGACCTGCCGCAGCCGCGTGATCCAGGCGGGGAGCTCGCGCCCTCCGGGCGCGCGGACGGAATGCCGGTAACCCGCAGCACCCCCGTCCGCCCGGGTCCGCGGCAGCAGCCGCGGCGCAGCGGCGGCCCGGCAAGGCACCGCCCGGCCGGCAAGAAGAAGCGGCGCTGAGGGATGACGGAGCGCGCGTTCCAGACCCAAGAAGAGCTGACCCAGCTGATCACGGCCCGGATACGCGACGTTCCCGATTACCCGCAGCCCGGCGTGATGTTCAAGGACATCACGCCGCTGCTCGCCGACGGCCCGGCCTTCGGCGCCGTCATCGGCGGCCTGGCCGAGGGTTACGGACCCGTGGACAAGGTGGCAGGCATCGAGGCGCGCGGGTTCATCCTCGCCGCCCCCGTGGCCTGCTGCCTAGGCGCGGGCTTCGTGCCGATCCGCAAGAAGGGCAAGCTGCCCGCCGCCACGTACGCCGAGGATTATCAGCTCGAATACGGCACCGCCACCCTAGAGGTGCACACCGACGCCTTCCGCGAGTCCGACCGCGTCCTGATCATCGACGACGTCCTGGCCACCGGCGGCACCGCCCGAGCCACCGTCGACCTGGTACGCTGCGCAGGCGCCCAGGTAGCAGGCATCGCCGTCCTCCTGGAGCTATCGTTCCTGCGCGGCCGAGCCCGCCTGGCCGACCTCCCCCTCCGCGCCCTGGTCACCACCTAACCCCGCGCCCGCCATCCCCAAAAGCGCCGCGCCGGCCAGGAATCCCAGGCATGTGACCTGGTGTTTACATCGCCTAAGTAGACTAGTTGCTTAGCAGACATTAGGGGGCGCGAGTGGCCGGTGATGTGATCACTACCGGCACGAGAGCGGTCGATGCCGCTGCGGCAGACGCGCCGCGGGATACCGATCCCGCCGTCGGCGCGGAGAAGGCAGAGGCGGCAGGGACAGCCAGCGTGCCTGCCAGCCACGCGGCCAACGCAACCTCACAGGAATCGCAGACCTCAGACAGCACGACAATCCCCGAAGAGCCAGAGGCCGGTCCTGATCTGGCTACCCGCACCCAGCCGAAGGCCGACGGTGACGCTGCCGGGCGGGCCAGGACCGGGCGGACCGCGACGAGCCGGTCGACAGGCCAGGCGAGGACGGGCCGAGCCAGAGGGCCCAGGGCGGCGGTTGCGGCGGCAGCGGGCCAGGCCGCCGACGTCGCGGCGTCCAGTGCTGGGGTACGGCGGCGGCTGGCACGGCTTGGAGCGCAGCGAGGCGCGACGATCAACCCGGTGCTGGAACCGCTCATCAAGACCGTGCGCGCAACGCACCCGAAGGCCGATATCCGCCTCGTCGAGCGGGCCTACGATACGGCCGCCCATTGGCACCGGGATCAGAAGCGCAAGAGCGGCGATCCGTTTATCACCCATCCGCTAGCGGTGGCGACCATCCTCGCCGAACTCGGCATGCCCACCCAGACCATCTGCGCCGCGCTCCTGCACGACACGGTCGAAGACACCCTCTATACGCTGACCGAGTTGCGCGGGGAGTTCGGCGAGGACATCGCCGCCCTCGTGGACGGCGTCACCAAGCTGGACAAGGTCAAGTACGGCGAGTCGGCCGAGGCCGAGACGGTCCGCAAGATGGTCGTCGCGATGTCCCGCGACATCCGCGTGCTGGTGATCAAGCTCGCGGACCGGCTGCACAACATGCGGACATTGCGCTACCTGCCGAGGGAGAAACAGGAGCGCAAGGCCCGCGAGGTGCTGGAGATCTACGCGCCGCTCGCGCACCGGCTCGGCATGAACACGCTGAAATGGGAGCTCGAGGATCTCGCGTTCGCCACGCTGTATCCCAAGCGCTTCGACGAGATCGCGCGGCTGGTGTCCGCCCGGTCGCCGCGGCGTGACGTGTTCCTCTCCGAGGTGATCGAGGACGTTTCCGGCGATCTCCGCGAGGCCAAGATCAACCGGACGGTGACCGGCCGGCCCAAGCACTATTACTCGATCTACCAGAAGATGATCGCCAGGAACGTCGGCTTCGACGATATCTACGACCTGATAGGCATCCGCGTCCTCGTCGATTCGGTCAAGGATTGCTACGGGGCGCTCGGCATCATCCACGCGCGGTGGAATCCGGTCCCAGGGCGGTTCAAGGACTACATCGCGATGCCGAAATTCAACATGTACCAGTCGCTGCACACCACGGTCATCGGCCCGGGCGGCAAGCCGGTCGAGCTGCAGATCCGGACCTGGGACATGCACCGCAAGTCGGAGTACGGGGTCGCCGCGCACTGGAAGTACAAGGAAGAGACGGTCTCCGGCGCCAGGGCCAAGGACGGCAAGGACGGCAAGGACGCCAAGGACGAGACCCAGGAGATGGCCTGGCTCAGGCAGCTTGTCGACTGGCAGCGCGAGACCGAGGACCCGGCCGAGTTCCTCGAATCCCTCCGGTTCGACCTGGCCACCAGCGAGGTCTACGTCTTCACCCCGCGCGGCGAGGTGATCGCGCTGCCGCAGGGCTCGACCCCGGTGGACTTTGCCTACGCCATCCACACCGAGGTCGGGCACCGGACGATAGGCGCGAGGGTCAACGGCCGTCTGGTGGCGCTCGAGTCCACGCTGGACATCGGCGACACGGTGGAGATCTTCACCAACAAGACCCAGGAAGCCGGACCGAGCCGGGACTGGCTCAAGTTCGTGCAGAGCCCCCGCGCCCGTAACAAGATCCGCCAGTGGTTCTCCAAGGAACGCAGGGAGGCCGCGGTCGAGGCCGGCAAGGATCAGATCGCCAAGGCCATCCGCAAGCAGGGACTGCCGCTGCAGCGTCTCGCGGCCGCTGACACGCTGCTCACCCTGGCCCGCGACCTTCGCTATACCGACGTGTCCGCGCTGTACGCAGCCGTCGGCGAGGGACGTGTCAGCGCACAGTCGGTCGTCGAGAAGCTGGTCAGGTCGATCGGCGGGCTCGCGGGGGCACAGGAGGACCTGGCCGAGACGACGCTGCCGACCAGGGCGCCGCAGACCAGGGCGCCGTCCGACTCGGGCGTCGAGGTCGTGGGCGCGCCGGACGTTTGGGTGCGCCTGTCCCGCTGCTGTACCCCGGTCCCCGGAGACCAGATCTCCGGTTTCGTCACCCACGGGCACGGTGTCTCCGTGCACCGGCTGGACTGCCTCAACCTGGCGCACCTGACCAGCACTCAGCGGGAGCGGATGGTCGAGGTCCGCTGGTCGCACACCGACGGCTCGATGTTCCTAGTAGCGATCCAGGTCGAGGCGCTAGACCGGACCAGGCTGCTCTCCGATGTCGCCAGGGTGCTATCCGACCAGCACGTCAACATCCTGTCCGCGAACGTCACCACCAGTCGTGACCGCGTAGCCTTCAGCCGTTTCACCTTCGAGATGGGCGACCCAAAGCACCTAGGCCACGTCCTCCGCGCCGTCCGAGCCATCGACGGCGTCTACGACGTCTACCGAGTCACGAGCTAGGAGCCTAAGAGCTAGGCGCGAGCCTAGCTAACCCGCGCGGCTGCGGAGGGCCTCGTGCCCTCCCAGCCGCGTGGTACTACGGCGAGTACCGCAGCCGGGGCGCGAAGCGCAGCGGGGGGCTCCGGGGGGTCGTCCCCCCGGGCCAGCACTAGCCAGAGAACTCCGCCAGCGTGTGCTCTGCTTCCGCCAGCCAGGCGCGGCGGGCGGCCAGGGCCTCCTCGGC
>JBOHCG010000420.1:0-7066 GCA_050698735.1 Streptosporangiaceae bacterium | reverse complement strand
GTGCTGGGCGTTGAGGAAGAAGGTCTGCGGCAGCGCGCTGACGCCGTAGGCAGACGCGGCGCTGAGCTGCGGATCCCACCCGACCGGATAACTGACGCCCTTGGCCCGGGTGAATGAGAGCGCGCTGGCCATGACATCGTTCTCGTCCAGCCCGACCAGCGCTACCTTGCCGTGCTCGGTTCGGTAGAACTTGGCGAGCAGCGGGGTTTCCCGCTGGCACGGGGCACACCAGGACGCGAAGAAGTTCACGATGAGCGGGCGACCCGAGTAATGGCTGAGCGAGATCCGCTGCCCGGAATGGCCGAGGACGGGGAGGCTGAAGGTCGGCGCCACCGTATCGGTCGGCCGCGTGGCCGGAGCAGCCGGGGCGCCGGTGCCCGCCCAGGCAAAGGCGGCCAGCGACCCCGCGACGCAGAGCGCGATGACGCCGGAGGCGATTCTGTGCCGCTTTACCGTGGCCCATACCGAGCCCATCGCGCCCGCCCAGGTCCGCGGTGCCGGGCCCGCCTCATCCACGTTCCCGGCGTCCGCCTCATCCACGTTCCCGGCGTCCGCCTCATCCACGTTCCCGGCGTCCGCCTCATCCACGTTCCCGGCGCTCGTCTCGTGCACGTGTCTCGCGTCATCCACGCTCGGTTCACCTCCGGCTGGTGTCACGGCTTGGCTGCCAGTTTGCCACCGCTCAAGTCCACGGCCGCCGGCACCGGCAGGGCCGGCGGTCCGGACAGTGCGAGCAACCGCAGCTCGAACTCGCTGCCTTGCCCGGGCCGGCTCCGCACCAGGACGTCCCCGCAGTGGGCGCGTGCAACCGCGCGTACAAGCGCGAGCCCGAGGCCGGTCCCGCGGGGATGCCCGCTGTCGCCGCCGCGGAACCGGTCGAAGATGTGGTGCAGCAACTCGGCCGGAATGCCCTGGCCGCCATCCGCGACGATCATGCGGACGGGCGGGTCGTCCAGGCCCGCCACGACCGACAGCTTGATGACGTCGCCTTCCGCGGTGTGCCGCACCGCGTTCTCCAGCAGGGCGTCGATGGCAAGGCTGAGCCTCTCCCGGTCCGCCTGCACGGTGGCCTTGTCCAGCCTGCCGAGCTGCCAGCGGCGATCGGCGGTGGGCCGCCAGCGGCGCAGGATCTCCATGGTGAAGCTGTCCAGCGCGACCGGCTCGAGGTGCAGGAACTCCGGATCCTCGGCGGCGGCGATGACGAGCAGCCGCTCGGCGATCCGCCGCAGCCGGTCCAACTCGCTGAGCACCACCTGGATGTCGTGTTCCTCCTGGCGGCCGACCAGGCCCCGGGCGAGCAACTCGGCGTGGCCAAGCGCGATGGTGATCGGCGTGCGGAGCTGATGCGAGGCGTCCTGCAGGAACCTGCGCTGGGTGGCGAGCAGCCGGGCGTTTTCCTCACCGACCAGGCGTGAGTCCTGCTCGGCGGCCCGCTTGCGCCGCGCGTGCCAGACCATCGCCAGGAACATGGCCGCGATCAGCGGGACCTCGGTCAGCTGGGCCCCCGGCTCGGCGCCGCGGGCCACATCCATGCCGATGCCCGCGCCGGTCGTGGCCATGACCGCGGTGAGCACCCACAGCGTGGGCTCTGGTGCCCAGGTGCGGAGCCCGTACAGCAGCGTGAAGCTGATCCAGATGGCGTAGAAGGGAATGACCTCCCAGCCGGGGAACGCCAGGATGGCGACCAGGTTGACGGCGGAAAAGGCGGCCCAGGCGGCCTCGAGCAGCCCGGGCCGGAACGGCCAGCTGAGCCTGATCGCGAACCTGGCCAGCCCAAAGAGGCGGCCAGCGCTGCCCGCGTCAGTCGACGGCAAGCTGATAGCCTTCACCGCGCACCGTCTTGATCAGGTCGAAGCCGAGCTTGGACCGCAGCCGCCGCACGCACACGTCAACGACATTCGAGCCAGGGTCGAAGTCGTATCCCCACACGCTGGCCAGTAGCTGGCCCTTGGTGACGGACCTCCCGGCATGCTCCGCCAGCTCCCACAGCAGCAGGAACTCCAGCCGAGTCAGCGGCACCGGGCCGTCGCCGACGTCCGCGACCAGCCGCCCCACGTCCAGGATCATCTCGCCGGCCCGGATCATCTCGCCGGCCCGGATCATCTCGCCGGCCCGGATCATCTCGCCGGCCCGGATCATCTCGCCGGCCCGGATCACCTCGCGAGGATGCGCGTCCGCGCGCAGCCTGACCCGCACCCTGGCCAGGAGCTCGGCCAGCGAGAAGGGCTTGGTCAGGTAGTCCTGGGCGCCCCGCTCCAGGCAGTCGACCTTGGTCGCCACGTCGGCCAGGCAGGACAGCACCAAGACCGCCTGCTCCGGCCGGTGGCCAAGCAGGCGACCCAGGACGTCCCGGCCCATCATGTCCGGCACGACCAGATCCAGGATGATCAGGTCGTAGTGGCCAGCTAGCGCCTGCCGCAGCCCCTCGGCGCCGGTGCTCGCGAAGTCGGTCAGGTACCCGGCGGCCGCCAGCGCCCTGCCGACGAAGGAGCGGATGTCTGATTCGTCGTCGACGATGAGGATCCGCTTGGCGGCATCATGGTACGGCTCCTGGCCCACCGGCGCCCGTGCCGCCGCGTGGTGGCGCACCGTCATGTCCGCTACCTCGGTTCTTGTTCGTGCGGTCCGGTTGCGGCTCGACCGCCGCGACCGGACCTGAACCTGTGCAGCTCGCGCACTATCCCCAGCTGTGATCGTGCCCGTGACGCCTGCGCGGGTCAAGCGACACGTCGCGGTCGGAGGGTATCCGTTACGCCCCCGTCACACAATCGATTGCAATTCTTGGCCTGGCGCTCCGGCAGGGCCCCGCGTTAGGTTTCATCCCGTGGAAGCGAACCAGACCGGTCACCCGGACGCGGTGCCGCGCCGTCCGCGGCGCTGGCTCGCCGCGGTGGCAGCGGTGCTCATCGTCGCCAGCCTGCTGCCGCCGGCCGACGCGCTCGAGCGGCGGTACCTGTTCGCCGAGTCGATCCAGTTCTGCGTGTTCGCCCTGGCCGCTCCGGCGCTGGCCGTGCTCGGCGCGCCCCTGAGCATGGCCCGCGGCGGCGCGGGCCGCCTGCGCCGCCTGGCCGAGGCCAGGCGGCGCAGACCGTCGTTCACCGCCGCCTCGGGCTACCTGATCGCGTGGGTGGTGATCTGCGTGGCCTGGCGGCTGCCGCCGGTCCTCGACGGGCTGGCCCGCCACCCCGTCCTGGCCGTGCCGGAGGCCGTGACACTGTGCACCGCGGGCACCGGGCTCTGGCTGGAGCTGGCCGGATCGCCGCCGCTGGCGCCGCGGCTGCCGCGGCCCCAGCGCGCCGCCGTCGCGGCGCTGGCCATGTGGTCGATCTGGGTGACCGCCTACATCCTGGGCTTCGCGCGCGACTCGGTGGTGCACGCCTACGACGGTGCGGGCAGTCACCTCGTGACCGTCGCCGACCAGGGGATCACCGCCTTCGTGCTGTGGGCGGCCGCCGCCGTCGCCTTCCTCCCCGCGGTGTTCACCATCGCGCTCGGCTGGCTGAAGGACGGCTCCGAACCCGCCGCGGAAGGTCCCGAGCTTCCCGCGGGCGGCTCCGAACCCGCCGCGGAACCCGCGGACGGCGCACCGGGCACCCCGGTCCGGCCCGTGGGACGCGTCCGGGGCTGGGGACCGCCCGCGCGCGGCCGCCGCCGCACCCCGGCCTGACCGGAGCCCGGGCACTGCGCCTCAGCCTGACTGCGCCTCAGCCGGGCAGCGACGGAGGGGACACGCCCGCGGACAGCGCCTTGCTGGCCGCGTCGATCGTGGCGTCAATGGTGGCGCGTTCGGTGTCGAGCACGTGCTGATCACGGTGCAGCCGGGCGGTCGCCGCGCGGACCGCCGACGGCGTGCGGGCGGTCAGTATCGTGGCGACGTCGGCCTGCACCCGCTGGGCGTATGGGAACCCCCAGGTGACGAGGTCGTTCACGGTCACGTCCAGGTGGAACGAGGCCAGCGAGGAGGGCGTCTGGTACTGGACGAGGTCGTCCATGGGCATGCTGTTGGCCGGGGAGCAGTTCGCCGCGCCGGCGGTGGCGACGGCGACCGCGTCCTTGACGTCGTGGGCGGCCCCGGACTGGATCTGCTGCAGCGCGTAGAGCGACTCGCTGACGCCGCCGGCGCAGGACTCGATGTCGGCGTTCAGCTCCTGCACCGTCCCGCGCAGGTCAGCGGCCCGCTCGGAGGTGGACGGATGGTGGGAGATCGCCGCCAGCGTCAGCCCGGCGACCATCACCACGCCGCCCGCCAGCATCCACTTGGGGGTACGCAGCACCGGCCAGCCCGAGCGCCGGGTCGCCATGCTTCCGGTCGGTCCTGCCGTCATCGGTTCCTCCGCGGATCGCCGGGCCACGGGGGCCCTCCGGATCCGCCGTCATTATATGGGGCTCCGCCCGCCCGCCTGCGGGTCCCGCCGTCCGGGCCGCGGGCGAGACGGCGCGCTGGCGCCATCAGCAAACGATTGTGCAGCCCCGGGAACGCACCCGCGTTCCCGATAATCACCCCAGGTCAGAATGCATAATTCGGTCAATCCTCCGCCCGGCGGGCCAGATGACAATTTCGTCATCTGGCCCGGCAGATGTTGCCCTCGGGCTACCGGCGATCCGATGATCTAGGCCAGTAGGACCGGTGTGCGCAGCGAGGTTTGCCGTACGGCCGGACTTGATCGTGCGTATAGACGAAGCGAGGTGGTGATCCAGTGTCCATGCCAGTCCGGGTGGCTGCTCTGCTAGCGGCCTTCCTTGTCGTG
Organism: Streptosporangiaceae bacterium; assembly: GCA_050698735.1. Lineage (GTDB taxonomy): Bacteria > Actinomycetota > Actinomycetes > Streptosporangiales > Streptosporangiaceae > Palsa-504. The sequence continues at coordinate 2,318 of JBOHCG010000420.1, read as the reverse complement.
GTGGGACTGGGAGTCTTTACCGCCCTGTACTACATCGGGGGGGCGAGCCTCCTGAAGACCGTCCACTACACGGCCTCCAACGGCCAGGTCAACGTGACGCTGCAGGAAGACCCAGGGAACAACTCCGCCGCCACGCCCGACTGGCCCAGCTACTACGTGCAGGACCCGTCGAGCAAGCAGTGGATCCACACGACGGTGTTCTCGGTGCCGGCCAACACGAAGGTCAACATGACCATCTACGGCTTCGATGGCTGCACGCCGCTGCGGAACAACCTCTGGAGCCAGGTGCAGGGCACCATCGGCAACACCGTGACCGTGCAGCAGTACAACGTGAAGAACATGCCCCTGGGCGGGCCGAAGACGACGTCGGTGATCAACTCGTGGGCGAACTGCAACGTGGCGCACACGTTTGCCATCCCCGGCATGAACCTGTACGTGCCGGTCGCCTCGCCGAACGCGGAGAACTCCCTGAACAACCTGTGCGGCACATTCCCGTGCACCCCCACTGCCGGCCAGGCGTACGCCATGGAAACCTTCAGCTTCATGTCCCCGGCTAAGGGCGGCGTCTTCCGCTGGCAGTGCCTGATCCCCTGCGGCGGCGGCTACCTCGACGGCAACAGCGGCCCCATGCAGACCCTCGGCTACATGATGGGCGATATGGACGTGGTTAGCTCATGACATCCACCGAACTGGCCGTCGAACCGGTCGCCGAGCCGCGGCACTGGCTGCGCCTGCTCGTGCCCTGGCTGGTGCTCTCGCTGATCGCCGACCTGGTCATCTGGTTCATCTGGTATCCGCACCTGCCGCCCGGCGACATGTCCACCTCCGCCCGGCTCCAGCAGTTCGACATAGCCGTGCTGGCGGTCACCGGCGCGCCCGTGTTCATCGGCGTGGTGGGGTACTTCATCTACACGATGGTGGTCTGGCGGGTCAGGCCCGGCGACGACTCGGACGGCGCCCCGATCCACGGCAACACCAAGGTCCAGGCGAGCTGGATCATCGGCACGACGGTGGTCGTGCTCTGGCTGTTCGTGTTCGGCACGGTCGAGCTCATCGTGCCGGCCGGCGCGGGCGGCGGCGAGGGCCCGACGCCCATCTGGCAGCTGGCCGGGAAGCAGACCGCGGTCTGGGCCCCCGGCGGCGGCGACATGCTCCAGGTGCAGGTGATCGGTCAGCAGTGGACCTGGACCTTCCGGTATCCGCAGTTCGGCGGGATGGAGTCGACGCAGCTCTACCTGCCGCTCAACACGCCGGTGGAGTTCCACGTGACATCGCTGGACGTGATCCACGAGTTCTGGGCCTACCAGCTCGGCGTGAAGGCCGACGCCAACCCGTTCGTCGACAACGTCGCCTACACCGAGGCCAAGGCGACGGGCAGCGTCAGCGTCCGGTGCAACGAGCTGTGCGGCATCTGGCACGGCGCCATGTTCACCTACGGCAAGGTGGAGAGCCAGGCCGCGTTCCGGTCCTGGGCCACCGGCGTGCAGGCCAAGGAGGCGGCCGACGGGGTGCTCGCCGCCCTGCCGCCGTACGCGCTCACCTACGATCCCACGGTGGTCCCCCAGCTCGGCGCGAGCCTGCCCAAGATCGACGGGATCACCGGCGCGGCCGGCTACTACTACCCGCCCACCGACCCGGTGACACCATGACGTGCGCACCAGCGAGCCCGCGGCCCACCACGGCGAAGGAGTGATCGATGGCTGTCCAGACACGGCCCGAGCGTGCGGAACCCGTAGGCGGCGGCCCGGCCCAGCCCGCGGCCGCGCGGCCCTGGTGGATGCACATGGGCGCGCACACCGGAGTGGTCTTGGCGGTGGGTGGGTATTTCCTGGGTCACTGGCTCGGCAACTTCCTGGCCGGCGGGTACGCCCGCAGCTCGCTGTCCGACGCGAACGACGTGGCGATCGTGCTCGGCTACGCCCTCGCCGTCGTCGGGTGGCTGGCCGGGCTGGGCGTGTTCAACGACCTGTTCGGCCTGATGCTGGGCAGGCCGCTGCCCGAGGAGGGCCAGCCGCACGGTCGACAGGATCCCGGCCTGGCCAAGTACTTCCGGTACACCCTGGACCACAAGGTCGTGGGCCTCCAGTACCTGTTCGGGATGATCGGCTACTTCCTCACCGGCGGCCTGTTCGCCATGGCGATCAGGACCGAGCTGCTCTCGCCGAGCTACCACATCCTGGGCCCCGAGCAGTACCTGATGGTGGTCGGCGAGCACGGCACGATGATGATCATGATGATGTCCTCGGTCATCCTCGGGCCGTTCGGCCAGTACTTCGCCCCGCTGCTGATCGGGTCGAAGCGGATGGCGTTCCCGCGGC
>JBOHCG010000419.1:0-7070 GCA_050698735.1 Streptosporangiaceae bacterium | reverse complement strand
GGCCTGCGCCGCCTCGGCGTCTCGGCCGCATGCGAGGACAGCACCCGCTGCGCGGGCGGCGCAGCCAGCGCGATGATGCCGCAGCCCAGCGCGATCGCGGCCAGCACGGCGAGGGCGATCGCCGTCCACGGCGTGCTCGCGGTGCCGGCCGTGGTGGGCAGGATCACCGTCGGCCCATCGCCGCTGCGGCCCTGTACCAGGTGGGTCCTGCTGGTATTGCCGGTGTTCGCGGTTCCGGTCGACCCGCCGTTCTTGATTATCGGCGGGCCTACGAGGCTGCCCGTCCCGGTTCCGCTGCCCATGTAGTTGGGCGCGACCGCGGTGCCCTGGCCGCCGGGCGTGGGCTCGAACCGGATCCAGCCGTAGTCCTGGAAGTACACCTCGGTCCAGGCGTGCGAGTCGCTGGTCTTGACCACATAGTGATCCGGCTGCCGGTTGGCGGGCGTGCCCGCGGTGAATCCGGTGGCCAGCCGGGCAGGGATGCCGATCAGGCGGGCGAGGACGGTCATCGTCCAGGCGAACTGCACGCAGCTCCCGGTCTTCGTGGTGAGGAACGCGACCATGCCGGAGGCGGTCGTGAAGGGCCGGACCGTGGTGCTGTAGGTCCCGTTGTCGGCCAGCCACAGCGCCAGCGCTTTCGCCTTGTCGAACTCGGTCTTCTTTCCCGCGGTGATCTGCTCCGCCACCTGCTTCAGCGAAGCCAGCTGATAGGACGCGGGGAGTGACAGGTCCGGGCGCATGCTCGCCAGCGGCGGCTCCGGAGCCGCCCTGAGCTCCGCCGGAGTGGGGTCTATGACGAGGCTGGTCACCGTGTAGGACCGGCCGGCGATCGAGCCGCCGTTGGAGAACACCATGAGCTCGGGATCGGTCAGCCACAGCCCGGGGGCGCGGACGGATACCTGGATCGGGGGATAGGGCACGGGCAGGAAGGTGAGTGACGAGCTCGGCACGCCCGCGGCGACGTTCACGCTGGTGATCACCTGCGGGGCCGACAGCCCGGGCGCCTGCCCCGGCGGCGGGGGCATCGTACCGAGTTGCGCCGCGCCCGTCACGTAGTCGGGCATCCAGCCCGCGTCGGTCAGCGTGTCGTACGAGGCCTCGCGCAGGTACTGCGGGTCACCGGACTGCACGGCCTGCGAGGCGGTGGTGGTGTAGGTCAGCACCTGCGTCGGCTTCTTCTCCTGCAGCTGCGTAGCGATCTGCAGCAGCGCGTTGGGCAGCCCGACCGTGCCGCCCCCGCTCCCGCCGGTGCCGCCGATGCCGGGGCCCGATGCGAACAGCTTGCTCGGGTGCAGGCCGGGCAGCAGCAGCGGAGCGCACAGGGCCAGCACCACAGACGCGAGCCCCACCCGCCGCCCGGCAGCGGCCAGCGCCCGGGTGTCCGGGCCCACCCCGCTCCCGCCGCGCGATCCCCGCCCGGCCGTACCACCCGAACCGCCAGCGTTACCCGAACCGCCTGCGCCAGCCGAGCCGCCAGCACCACCGGAGCCGTTAGCGCCGCCGTACGCCGCGCCCGCGCGCGAGCCGTTGTACGCGGAGACGTTGTAGGTCGTGGACTCGTGCAGCCATCCGGTACGCCACAGCGAGACCAGCCGTCCCCAGACGCGGATCCGTTCCCGCCCGTCCGCGCTCAGCATGGCCAGGTAACCCGCCGTGCCGAGGCAGAAGATGATTCCCGTGCTGAACTGGCTGTGAGGCGCGTTGATGGCCACCGGCACGGTGAACAGGACGAGCAGCGGCAGGCCCGCCAGCGCCGTGGACCGCAGCCGTACCGCGATCAGGTCGGTCACGATGGCTGCCAGGCCGATCCCGGCGGTGGAGAGCAGCACCAGGCCGGCCAGCTCAGGCACCGCGGGCGCGTACTTCCTCGAGTCGGCGAACCCGGTGCCCGACAGCCGCCACAGCCTGCTGAGCGAGCCGGGGGTCGGGATGACGCCGACCCACGAATGGCGCGCCTCGAACACCAGGTTCAGGTAGAGCAGCAGGGCGAGCAGGCCGATGGCCAGGCAGACGACCACAGGCAGGGTGCGCAGCCTGCTGAGCGCCCCGGCGGCGCCGACCGTGATCACCGCCCCGATGCCCGCGTAGAACCAGCCCGAGCCCATGAACACCGGATACAGGACCGTCGAGACGAGCACTACGGCGCACCCGGCCGTTATCGTCATCCTGCCGTTGAGCGTCACCTCTGCTCACCTCCGAAATCGGCGAGACCGCCAACGGCGAGACCGCCCACGCGCAGCGGCCTGTCGGCAGGCCGGTGCAGCTGCTGCCAGGCGGTCGCCAGCGGCGTGCTGGCGGTCGCCACGGCCACCCGCCAGCCCGCGGCCGAGAGGGCCTCGGCCGCTTGCTCGGTATCCTCGCCGACCGTGTCCGCTGCCCAGGAGGAGACGGCGAGAAGCAACGCCATCGCGGGCGCGTTCCCCCGCCTGGCCGCGGCGAGCTGTGCGGCGTCCTCGGCTGTGAGCCGCCCGAGCACCGCGATCAGCTGGCCGCCGGCGTTGGCCAGCGCGGTGGTGCCCGCGCGGAAGCCGGACGCGTGCGACGGGCTGATCACGGCGAGCATGTCGAGCAGGGTGTCCTGGAAGATGCCGCGCGGCGCCATCTCCCCTGCGTCGGTGATGAACCTGGCCCGGAAGCCCTCCTCGGCCAGGTGCGCGCCGATCGACGCCGCCGCGCTGACGGCGGACTCGAAGGAGGCCGAGGTACCGCCGCCCGAATGCGCGCCGCGTCGGGTGTCGAGGAAGACCGACGCGCTGTTGCGCCACTGGTGCTCCTCGCGGCGGACCATCAGCTGGCCGTATCGCGCCGTGGACCTCCAGTGCACCCGGCGCAGGTCGTCCCCGTCCTGGTAGGCCCGGGGCGCGGCGTCATCCTCGCCGATCGCCGATATCGTCCGCATGCCCCCGTCGCCCTCGCCGAGCCAACTGCTCGGCGCCGCGGCCCGCGGCAGCGGGACGATCTTCGGCGTGACCACGAGCGTGCTCGTGGTGCTGAACGAGCGGCTGATCTCCACCAGCCCGAATGCGTCCGCCACCCGGACCCGCATCGGCCCGATGGTGAACTTGCCCCGGGTGTCGGAGCGGATCTGGTAGCTGAGCTCCCTGGTGCCGCTCGGCTCGATCTCGTCCAGCACGAACCGCGGCCTGCTGCCAAGCCGGTACGGCGTGACGTCCTCGGCGAGCAGCACGCCGGTGCGCAGCCGGGATACGTTCTCCAGCCGCGCGGTCACCGAGGTGGACTCCCCGGCGGGCACCCGCGGCGGGTCGAGCCTGCGGCTGCACGACAGGCGGTAGCGAGACCTGCGGGCGGTGAACGCGGAGACGACCGGCAACACGACGAGCAGCGCGCCCACCCGGACCAGGTCGGGCTCGGGTATGGCCAGGCCGCAGATGACAGCCGCGCCGCCGGCCGCCATGAACGATCGGCCCCGCGTGGTCAGCGAGCCGAATAGCCCCCGCATGGCTCCTCCTAACTCACCGCCGTGGCAGTGCTTCCCGGGCCACAACTCATCGTCGCGGCAGTGGCAACTGCGAGACGATCTTGGCCACGACATGCTCCGGCAGATGCCGCTCCACGATGGCCTCGGCCGTGGGCAGCAGCCGGTGCGCGAGCACCGGTCCCACCAGCGCCTGAACGTCGTCGGGGATCACGTAGTCGCGCCCGTCGAGCGCGGCCCAGGCCCTGCTGGCCCGCAGCAGATGCAGCGCGGCCCGCGGTGACGCGCCAAGACGCAGCTCGGGCGAGGTCCTCGTCGCGTTGACCAGGTTGATTATGTACTCCTTGACCTGGTCCGACACGAGCACCTCGCGCACCGCGAGAACCAGTTCCTGCACGTCAGAAGCGCGCGCGACCGGCTTGAGCCGGTCAAGCGGCGAGCTGGCCCCGTGGGTCTCGAGCATCTGCCGCTCGGCGGCGGGCGTGGGGTAGCCGAGCGAGATGCGGGCGGTGAACCGGTCCCGCTGCGCCTCCGGCAGCGGGTAGGTGCCCTCCATCTCAACCGGGTTCTGGGTGGCGATCACCATGAAGGGCGCCTGCAGCTCGTACGTGGTGCCGTCGACCGTGACCTGGCGCTCCTCCATGCTCTCAAGCAGCGCCGATTGCGTCTTGGGCGAGGCGCGGTTGATCTCGTCGCCCAGCACGATGTTGGCGAACACCGGACCGGGCTTGAACTCGAACTCGCTCCGCTCCTGGTTGTAGGCGCTGACCCCGGTGATGTCACTCGGCAGCAGGTCGGGCGTGAACTGGATCCGGCGCACACTGCCGTCGATGGCCCTGGCCAGTGCCTTGGCGAGCATCGTCTTGCCCACTCCGGGCACGTCCTCGATGAGCAGGTGCCCCTCGGCGAGCAGCACGGCCAGGGTCAGCCGGATGGCGCCTGGCTTGCCCTCGATGACCGACTCGATGGCGCGGCCGATCTTGTGGGCCGCAGGGACTAGATCATCGATCGGGCTCCCCGTCTGCCGCCCGGTGTCTAGAACCACGTGGCCTCCTTGCAGGCGTCGGCGCCCACCACTGGCTCAACCGGGCATCCCGCACGCGTCGCTCCCGGTCGCAGCTCCCGTACCGCTACAGTACGTCTTTCTCCGCCAAACGCGCGACGCTGGTGCCGGTTCGTCATCAAACCGGGCGTCTTCGTCATCTCTCCTGACATCACAGGACGCAGCAGCAACCAGCCGGTGACCCAACCGCTGCCACGGGACATTCGCTGCCCGCTTCCGGGTCCGCTAAACGCCAGCCAGAGCCCAGCAGACGGGTCCACAGGAAATTTCCCCCACTCCGCTCCACCTCCTCTAGCTGCCACTTCAGTGGGGGAGTGGGGCTCATGACGGGGTTTTAGCCGTTGACCGTGGGGGAAAGTGGAGTACAGTGGAGCGCGATGGAGGATCGGTGGTAGGAGGTGAGTGCCCGTGTTCCTCGGCACTCACGCGCCCAGGCTTGATGAGAAGGGCCGGCTGATCCTGCCCGCCAAGTACCGGGACGAGCTCGCCGAGGGGGTCGTGATCACCAAGGGCCAGGAGCGCTGCCTGTACGTCTTCCCGCGGGCCGAATTCGGCCGTATTACCGAGGCGCTGCGCACCGCGCCGGTGACCGCGAAGTCGGTCCGGGATTACAGCCGGGTCTTCTTCGCCAGCGCATCCGACGAGCTGCCGGACAGGCAGGGCCGGATCACCGTCCCTGCGGCCCTGCGCAGCTACGCCGGGCTTGAGCGGGACTGCGTGGTCATCGGCGCGAACACCCGCCTGGAGATATGGGACGCCCAGTCCTGGGAGACCTACCTGGCCGCCCAGGAGGACTCGTTCGCCGAGGCCGCCGAGGAGGTGCTCCCGGGAGTCCTGTAGCGACCAGGATCGGTCCCCATCCGCCGCTCCCTGCTGGCATCACTTCCCCGGTGCCAGCCGGCAGCGCAAGCGGATGGGGACCGACGGAGGTGGACAGGCAACCGCCGCACGAAAGCACAGCCGAAGGGGAGAGGGGACGCTATGGAAGGGGCGGGGCACGTGCCGGTGCTCGTCGACCGCGTCACGGCGCTGCTCGCCCCTGCCCTGTCCGGCCAGGGCACCGTGCTGATCGACGCCACCCTCGGCCGCGCGGGGCACGCCTTCGCGCTGCTCGAGGCGTGCCCCGGCCTGCTGCTGATCGGCATCGACGCCGACCTGGCCGCGATCGAGGCGGCCCGCGAGCTGCTCGCCCCGTACTCCGACCGGATCGTCCTGGTGCACGCCAGGTACGACGAGATCCCCGCGATCGTCGCCCGCCAAGACCAGATGAGCCAGGACCGCCGCCGCCGGCACCAGATCATGGGCCTGCTGTTCGACCTCGGCGTGTCCTCGCCGCAGCTCGACGACGCCGACCGCGGCTTCGCCTATGCCCGCGAGGCTCCGCTGGACATGCGGATGGACCGCACCGCCGACCGCACCGCTGCCGACATCGTCAACGGCTACCCGGCCGCCGAACTCGTCCGCGTACTCCGGGACTACGGCGAGGAGCGCTTCGCCAGGCGGATCGCCGACGCGGTGGTCCGCGAGCGCGCCCGCGAGCCGATCACGTCGACTCAGCACTTGAGCGCCATCGTGAAGGACGCCATCCCCGCGGCTACCAGGCGCACCGGCGGAAACCCGGCCAAGCGCACCTTCCAGGCGCTGCGGATCGAGGTCAACGACGAGCTTGGCACGCTGCGCCGGGCGCTGCCCGCCGCCCTCGACGTGCTGGCCGTCGGCGGCCGCGTCGTGGTGCTCGCCTACCACTCGCTCGAGGACCGCATCGTCAAGCGGGAACTCGTCCGCCGCTCACGCGACCAGGCACCGCCCGGGCTCCCGTTCACGCCGGCCCAGGCGGCGCCGGAGTTCCGGCTGCTCACCAGGGGCGCCGAGCGCCCCGACACCGAAGAAGTCACCGCCAACCCGCGCGCGGCCTCCGCACGGCTGCGCGCCGCGGAGCGGATCAACCAGGCCGCCTGACCCGAGGAGGAGGCAACGACATGGCCACAGACACGATGCCGCGGGCCCCGGGCACCATCCGCAGAGCGCCCGCGCCCGGCCGGCGCACGTCGCAGGGCCGCACGCCGCCCGGCCGAACCGTCCCGCCGGGCCTGCGCAGGCCGCAAGGAAAGCCGCCGCGCCCGGTCACCGCCCCGCGGCACACCCGCCCGGTAACCGGCGCGAGAACCGGGCCGCGCCACCCGCGCGCGCCGTTCATCCTGCTGCTCGTCGGCCTGCTCGGCGGCGCCCTCGTCACGTTGCTCGTGATCAGCACCACGCTGGCCGAGGGATCGTTCAGGATCACCAACCTGCAGCAGCAGAACGCCAACCTGGCCAGGCAGGAGCAGGTCCTCACCGAGGCTGTCGCGCAGGCGCAGTCACCGCAGCAGATCGGCCAGGAGGCCGAGCGGCTCGGCATGCGGCAGGACCCTGTCCTGAAGTTCATCAACCTGAAGACCGGCAAGATCGTCGCCGGCAAGGTGCCCAAGTCCGACGCTGCCATCAACGTCTCCGGATATACCCCGTGACAACGCAGAACCCAAGGCGCAGCAGGCCCGGCCCGGGGGACCGCCCCCCGGGCCGGGCCGGCCG
>JBOHCG010000418.1:0-7138 GCA_050698735.1 Streptosporangiaceae bacterium | reverse complement strand
GTGAGCCGGAGAACCTCGTAGATCTCCAGGAGAACATCGATCTCGGCATCGGACAGTTCTTCGACCTGGGCTTCGGCGACGTCGCTGCCCATACGGATGGTGTACACCTACAGCTGGACCCCGCGCCGGGCCAGCACCTCGGCCAAGGTCGGGCCCGCCGAGCGCGCACCGGACTGGAGTTGCCCGGCCTCCTGGTGCATGCGCTGCCACCCGGCCGGATCGGTGACCGCCCGGGTGGCGATACGCCACCAGCCGGAGAGGAAGTCATCCAGCGCCGCCACGTCGACGACGGACGCATGGGTGATCGCTTCGAGCTCGGCATCGAACGCGGCGGCGTTGACGGCGGGCAAGGCCGCGCGTACGGCGGTAAAGGTCCGCTCGATGCGCGGAGGGAGCTGGTCCTGTCGCTGGACGGTCATGGCGACGCCTAACCTCCTGCCGGTTGCCGCGTGCCATCACAGCTTACCGAGCAAGCCGGACGGAACGCGGCGCGAACCGTGGCTCGCAGGGATCGCGGTTACCGCATTCGCTAACTGCCTGGCCGACCACGTCGTTGACTGCATGTTCGAGGCCGTCGGGTTTCCCTGCCCCCGCGGGGGCACTGCCTGATCAGGGAACGGTGAGCCGAGGCGGCCTTTCCAGGGAATCGCCGCCCCGGCTCACTGGACAGCTCATAGCGGCGGGCGCCCCCTGGTCAGGGCGCGGCGTCGGCCTCGTCCCGGTTGCCCGGCCGTCGGCCGTGAACATTGACCAGCGACGTTCCGGAAGTCACGAAGTAACAGAGTTCCGGAGTTCATCCTCCGTTGCACCGTGCAGCTTCGCAGCCTGAGTCAGCAGTAGGTCGACGGCTACGCGGATGAGCGTGTTCTCCGTGATCCGTTCGCCCTCTCCCCCGCGCTGGCGGTTGAGACCCCGCCGTAGCTTCGCTAGCTCGTCGAGCTGGTCGGCCCGGAGCCGCAGCTCCTTGCGCTCAAGACGCTGCCACTTGGGAGCCTGCGACTCTGTTAGTCCGGTAGTACCGGAGTTTCGCGCGGACCTGGCGCGTCTCGTCGCAGAAGGGCGCCGAGCCTGCGCTTGCGGCGGCGATACGGCAGGCAGTGGCGCCGAGACGGCGGCCGGCGGCCGGGGCGGAAGGACCGCAGCCTCGGCGGGCTCGGCCCCGGCCGACTCGCTCAGCAGATCGGCGACGCTCTGGCGCGGCATCAGCTCATCTCCCTTCCCGCGGCGATCCGGCCGAGGTCGAGCAGCAGCTCGGTATGCACGCGCTTGACGTCCTCCCGGACGTTGGCCGCGTACCTCCCCCGGAACTGGATCACGGTCTGCTTGTTCGCCAGCGCCGTCGAGTACGCCCGGTAGGCGCGCACCGCGCACCGGAACCGCGCCATGCCGCCCGTGTCGAGCAGTTCCCACGCGGCGCGGATCTCATCGGCGCCGAGCCGCGGGTCGACGTTGTTGAGGATCACCTTGTACGGCACACCGTGCTCGGCGACGAACCGCGCGGTGCGCAGCGTCGGCCGCACCGCCAGCGGGTCATTCATGAACGGGATCACGGCGAAGTCGGAGACGGCCAGCACCGCGCCGAGGATCTGCCCGCCCTCGAGCGAGCCCGGGCAGTCGATGAACACCATGTCGTAGTTGCGCAGCTCGCGCAGGCGCGACAGCGTGCCCGGGTTCATCTCGTGACTGAAGTCGAACCCGGGGTCTGCCATGCGGCCGGCCATCTCCGCTGACGAGCTCTGCGGGTCGACGTCGACCACCAGGGCACGGCCGTTGGCGTCCGCGGTCACCGCGGCGAACGCCAGGGCCAGCGTCGTCTTTCCGACGCCGCCCTTCTGGTTGGGAAGGCAGACCACCCACGGGGCGGCGATCCTCGCCTCCGTGATCGGCGGCGCCGGTGCAGTGCCTGCTGATGTCATGGCTGGCGGCCTCCCCTCGCGGCCCGGGGGCCCGGGCCGGAATGGCGCCGATCTTACGCCGGGACGTAGTTCCGGGCTACGGCAGTCCCTATCTCTGTCACTCAGGTAGTAACTGACTCTGTTAGTCCGGAACTGACAGAATGGCGTACTGACAGAAATACGGATAACCAGAGTACGGAAATACGGCAGTCGGGAAAAGCCTAGATCAAAGGCCCTTCACGCACCCGAGTGTGCGGCATCCGGCCCGGACCCTCAAGGACGGCAATATCTTTTCCGGCCACTCGCGACACCGGCAAAACCGGCCGCTGCCGCGAGCCTCCTGCCCGGAAAACATCTTCCCGCCGCTGCGCGGTGGCTCCGCCATCCTTGACCGCCCGTTCCTCCTGCCACGCCTCCGCGGCGGCTCGGGTGAAGGGCACCAAAAGCAGGTGCCAAACCCAAGACCAAGCCCAGACCGGAAGGACTCCGCCATGAACGACACCACCCTGACCATCATCGGCAACCTCGTGGATGACCCCGAGCTGCGGTTCACCCCGAGCGGCCAGCCGGTGGCCAAGTTCCGCATCGCGAGCACCCCGCGGTACTTCGACAAGACAACGAACGCGTGGAAGGACGGCGACAGCCTGTTCTTGACCGTGAACGTGTGGCGCCAGGCCGCTGAGAACGTCGCTGAGAGCATGACCCGCGGCACCCGGGCGATCGTGACGGGGCGACTGCGCCAGCGCACGTACGAGACCAAGGAAGGCGAGAAGCGCACCGTCTACGAGATCGAGGCGGACGAGGTCGGCGTCTCGCTGAGGAACGCCACAGCGAAGGTGGCGAAGATCGCCAGGACCAGCGGGGGACAGGCTGCGCAGACCAGCTCCGGCGCCCAGGGCGACCCGTGGGCCTCAGAGCCTGCTGGCGGCTACAGCGACGAGCCTCCGTTCTAGCCCGAGCTCAGCGCCCCGTCCGGTCTTCCCCTCCGGGCGGGCGCTCTCGCTGAGCGCCACGCTAGCCGTCGCGCGCGGCCGTACACGACGCGTCGGCCCGGGCCTGAAACGACGCGTCGCCTCGAGGCGTGCGCGACGGATCGGCCAAGGCAGCCCAGGCCCGGCCGACCGCACCCGAACCGGGAAACAGGTCATCGAGAGTATCTTGCGACCCGGCGCCGAGCAGGTCGAATATCCACCGGCACACCGCGGCAGGCTTGGCGCCGATCACGCGGCCGGGGAGCGTCGTGACCGGCGCGACCCCGTAAACGATGGAGTCGGCACGCCGGCGGCCGGCCAGCTGGCGGCCACCATGGTAGATGACCGCCTCCCAGGCGTGCAGCGGCCACCGGCTGCTAGCCGACCGCTCGCCGGCGTAATCCTCATGGTCTCGGTACATCCATGCGTTGCCCGGGTAAGGCGGGTCGGTGTAGGCCAGCCGAAGCGGGCGGCCAGTGACCGATTCCGCGTATCCGGCCGCTCGCAGGAAACGATGCCGGGCCTGGCGGCAACGCTTAGAGCATGTCACCGCGTCACGGCGGGCCCGCTCCGGGGATCGGGTTCGGGCACCAGGCGCACGTCCTGTACTGCCCGTCGGCACCGTAAACCATAGGACCGAACGTAACGCGGGCCGCCGACAATCGGCGCGTCTGCGAGCGGCGCGGTGTGCAGCTGCTCAGATCCAGCCGTCAGCGACCCACTCGAACGTGCCCGAGGCAGAGCGCAGGCCTTCCAGGGCGCCGTTCCACGCCGCCGAGGCCTCAGCGTCTGCCGTGTCATCGGCATCGAGATCGAACCACTCCTGCCGCCGCATCTCGGCCGCCGCCGTCTCCATCGACGCGGCGGCACGGCTCAGGGCCTTGAACACCGCGATGGCGTCCAGGGAACGCTGAGGTTCCTGCGTGAACGCGGTGAGCAGCTCGGCCAAGCGCGCGGCGGCGTCCGCCACGGCGTCGGCCTGGTCCTCGACGTCATTGCCCAGCACCTGGGCCCGGGCACGATCTCAGTCATACGGCCGACCATAGACCGGGCCGCCGACATTTCAGCGCCGGTGACACGGGACTGCGCGAAGCAGTCTCATTACATTACATTAGTTTCATTACCTCACACTCTAGCGTGATGAAATGAAATTGTATAGACTCGTGCGTAGCACCGCCGAGAGCTCCAGGAGAGGCCATGACCGAGCCAGCCGTCACCACGACCGCCCCAGCGGCATGCAAGTTCCCCGGCTGCGAGAACACGCCCGAGGCCGCCACGGCCAAGCCCGGACGCCGGCCGGAATACTGCGCCGACCCGGCGCACAACCCCGTGACCGCATGGCGGGAACGCAAGCGGCAGGCCGACGCCGAGCGCGGGATCACCACCAGCGAGGCCGAGACCGAGCAGCCCGTCACCATGGCCCGCGTCACCGGCGCCGAGCTCCTGCGGCAGATGCGTGACCTGGCCGGCACGATGACCGCCACCGCCGAGCGGCTCACCGCCGCCGTGACCGCCATCGGCGACCCCACCGCAGCCGAGGCCGAAGTCGAATCCGCGCGGGCAGCCGCCGAGCAGCGTGCCGCCACCGCCGAGGCCGAACGGGCCGAGGCCGAGCGCCGCGCCGCCACCGCCGAGCAGATGAGCGCCGCCGCCGACGAGGCCGCCGAGCAGATGAGCGAGCACCTGGCCGCCGAGCAGACCCGGGCGCGCGAAGCTCACGACCAGCTGGCGAAGGCCACCGCCGCCCACGCCGCCGAGGTCGAGCAGGTGCGCGAGGAGACCCAGGCCCGCATCACCATCGCCGAGGAAGACCGGGACAGCGCGATCGCGAGGGCCGAGGCGGACAAGGCCGAGGGCATCGCCGCTGCGCAGGCGCAGGCGCAAGAGGCGATCGAGCAGGCCCGGGCCGCGGCCGACGCGCAGGTCCGCGCCGCTGACGACGCTCGGGACCAGGCGCACGAGCAGGCGCGCCGGTATCAGCAGGACGCCCAAGGCGCCGAGCAGCGTGCCGCCACTGCCGAAGCACGCGCGGATGACGCACGCGCAGAGACCACGCGGGTTCGCGAAGACGGCGCGCGCGACCTCGAGCAGCTGCGCGCCGACGCCGAGCGGGAACGGGACGAGATCCTCGCGCGGCTCACCGACACCGCCCAGCGACTGGCCGAGGTGCCCACGGCGCACGCGGCCGAGCTCGAGCGGGTACGTGCCGACGCGGCGCGCGAGCGTGACGAGCTGCGCAGCGCGCTGGGATCCCGCGCCCAGGTGCTCGAGGAGTCGCGCGGCGAACTGCGCGCACGGGCCGAACGCGCCGAACGCGACCTCGACACCGCGCGGGCCGAGCTGGCCATGGCGCGCCAGGGCACCGGAACGACGGAGGCCCCGAGTTCAGCGCGGTCACGGCGGCGCGGGCAGTCCCCTGAAACCTGAGCGACCGGGCGCACACTGGCCGCGCAGGGAAGCGTCCGGGCGTGCGGACATACGCGAACCGCATCTCAGCGGTTAACGCCGCTGGCCTGGCCCGATGCTGCCACGGGCGCTCCGCTCTTGCTTCCTGACCTCACCCCCTCTCCGAGCCGCCGAGGTCAGGAAGCAAGAGCTACACAGACAGCATCAGGCCAGGCAAAGGGAAAGATCTTGATCAGGAGTTGTCCGCCTCAGCCGCCTCGAAATCGCCGCCGCACAGGCCGCACGTGATCGGGCCCGCCTCAAGCACCGACTCGGCGACCCGGATCCGGCGCCCGCACTCGCAGCGCGCCGCTACCCCGTTGTTGCTATTCGTCCGCCCGCCTCGGCCAGTCACGAGCTCGGCGCGCCGGTAGGCAACGAGCGCGTCGTCCAGGCGCCGGAGCTCGGCCCGGTACAGCGCCGCCGCCTCGCCCGGCACGGTCGTCTCGCTCCAGCCGATCGAGCCAGTCTTGGCAACGGTGAGGCCGAGCTCCTCGGCCAGGGCGCGGTACCGGGTGTTGTGGAACCGGCCCTGGCGGCTCGTGTCCTGGATCTCCCGGACGCTGGCCACGCCGTGAGCACCCTCGTGCAGGAGCGTGCCGAGAACCTCGCGGGCACCGCGGGCCAGGCCCTCGCCGCCGATGAACAGTTCCGGCAGCTGCGTGTCATCCCGCTGCCAGCGCGCGTCAGCGAAGTGCCCGAGCTTGAGGTACCCAGGGCGGCCGCCGGGACCGGATCCGGCACCGAGGGCGATCACCACGGCGGGAACGTCCGGATGACGGGCCTGGATCGCCGCCCAGGTGCGGTCAAGAGCGGTGACGAGACGCGGGATGATAGTGACGTCTTGCCTGGTCTTAGCCATGACTCCATCATCCGTATTGACACGTACGTGTCAATAATTGTGCGCGCCAGAAGGGACGCAGGCACGAAGGGGGAGCGGTGCTAAATCAGGCCCATGTCTCGCATCTCGTCGGCGAGACTGAGCGGCTTAGGCGGCAGAGCAGGAGCGGCGGCGCCCTCGGCCTCCGCACGGATCCGGGCCAGGCGCGCGAGGAACTCCGCGGTGCTCTCCACCTGACGCTCAGACGCAGAGCGCTGGCCGAGTGTCAGCCGGAACTCTCCGGCCCCGGCCTGGCGGCACTGCTCGAGCCAGGCATCCATCGCGGCGCCGGGCGCAGGCTCGGGCAGTTCACCCGCCTCGATCATGAACAGGATCGTCTCGACGGCCTCGAGCGGAACCAGTTTCATCGCGGCGGCCAGGTCCGCCGCGGCGCCGTCGATGTCGCCGGCGTACCGCTTGAGCCACGCCTGGCCAATAAGGAACAGGGTGTCGGCGAACACGGCACCGGGAACCTTGGTGATCCGCATCCGCTCCATAACCGAGTATCACCCCGGCTACTGACATTCGGCCAGAGCCACGCGGTACCCCCTGAAGGCTCAAGAGCTGTCCTGTCCGACTGAAGACTGCGAGGAGCCGGAGCGCTGAGCTGCGCTTCGCAATGTAACTCCGGACGCCCGGGCGGGGAGCTGTCCAGACTTACTTTGCGAATTCGGCGGTCGGCAGTTGGCCGACGGCAAGATCGCCTCGGTGCCAGCGCCGTCGCGCTCGCTGCTACCTGCAAACTCGTACGCGTCCCGGCTGCGACACGCGAGGTAAGTCCGGACTTCGCAAGGTCGCTCGCAACCTAATCCTGGACTTCGCAACCTTCGGCTGGACAGGACAAGAGCCTAGGCGGCGACGGAGGAGCCGGCTACCATTCCAAGGCAAGGTCGAGAGCTTTCACACTCTTGCATCATGAAGATGATCATGGTCGCTTCCGCTGCGCG
>JBOHCG010000417.1:0-7142 GCA_050698735.1 Streptosporangiaceae bacterium | reverse complement strand
GGCCTGCCGGGTGCGCGCTTTGTGTTCGGGTACGAGGAAGCGCTCGGCTACATGGTCGGGGACGTGGTGCGGGACAAGGACGGCATCGGCGCCGCCCTGGCCATGCTCCGGCTCGCCACGGACGCGAAGGCGGCAGGCCGGTCCGTGGCCGAGCGATACGACGAGCTTGAGGCCGCCCACGGGGTTCACCTGACGACCCAGCTCACGCTGCGGACTACCGATCCGGCGCGGATCATGAGACGGTTGCGGACTGATCCGCCGGCGGAGTTCGGCGGCCTGCGGGTGTCGAGCGTCCTAGACCTCGCCGCCAGGTCCGGCGGGGACGCGCTGGCCGGCTCGGTCCATTCGGCCGGGTCGTCCGGCGCGGCCGGGTCGTCCGGCGCGGCCGGGTCGTCCGGCGCGGCGAACGCCTCGGACGGGGGCTGGCTGGGGCTGCCATCGTCTGACGTGCTGATCTTTCGGCTGGCCGACGCCCGCGTGGTGCTGCGGCCGAGCGGGACCGAGCCGAAGATCAAGTGTTACGTCGAGATCGTGGAGCCGCTCGCGGGTCGTTCTCTTCAGGCTGCCCGCCAGGTCGCGGCCGAGCGGGCGGCCGCGCTGCGGCCAGCGCTCGAAAGCACGCTCGGACAAGGAGGGTCGAAGTGAAGGCGCTGGTGTTCCGGCACAGCCTGGCCAGGGAAGCGGCCTCGACCATCGGCGGGCGCGTCGACAAGCACGTCTTCGTTTCCCGCATCGCGCCGGTCCGCATCGAAGACATCGACGAGCCGCCGCTGCCCGCCGATGACTGGGTGCGGGTGCGGACCACGTTCTCGGGCCTTTGCGGCTCGGACGTGAAGCAGATCCTGCTGAACGGCTCCCGGGACAACCCGCTCACCGCGCTTGTGTCGTTTCCGCACGTGCTGGGGCATGAGGTGGTCGGGCGGCGGATTGATGACGGCGCCCGGGTGGTGCTCAACCCGTGGCTGTCGTGCGTTCCGCGCGGCATCGACCCGCCGTGCGAGGCCTGCAAGGCAGGACGCTACCCCTGGTGCCGCAACTTCCGTTCCGGCGACCTGCCGGTCTCGATTCACCTCGGGAACTGCGCGGCTGCCTTCGGCGCGCACGCCGAGCGTTTCTGCGCACACCCCTCGCAGCTGTTCGCCATCCCCGACCACGTCAGCGACGAGGCCGCGGTGCTTGCGGACCCGGTCAGCGTCTCGCTGCGGTCGATCCTGCTCGCGCCGCCCGTCGATGGCCAGGCCGTCCTGGTCTACGGCTCGGGCACGCTCGCCTTCGCCGTGATCGCGCTGCTCCGCCACCTGTATCCGGCCGCCGAGGTGTGGGCCGCGACCCGGTCGGGCGCCCGGGCCGAGCTCGCCACCAGGCTCGGCGCCCACGCGGTGCTTTCCTCCTCGCCCGACGAGCTCGTCGCGCAGGTCGCACGCCGGGTCGGAACGACGCCGCTCACGCCGTGGAGCAAGCACGACTGGCTGCAGGACGGCCCGGCCGTCGTCTACGACACGATCGGTTCCACCGAGACCGTGGAGACGTCACTGCGCCTGCTCATGACCGGCGGCACGCTCGTCGTATCCGGCGTGGAGCCGCCCAAGCGCTTCGAGTGGACGCCGCTGTACTTCAAGGAGTTGCGCGTCATCGGCTCGAACGGCTTCGGCGTCGAGGAGGTGGACGGCGTGGCCAAGCATGCCATGGAGCACTACTTCGACTTCGTGGCGGGCGGCATGGACCTGACGCCCGTCATCACGCACCGCTTCCCGCTGGAGCGGTGGGACGAGGCCATCCTGGCGCTGAAGGACTCGCGGCGCACCGGCGCCGTCAAGGTGCTTCTCGAGCCCTGATGCTGTCATTGACGCTGTAACTATTACAGTGTCACGATGGCCGCATGCAAGAGTCGTGGACGATCGCCGAGCTGACGGAGCTCGCGGCCGAGACTCTGGCCGCCACCGATCCGGCCGAGCCGTCATCGGGCCCGGTGCGGGCGGGCGGCCGGGTCCGGGAGACCGAGTAGCCGGCGGAGCCTGACGCCGGGCTGGGCGCGCTTGCGACCAGCCGGGGCAATCTGCCGCTTGAGGCCGTCGATGTCCGCGAGGCGATCGCGGGCACGTCGGCCAGCGTGGAGCTGACCCAGGAATTTCGTAACCCGTTCGGTGTCCCGCAAGCTACGCGCCTGCGACCAGCCGGGGTCGCCGCGCGGCGGCGCGCTCGACGCGCTCTGGCAGGAGGCGATCCGGGTGCTGACCGCGTTCGCGGGGGGCGCCGACCAGGGGCCTGTCCGGCAGTGGTGGAAGCGCACGCAGTGACGGTCTTAGACGCGAAGCCTCACGCGACGGACCGGGTGGCGGGGCGGAGCTCCACCATCGTTCGGGCAGAAAAAGAAAGATGCGGCGGGGACGGCGGTCGCCTAGGGATACGGGCGCGGGACGGTGGTTGCCATGCGGGTACGGGTGACGGCGAGGCGGCGGTTAGCTGGCGGTGAGGACGCGGGCCTGGGCTACGTCCTCGTGCATCTGGGCGACCAGGGCTGCTACGGTGTCGAAGCGTTCGGTGCCGCGGAGGCGGACGGCGAAGTCGATGGCGGCGCGGGCGCCGTAGAGGTCCAGGTCGTCGCGGTCGAGCGCGTAGGCCTCCACGGAGCGGGCGCCGCCGCCGAAGGTCGGGTTGGTGCCCACCGAGATCGCCGCGGGCCAGCGGCTGACCGCGTTACCGCTGTAGTCGAGGCTGGTCAGCCAGCCTGCGTAGACGCCGTCGGCGGGGATCGCGGTGTGCGCCGGGGTCTGCAGGTTCGCGGTCGGGAAGCCCAGGGCGCGGCCTCGCATGTGACCGCGGACCACGACGCCTTCCACCCGGTGCGGGCGGCCGAGCGCGGCGGCGGCGGCGGCCACGTCGCCCGCCGCCAGGCGCTCCCTGACGTAGCTGGAGGAGATCGTCACGCCGTCAAGCACGAGCAGCGGCACGCCCTCGGCGGTGAAGTCGTACTTCTCGCCAAGCTGGGCGAGCAGCGCCACGTCGCCTGCGGCCTTGTGGCCGAACCGGAAGTTCTCCCCCACGACTACGGCGGCGGCGTGCAGCCGCTCGGACAGCACCACGTGCACGAACTCATCGGGGCTCAGCCTGGAGAACTCGAGGTTGAACGGGAGCACGCACACGGCGTCGGCGCCCAGGTCGGCAAGCAGTTCCGCCTGCCGGCGCCCGGTGGTGAGGACGGCCGGGTGCGAGCCTGGCCTGACCACCTCGTCCGGGTGCGGGTCGAACGTGACCACCACGACCGGCAGGTTCCTCGCCCGCGCGATCTCGGCCGCCCGCCGCACATCGCGCTGGTGACCGCGGTGCACGCCGTCGAACACGCCGATCGTCACGACGCTTCCGTCCCAGTCTGAAGGCACTTCGGCCAAGCCGTACCAGAGGTGCACGATCCCCCTTCCTCCTTCATCGCCGGAGAACAACAGCCTAACCATGCGGGGTGCCGGACTGCGTTCGGGTTATCAGCGGGCCGTGCCGGCGTCTGCGAAGACGACAAGCGGACGCGCCTGGCCGGACTCCTCGGTCACCAGCGCGATGAGCCTGCCGTCGGGGGCGTAGGCGGCTACCGGGCTGGCGCTGTCCTGGGCGGCGCCGACGGCGGGAAGGCGGGCGCCGGTGGTAAGGCGGCGGGCCTCGTCCGGGGTCAGGTCCCTGCGCGGGAAGACCGCGGCGGCGGCGTCCTCGAGGGGCAGGACGTCGAAGCGCTCGGCGAGCTGGTCCAGGGTGCTTGCCTGCTCGATGCCGTAGCCGCCGACCCGGGTGCGGCGCAGCCGGGTCAGGTGGCCGCCGGTGCCGAGCACGGCGCCGAGGTCCCTGGCCAGCCCCCTGATGTAGGTGCCGCTCGAGCAGCGCACGGTCGCGTCGACGTCCAGCAAGTCGCCGGCTTCGCGGGTGGCCGTGACGGTGAACTCGTGGACGGTGACCGGCCTGGGCTGGAGCTGGGGCGCTGCGCCCGCCCTGGTCAGCTTGTAGGCGCGCTGGCCGCCGACCTTGACCGCGCTGACTGCCGGAGGGACCTGCAGGATCTCACCTGTCAGCCGGGCCACCTCCGTGGCGAGCGTCTCCGCGGAAACGTTGGCGGCGGTGGCGGTATTGGTGATCTCGCCCTCGGCGTCGTCGGTGTTCGTCGACTGGCCGAGCCTGATCGTGGCGGCGTACTCCTTCTCGGTGAGGGTCAGGTAGCCGAGCAGCCTGGTGGCCTTCTCAACACCCAGCACCAGCACGCCGGTGGCCATCGGGTCCAGGGTGCCCGCGTGCCCGACCTTCCTGGTGCCGGCCAGCCTGCGGATCCGCGCCACGACGTCGTGCGAGGTCATGCCGCCCGGCTTGTCGACGATGACCAGGCCGCTCGCGCTCATTCGTCGGGATCGTCCTGGTCGTCCTCGGCGGGCTTGCGGTAAGGATCCGGGTCGCCGGCCGGGACCGCGCCCACGCGGCTGCGGGCAAGTTCGGCGTCGGCCTGCATGGCCTGGCTGACCAGGTCCTCGATCCGTTGCACGGTCTGCGGGATGTCGTCGGCGACGAAGGCGAGCGACGGGGTGTGCCGCAGGCCGATCTGCTTGCCGACCTCGGACCTGATGATGCCCGTGGCGCTGGCCAGGGCCGCCGCGGTGTCGGCCCGCTCCTGTTCGGATCCCATCACCGTGTAGTACACGGTGGCCTCGCGCAGGTCGTTGGTGAGCCGTGCCTCGGTGACGGTCACGAAGCCGAGCCTGGGGTCCTTGATCCGCCGTTCGAGCATCTCAGCGACGATCTGACTGATCCTGTCGGCGAGCTTGCGCGCCCTCGCGACATCCATGCTCCGTCACTCCTCCTCGTTAAACAGCCGATGCCTGGCCGACAGCAGCTCAATCTCGGGATGCCGGGCGACCACGTCCTCGCACTCGGTGAGCACGCTCATCGCGTTGGCGGCGCTGGCGGACACCACGGCCACGCCGATCTCGGCCCGCCGGTGCAGATCCAGGTGGCCGGTCTCGGCGATCGCGACGCCCGGGTATCGCCGACGCAACTCGGCGACGAGCGGCCGGACGACGGCCCGCTTGGCCTTCAGCGAGTGCACGTCGCCCAGCAGCACGTCCAGCGTCAGCGCCGCGACATACACGGCGTTACTCCGCCCCGGCCCTGGTGCCTGGTCAGGCCCTTGGCTTCTCCCTCATCTCGAACGTCTCGATCGTGTCTTCGATCCTGACGTCGTTGTAGCCGATGCCGATACCGCATTCGAAGCCCTCGCGGACCTCGGTCGCGTCGTCCTTGAACCTGCGCAGCGACTCGACCGTCAGGTTGTCGGAGATCACCACGCTGTCCCTGATCAGCCGCGCCTTGCTGTTGCGGTGGATCGAGCCGGTGCGGACGATGCAGCCGGCGATGTTGCCGACCCTCGGCACCCGGAAGACCTCTCTGACCTCCGCCGTGCCGAGCTGGATCTCCTCGAACTCGGGCTTGAGCATGCCCTTGAGCGCGGCCTCGACCTCATCGATCGCCTGGTAGATGATCGAGTAGTAGCGGATGTCGACGCCCTCGCGCTGGGCAAGTTCGCCCGCGCGGCCGGCCGGCCTGACGTTGTAGCCGATGATCACCGCACTGGAGGCGATGGCCAGGTTCACGTCGTCCTGCGTGATCGCGCCGACGCCGCGGCCGATCACCCGCAGGCTGACCTCCTCGCCTACGTCGAGCTGGACAAGCGCGTCTTCAAGGGCTTCCACCGAACCGGACACGTCGCCCTTGATGATCAGCAGCAGTTCCTCGCGCTCGCCCGCCTTGAACGCCGACTCCAGGTCCTCGAGCGTGACCCGGCGCCGCCCCTGGGCGAACTGGGCGACGCGCTCGCGCGCCTCCCGGCGTTCGGCGATCTGCCTGGCCACCCGGTCATCGGTGACGACGAGGAAGTTGTCGCCCGCGTCGGGCACGGCGGTCAGGCCGAGCACCATGACCGGCCGGGACGGCGGGGCCTCGCTAATCGTCTCGCCGTTCTCGTCCAGCATGGCCCGCACCCGGCCGAACGCCTCGCCGCAGACGATCGAGTCGCCGACGTGCAGCGTGCCGCGCTGCACGAGCACCGTGCCCACCGGGCCGCGGCCCTTGTCCAGGTGCGCCTCCAGGGCGACGCCCTGCGCGTCCTGGTTCGGGTTGGCCCGCAGGTCGAGCGAGGCGTCGGCGGTCAGGATGATCGCCTCGAGCAGGCTCGAGATGCCGGTCCGCTTGGTCGCGGACACGTCCACGAACTGCGTGTCGCCGCCGAACTCCTCCGCGACGAGCCCGTACTCGGTCAGTTGCGCCCGGACCCGCTGCGGATCCGCGCCCTCCTTGTCGACCTTGTTGACGGCCACCACGATCGGCACTCCCGCCGCCTGCGCGTGGTTGAGCGCCTCCGTGGTCTGCGGCTTCACGCCATCGTCGGCCGCGACCACCAGCACCACCAGGTCGGTGGTCTCGGCGCCGCGGGCACGCATGGCGGTGAACGCCTCGTGGCCCGGCGTGTCGATGAAGGTGATCTTCCGCTCGTCGCCGTCGACCTCGGTGGTGACCTGGTACGCGCCGATGTGCTGGGTGATGCCGCCGGCCTCGCGAGCCACCACGTTGGTGTGCCTGATCGCGTCGAGCAGCTTGGTCTTGCCGTGGTCGACATGACCCATCACGGTGACGACCGGCGGCCTGGCCACCAGGTCGGTCTCCTCGCCCTCGTCCTGGCCGAACTCGATGTCGAACGACTCGAGCAGCTCCCTGTCCTCTTCCTCCGGCGAGACGACCTGGACGGCGTAGTTCAGCTCGGCACCGAGCAACTGCAGCGTCTCGTCGTTGACCGACTGGGTGGCGGTCACCATCTCGCCGAGGTGCAGCAGCACCTGGACCAGCGACGCCGGGTTGGCCCCGATCTTGTCGGCGAAGTCGCTCAGGCTGGCGCCGCGGCTAAGCCGGACCACCTGGCCGTTGCCGCGCGGGACCTGGACGCCGCCGATCGTCGGCGCCTGCATGTTGTCGAACTCCTGGCGCCGCTGCTTCCTCGACGTCCGGCTCCGGGACGGACGCCCGCCGGGACGCCCGAAGGCGCCCTGGGTGCCGCCGCGCCCCCGGCCGCCTGCGCCTGGGCGAGGCGGGCCGCTGCCTGCGCCGGCACCGGTACGGGG
>JBOHCG010000416.1:0-7147 GCA_050698735.1 Streptosporangiaceae bacterium | reverse complement strand
TGCGCGGCGAGGTCCTCGTGCCCGCGTCGACCTGGGACGGGGAAACGCCGCGATGATCATCGACTGCCACGGCCATTACACGACCGCCCCGCCCCAGCACGATGCCTGGCGCAAGGAGCAGCTCGCCGCGTTCGCCGAGGGCCGCCCGACGCCCGCCTACCCGCGGATCGAAGACGACGAGATCCGCGAGTCGATCGAGCAGAACCAGCTCAGGCTGATCCGCGAGCGCGGCGCGGACATGACGATCTTCTCGCCGCGGGCCTCGGCCATGGCCCACCAACTCGGCGACGAGCGGATCAGCGAGGAGTGGTCGCGGGCCTGCAACGACCTGATCGCGCGCGTCGTCGGGCTGTTCCCGGAGACGTTCGCCGGCGTCTGCCAGCTGCCGCAGTCGCCGGGCGCCGGGCTGAAGGCGTCGGTGGCCGAACTCGAGCGATGCGTGCTCGAGCTCGGGTTCGTCGGCTGCAACCTCAACCCGGACCCGAGCGGGGGGTACTGGACATCCCCGCCGCTGACCGACCGGTACTGGTACCCGATATACGAGAAGATGGTCGAGCTCGACGTGCCCGCCATGGTGCACGTATCCAGCAGCGCCAACCCCGTCTTCCACGCCACGGGCGCGCACTACATCAACGCCGATACCACGGCGTTCATGCAGTTCATCCAGGGTGACCTGTTCGCGGACTTCCCGGCGCTCAGGCTCGTGATCCCGCACGGCGGCGGGGCCGTCCCCTACCACTGGGGGCGCTACCGCGGGCTTGCCGACATGCTGAAGAAGCCGCCGCTGGCCGAGCACGTGATGCAGAACGTGTCATTCGACACCTGCGTCTACCACCAGCCGGGCATCAACCTGCTGCTGCAGGTCATCGACGCGGGCAACGTCCTGTTCGGGTCCGAGATGGTGGGCGCCGTCCGCGGCATCGACCCGCAGACCGGCCACTACTTCGACGACACCAAGCGGTACGTCGACGCGGCGGACATCTCGGAGGCCGAACGCGCGAGGGTGTTCGAGGGCAACGCCCGGCGGGTGTACCCGCGGCTCGATACGGCCCTCCAGGCACGAGGACGATAGATGACCGCCACGTTCACCCCCGACGCCGACTGGCTCACCTTCGACCCGGATCCGAGCAAGCCGGCCTTCGTCCCGCCGCCCGGCGCCGTTGACGCCCACTGTCACGTGTTCGGCCCGGGAGACGTCTTCCCCTACGCGCCCGAGCGCAAGTACACGCCGACCGACGCGCCCAAGGAGGTGCTGTTCGAGCGGCGCGACTTCCTCGGCTTCGACCGCAACGTCATCGTCCAGGCGACCTGCCACGGCGCCGACAACCGCGCGATGGCGGACGCGCTGCTGACGGCGGGAGACCGGGCCCGCGGCGTGGCTACCGTGAAACCCGGGGTGTCCAGGGCCAAGCTCGACGACCTGCACGCGGCCGGCGTCCGGGGCATCCGGTTCAACTTCGTGCGCCGCCTGGCCGACCCCAAGCCCGACGGTTACTACAGAGGCCTCGTCGACCAGGTGGCCGAGCTCGGGTGGCACATCGTCGTCTACTTCGAGGCCCCCGACCTGGCCGAACGCTGGCAGCTCTTCACCAGCATGCCCACGGTCGTCGTCGTTGACCACATGGGCAGGCCCGACGTGACCCAGCCGCTCGACGGCCCGCGCTTCGAGCTGTTCAACCGCTTCATGCGCGAGAACGAGAACGTCTGGGCCAAGGTGAGCGGCGCGGAGCGGCTGTCGGTCTCCGGGCCGCCGACGTACGACGATTTCGTCCCGTTCGCCCGCCACATCGTGCAGACGTTTCCCGACCGGGTGCTGTGGGGGACCGACTGGCCGCACCCGAACATGAAGAGCCACATGCCCGACGACGGCGCGCTCGTCGACATCGTCCCGCGGATCGCCCCCACCGACGACCTGCAGCGCCGGCTGCTCGTCGACAACCCGCAGCGCCTGTACTGGGAGGTCAGATGACCGATTACACTTCTGAGTTCGATGACATCCCCGGCACCAGGGTGTTCACGGCGCAGCGGGCGAAGGCGGGCTACAACCTGAACCAGTTCTGCATGAGCCTGATGAAGGCGGAGAACAGGGAGCGGTTCAAGGCCGACGAACGCGCCTGCCTGGACGAGTGGCCGATGAGCGAGGCGCAGAAGCAGGCCGTGCTCGACCGCGACTACAACGCGATGCTGGAACTCGGCGGGAACATCTACTTCCTGGCTAAGATCTTCGCCACCGACGGCCTGAGCTACCTCCAGGCGGTGTCCACGATGACCGGCATGAACATCGAGGACTACCAGCAGATGATGATAACCGGAGGACGCTCACCCGAAGGCTGGCGCTCGGTGAAGGACAGAAGCTGACATGGCGCGCATCACCGCCGGGCTGACCACCAGCCACATCCCGGCCATCGGGGCGGCGATCGACCTCGGCAAGACCTCCGAACCCTACTGGAAGCCGCTGTTCGCCGGGTACGACTGGACCAAGGCCTGGGCCGCCAGCGAGGTTCCTGACGTGGTGATCCTCGTCTACAACGACCACGCGACCGCGTTCACCCCGGAGATCGTGCCCACGTTCGCGCTGGGCTGCGCCGATGAGTTCCCGCCCGCCGACGAGGGATACGGCGCCCGCCCGGTGCCGGTCGTGCAGGGTCATCCCGAGCTGGCGGCGCACCTGGCGCAGTCGCTGATCCTGGACGAGTTCGACCTCACCCTGCTGTACAAGCTCGACGTGGATCACGGCCTCACCGTGCCGCTGTCCCTGGTCTACGGCCAGCCGGAGGAGTGGCCGGTGCGGGTCATCCCGCTCGCGGTCAACGTCGTGCAGTACCCGCCGCCGACCGGCCACCGCTGCTACATGCTGGGCAAGGCCATCCGGCGGGCGGTGGAGAGCTTCGACGAGGACATCACGGTGCACGTCTGGGGCACCGGCGGGATGAGCCACCAGCTGCAGGGGCCCCGCGCCGGGTTCATCAACTCCGAATTCGACAACGCGTTCTTCGACCGGCTTGTCGACGACCCGGACAACCTGGCCCTCGTGCCGCACATCGAGTACGTGCGCGAGGCGGGCTCGGAGGGGATCGAGCTGGTCATGCAGCTGATCATGCGCGGCGCGATGGGCCCCAAGGTCACCGAGCTCTACCGCTTCTACCACGTGCCAGGCTCCAACACCGCCGTAGGGCACATGGTGGTCAGGCCCGTCGACTCGTCCCCCGAGGAGACCTAGGCCCATGCGCATCGCAGTCGCCGGAGCCGGCGCGTTCGGCATCAAGCACCTGGACGCTCTCGCGGTCATCGACGGCGTCACCGTCACGTCGGTGATCAGCCGCAGGCTGGAGCAGGCCGAGGAGGTCGCGGAGAAGTACGGCGCCGGCCACGCCTCCACCGACCTCGGCGACGCGCTGCGCCGCGACGACGTGGACGCCGTCATCTTGTGCACCCCCACCCAGCTGCACGCGCGGCAGTCGATCGCCGCGATGCGCGCGGGCAAGCACGTCCAGGTCGAGATCCCGCTCGCGGACAGCTGGGCGGACGCGCAGGAAGTCCGGCGGGTGCAGCAGGAGACCGGCCTGACCTGCATGGTCGGGCACACCCGGCGGTTCAACCCGTCGCATCAGTGGGTCCACCGCCGGATCACGGCGGGCGAGCTGTCGATCCAGCAGATGGACGTCCAGACCTACTTCTTCCGGCGCACCAACTCCAACGCCCTCGGCCAGCCCCGCAGCTGGACCGATCACCTGCTCTGGCACCACGCCGCGCACACCGTCGACCTGTTCCAGTACCAGGCTGGCGAGGAGGTGCGGATCGCGCACGCCGTGCAGGGGCCGGTCAACCCCGAGCTCGGCATCGCGATGGACATGTCGATCCAGCTGCGCACGCCGACCGCGAAGATCTGCACGCTGTCGCTGAGTTTCAACAACGACGGGCCGCTCGGCAGCTTCTTCCGCTACATCTGCGACAACGGCACCTACATCGCCCGCTACGACGACCTGGTCACCGGGCGCGAGGAGCCGATCGACATGTCCAAGGTCGACGTATCGACAAACGGCATCGAGCTGCAGGACCGCGAGTTCGTCTCGGCAATCCGCGAGGGCCGCGAGCCGAACTCCAGCGTCCGCGAGGTCCTTCCGTGCTACCGTGTGCTCGGCGAGCTGGAGGCCCAGCTCGCCGCCGAGCGGTAGCCGCGGGACGGCAACCTCGTGGGCCTGACATATGCGGGGCCGTAATACCACCGCCCGTTCGGGATGATTGAAATGATTTTTTGCCGAACGATCAGTGGTCACACTGCCGCGGCGGCCGAGCGCTCACCCGGCGCGTCATCGCCGAGATGCTGGAACGGGACGTCGGCCATGTCGCGCTCGGCGACCAGCCGGGTAGGGAGGCTTCTGTGGCGGCGGCCACGCCACCGCCATCAGGGCGCCGCGCATCTAGTTAGCTGTTGACAAAGGGTCAGATCCTGAGTCAAATTATCGCCATCTAGGCTCAAGGTTTCCGTGGGGGGAACCAGCCGAAGACCGAAGGGGTGGGAGATGGGTTCCGAAGACGGGTATCCTGCGCCGCAATTCCCGGCGCAGGAGACTGCTTGGCCGGGGCAGGGAGGCCAGGCTGCAGTGAACTATCAGGCTGCGCCACAGGCTCAGGCTCCGCAGTACTACCAGGGTGCGCCACAGGCTCAGGTCCCGCAGTACTACCAGGCTGCGCAGCAGGCTCAGGTCCCCCAGTACTATCAGGGTGCGCAGCAGGCTCAGGTCCCGCAGTACTACCAGGGTGCGCAGCAGGCTCAGGTCCCGCAGTACTATCAGGGTGCGCAGCAGGCTCAGGTCGTGCAGCCGGCCATCTTGCCCAAAAATCCGGCACTAGGGGTGATTGTGTCGTTTTTTATCCCCGGCGTCGGGTCAATGGTCAACGGGGACGCGACACGCGGAGTCATCATCCTGGTCATCTATATGGTCGGCTGGGTCTTGGCGCTCTTCCTGATCGGCATCCCGATCCTGATCGGTGCATGGATCTGGGGGCTTGTGGATGGCTACCTCTCCGCGCAGCGCTGGAATCTGGCACACGGGATCGTGAGCTGAAGCTCTAACGACGGAGAGTCACCGGGCGGCCTATAAACACGCGTCACGCGCCATGGCTCAGCGCGCCGCGAATGATCTTGCCGACATGGTTGCGAGGCAGGGCGGCCAGCCGGAACACCCGCTTGGGGCACTTGTAGGCGGCCAGCCGGGTACGGGCGTGCGCGATGAGCGCGGCCTCGTCGAACAGGCATCCTTCCCGCAGCACTGCCCAGGCCGTCACCTGCTCGCCCCAGTGATCGTCCGGGATTCCGGCCACGGCCGCCTCCGCCACCGACGGATGGGCCTCCAGGACGATCTCCACCTCGCGTGGGTAGACGTTGAGGCCCCCGGTGATGATCATTTCCTTGATCCGGCCGCGGATCCTCAGGTGCCCGGTCCCAGGATCCACGGCTCCGACATCCCCGGTTCGGAACCAGCCGTCCTGGGTGTAAGCCGCCGCGGTGGCGGCCGGATCGCGCCAGTAGCCCGCGAACACCTGCGGTCCGCGGACCTCGATCTCGCCGTCCGCGCCCGGGTCCGCCTCGGCATCAGCGCCCCGGATTCTGACCAGCACACCGGGCAGCGGGACCCCTACCGTGTCGCCACGGGCGTCGTCGAGGGGGTTGGAGATGTCGAGCCCCGACTCGGTGGTGCCGTACCTGATCAGCGGCACCCGGCCGAGCACCTCGGTCAGCCGCTCGGCGAGCGCGGGGCTCAGCGGGGCCGACCCGCACACGGCCAGCCGCAGCCGCCGGAGTTCGGGACCGGATGCCACGGCCGAATCCGCCAGCGCCTGGTAGATGGTGGGCACCGCGAACACCACGCTGGCGCGCGCGTCCGCGATCGTCCGCACCAGTTCGGCCGCGCTGAACCGAGACCTGATGTGCACCGTGCCGCCCGCGATCAGCGCCGCGTGCACGCCGCCCAGTCCGTGCTGGTGATACAGCGGTAGCGCGTGCACGAGCACGTCATCGGCCTGCCAGCACCAGGCCGCCATCGCGGCACGGATCGAGACCGCCATCTGGCGGTGGGTCAGCGGTACGCCCTTGGGCTTGCCGGTCGTGCCCGAGGTGTAGGCGAGCAGCGCGATGTCCTCCGGGCGGACGGCCACGTCGTCGAGTGGGTCCGTATTATCGGGCTGGTCGGCGACCTCGACCGTCGGCGGCGGCTTCGGCAGCCCGGCCAGCCGCCCGGCTGGCTCACGGTCGGCGAAGGCCAGCACCGCCCCGGAGTCGGCGGCAATGTGCCCGAGTTCGGCGGCGGTGTAGCCGGGGTTAGCGAGCACCACGACCGCGCCTGCCCGCAGCGCGCCCAGGTAGCATCCGACGAAGCCGACGCTCGAGCCCGCGGCGAGCAGCACCCGGTCACCGGGCCGGATCCGGCGGGCCAGCCAGCCCGCGACCCTGGCCGCCGCGGCGTCGAGTTCGGCGTGGGTGGCCGTCTCGCCGTCGACGCTGACCGCCACCCGGTCAGGCGCCGCCGCCGCGGCCGCCGCGGCCAGCGCCGGGATCGTCTCGCCGCCGAGCCCGGCGACAAAGGCCGAGAGGTCGGCCGCCCCGGGCAGATGCCGTCGCCAGCCCGCCTCGCTCCAGTCCAGGTAATCGTTCATCGCTGACACCCGTCCGCCTCCCCGCCGCCAGCCGACAAGGTGCTTGGCCCGCATCGCGACATGAAACCCGGCTTCCAGTACCTCCCAGTGTGCTGAAACCCCGGTTTCATTACCCGTCGGCGATGGCCCTTCCCCGTCATTTCTGGCTTCCGGTGAGGCGGGCCCAGGCCAAGCGGTTGACTTCGCGCTCGGCGCGCAGGCGGTCGAGCAGGCCGCCGGCCGCCGCGACGGCCTTTGCGCCCGCGCCGGTGCCGCGGGCGGCCAGGTCGGCGGCGATCCGCTCGGCAGAGCGTCCCGGGTCCTCCTCTACGCGACTGACCAGGCCCAGGGCGAGCGCTTCCGCGGCGTCCACCCAGCGGCCGGTCAGCACCAGGTCCATCGCCACCCCGCGGCCGACAAGCTCCGGCAGCAGCCAGGCTCCGACCGCCAGGTCCGGACCCGGCGGGCCGATCCAGCGCAGCCTGGCCGCGCGGCCCGCGATCCGCAGGTC
>JBOHCG010000415.1:0-7182 GCA_050698735.1 Streptosporangiaceae bacterium | reverse complement strand
TCTCGTCGGCAAATCCGCGCTCGATGACGATGCTCTTGGCCGTCAGGTACAGGCGGACGAGCTCTTCGGTGCTTGGCGCGCCCGGATTCACGAGCGGATGCCTTTGTGGCGCCGCGCTACAAGAGCACGTGCTTGACGGTAGGACATTCCTGGGTGCTCCGAAAGCAGTCTACTGATCTCGACCTTACGCAGGTGCGCGGCCTTCAATCGGTTGAACGACTGCTCCGGCACCGCGGGTATGGTCTCCATGGCTTGCGCGTACCGCTCACTCATTCTGGCCGCAGCCGCGACCTCGTCGCCAGCCGCTGGCGGCACGCGGTACTCAGCCTTCAGCGCGCCGAGCACACGGACCGCATCGCTGCGGCGTTGCGCCGCTCCACGCCTGTCTACGACGAGTTCGACCAAGACGAGTATGAGCGTCCCGACGGCGAGCCAACCGAGCCAGGTGGTTCTTGCTGCGGTGATGCCGATCAACGTCACTGTGTGATCGGGACCCGCGAACGCGAACGCAACGCCGACGACGGACAGGACGAGAATCGCGCACAGCAGCGAGGTTCCTACCAGCTGGTCTCGATCCCTGAGCCGGGCTTGCATGGTCAACCCCTGGTCGACCAGACGCCGTTGCCGCCGAAGTCCCTCCAGAGCGCGCTTAGTAGCGTCCTCTGGCTCGTCCGGATCAGTCATCGAGCAACCGCCGGTAGTCGTCTGCGCTTCCATCTGCCAGCTGCGATGCCAGCCGCCCCAGCGCTGCGCTGACGTTCCGCCGAGCCTGGCTGCTGGGAGGACCGAGGTGCTGATCGATATGCACGGACTGGCCGGTGATGTCGCCGGTCGGCCGCAGTATGGCGTGCTCAGCATGCCGAATGAGGTGGACGAGCATCGAAGCCCGGTCGCGGCGGCCCTCGTAGGACCGGAAAGCGTCCACTGCGATCGCCTCGACGTGATACCCGGACAACTGGTGTGCCTCAGGCAGGTTCTGCAGGGCTGCTTTTGCTAGCTTGATGGTCGGGACAACCTGTTGGCCATTTGCCTGGTTTACCTGCGTGAGCTTCTCGGCAAACTTGCGGGGGCGAATCTGACGCCACGCCCTGCCGTCCTCCGATGCGATCGAGGTCCGGCCGTCTCGTTCCACGGCCGGCAGCAGCTGGATCTCGGTTCCATCGCTGTACCGAACTGTCACGGCCAATCTTCCAGCGGAGATGTCTACCACCTCGCCTGTGCTGAGCCGCTGCGAGACGGACGTCCGCAGCTGCTCGACTACCCTGCCGGGGCTGGTGTCTGCCGCATCGATTACTACGAGAGCGTCAATGTCGCTTAGTCCGTCGACGTAGGTGTGCTTGGCGACACTGCCACCGAAAAGCAGTCGGTCGAAGTCGACGGCCAGCGGTCCGAGTGCTTCCTTGATCGCCTCCAGTCGGTCGCGCGTGAGCTCGACATCACGATCG
The DNA here is from genome assembly GCA_050698735.1 of Streptosporangiaceae bacterium. GTDB lineage: Bacteria > Actinomycetota > Actinomycetes > Streptosporangiales > Streptosporangiaceae > Palsa-504. The sequence continues at coordinate 5,737 of JBOHCG010000415.1, read as the reverse complement.
TTGAACCGGCGCAGTGTCTCAGAAAGCACCTCATTGACGGCGACATCGCGTTTCTGCTGCCGCAAGCTACGGAGCGCTTCTTCGCGCACTGCCTGAATATCTTCGGTCGATGATGGGTACTTACCACCGCCACCACTGCCGCCCACGTGCTAGTCATCCCTCCTGAGCTGATCCTGCATCGTTTCGTAAATCTCGCGGAGCCTCTCGTGATGACGGCCGAGGAGCTCGTACTGCTCGGGTTCACTTGCCCACTGCGTCAGCCGTTCCCTGAGCAGGCTGAGCTGGCGGAGGTTGGACAAGTAGCGCTCCGCCTCGCGGAGGACTCTACTGGCATCGAAACTCCCGGTGATCACGGCGAGTTCGTCCGGGTGCACGGCCGTGTCGTCGTAATATGCGTAGCGCAACCAGCTGAGTCCGTCGAACACTTCGGCGCCAGCCATGAAGTACAGCGGTGTCATAACAGGGTCGAGGGCACCAAAGACGTGCAAGGGGACGGCGGCGCAACCAGATGAGTCGAGTAGACGTCGAAGACGTGCCAGGCCTAGCACGCGCTCTAGCAGCGTCTCCCCGAGCTCTTTTTCGGTAACGCCGACCACGTCGAACGTGGCGAGAGCGCTGGCTTCCGCCGCAAGTTCCGCTGGCACGATGAACGCGTCACCTCCCGGGGGTTTGAGTAGAAAATCGATCTTTAGCTGCGGGCGCTCATCCGCGAACTGCTGCGCACCTTCGCGCTGCTTCCGATACGAGGGCCGGTGCGCGTCGGGCTCGTCGTACGTGACGACCAGGAGGTCCCGATCGCGCGACAGCTTCTCCACAACGAACTCGAACTGTGCCCGGCCGAAACTTCGGACTTCACGTGGCCCGCGGTTGCGCTCACCGCTCTCGAACACCTCCGAGAGTTCGTAGCCGCCGCTGTCCAGAACGAGCAGCGAAGGCCGGGCATACATCGTCTCGCCACCCCCGTTCCCCATCAGCCGTTCATGGTCCAGGAGCAAGCCGTGGTAGACGTCGTAGGCGGAGATGAGCAGGCTCTCGGCCATGTCATCAATGACGAGGGGCAGGACCAAACCCGCCTCGGACAGGCCTCCGACCAGCGGGAAACCTTTGCTAGACACGGACGGAATCAGCAGCGGACTACGCAGACCCGACTCAGTGAGTTGAAGAGTGCGGTTACGCGCCAACATGAGCATCGCGGCGGTCGCGGCACGAAAGGCACTGACCGCACGGAGACGATCCTCTCTCACAACTGTGGGTCAGCGCCATTGGTACCTGATGTTCCTGAGCCAGCGCGAGTACCTCGGGTTTCCGTAGTCGAGCAAGCGGGGCCAGCAGAGCGACGACACCACCATGCTGGACATCCAGCAGCGATTGCCAGGCACGCAGCCACTCCTGGGAACAATCCGGATAAGACGTCCCTGCATGCACACCGATCGCAACAGAGATCCTCGGGACAGATGCCTGCGCGGTAGCCACGAGGAGGTCGTTTCGGCCCGGTATCTCCCCTTCCGGCGGAACCGTCATGCCGCCTACCGCGGCCTCCCGCCACTGGAGCCCGTAGTGCGCCGCGAGCGCCTTGCTTGCAGTGCGCTCGGCCGCAGCCGGCGGCTGGCCGTAGTCAACCCACAGCGCTCGCGCGAGCCATCCGTCGCGCACAAGGAGCGACGCGACCAACGCGCTGTCGATACCCCCGCTTAGCAGTACACAACACCGGCGAGCGTCAGAAGGCGACATGGACGAATGATTGCACGAGTGGTGCTCCCTTCGGCTACTCGCTGGTACAGGGCATGCCAGTCAGGAGGGAGGCCGTACACCACTTGTTCCAGAACCTTGGATCTGGAACAGCTCTCCTGGCGCGTCCGGCTGACCCCAGAACCACCCGCAGGCCGTCCCTGATGTCGTTCCGACAAATGCGTTCCGCAATGACCGTACGGAGCTGAATTACGGTGCGCTTTGCGGATGCAATCCAGTACCGGCGGCCGCGCCCAGGGCCTCAGCATCGGCTACGCCACTATACAATCTCCCACTCGTAGGAGAACTTGACCACGTCGAGAATCATCGAGGTCTCCAGGCCCGTGATGCCTTGCATGCGGCCGAGCCTGGTCGAGATGAACTCAAGGAAGTGCTGCTGGTCGAAGAAGAACGCCTCCACGATGATGTCGTAGCGGCCGGTCGAGACACCGACATAGCGCACCTCGCGCTGCCGCTTGAGCTCCTCGCTGATGTCCTGGATCTGGGGCAGTATCACCGAGATACCGATGATCGCCGACAGGTTCATGCCGACCGCTCGCGGCGTAGGCACCGCGACAATGTTGATCAGGCCGCGCGACAGGAGCTGGGAGATCCGCTTGCGGACGGTGGTTTCCGAGACGCGCAGCTCCCTCGCGATCTCCGTGTTCGGCTTTCGGCCGTCTGTCTGCAGGATCTTGATCACCCGGCGGTCGATCTCGTCAAGAATGCCGCCCGCAGCCGGTCCGCGCCCCGCGAGATGCTCCGGCTTCCGGGGGCGCCGCTGATCCGCCATGGCTCCTCATCGTCCGGAATTCGGCTATATTGAGCTGATTATAGCTGATATTCGAACCATATAGCAACATTTTTATTGACCTCCGATGCTGGCGGTCTTACGCTCCGTGCATATGGCACGTCGGCAGAGGAGGGATGCGATGGCTGAAGCCGTGACCTCGGACGCCGCCGCCCCAGGCGTCTTCTCACGAAAAGCCTCCGGGCTGATCCGGGTCGGCAGCACCCTCGATGTCTTCATCTTCAACGTCGGGCTGGTGTCGGTCGGCATCGCCATCGCCTACAACCAGTACTACGGGCCCAGCCTCTATCCCGGCGCACAGCCCTGGATATCGACACTGCTCGCGGCGCTGGGCATGCTGTTCGTCGCGGCCGCGTTTTACTGCTGGTCGGTGGTCTTCCCGCGCTCCGGAGGGGTCTACGTGTTCCTCTCGCGGACCATCAATCCCGGCGTGGCGTTCGTCATGTCGCTCATTGAGACGATCATCCTGCTTTACTACGGGGCGCTGGCAGCGGGGCTGATCGTGCAGGTCGGCCTGTCCTCGTTCTTCGGCGCGGTCGGCACGGTCGCCAAGAACAGCACGCTCGTCAGCTGGGGTGTCACCGTGGCCAAGCCCGCGGGCGTGTTCTGGATCGGCGCGCTGATCATCGTCGTGGCCGGGGCCCTGCTGATCAGCGGAACGCGCCGGTACTTCACCGTCCAGCGGGTGCTGTTCGTCGTGGCGGTCGCCGGCCTGGCCGTGATCGCGATCGTGATGCTCGTCGGCAGCCGCAGCGGTTTCTCCTCCAGCCTGACCAGCCTGACCGGCCTGCACTACAACCAGGTCATCGCGGCGGCGCAGAAGCACGGGTACGCCCCGGCGGGCACCAGCTTCGGCGAGAGCGCCAAGTTCATCGTCTGGCCGCTGCTGCCGCTGCTGGGCGCCGTGCAGTCGGTGGGCATCGGCGGCGAGGTCAAGAAGGTCCGGCGCTCACAGCTGTTCGGCATGCTCGGCGCTGTGGTCGCTACCGCCGTCGTGATCGCCGTGTTCGCGCTGCTGGCCAACAAGGACTTCGGCTATGATTTCCAGGGTGCGGTGGCGTTCAACACGCTCAGCGGCGTGCCGGCCGGGACGACATCCACCGCCCCGTGGTTCGCCGTGCTAGCCGGCATTCTAGGCCACAACGTGTTCCTCTCGGTGGTGATTCTGGCGACATTCGCCGCCTGGATCTGGTTCTGGATCCCGGCCGAGCTGGCGTACACCACCCGCAGCATGATCGCCTGGTCGTTCGACCGGGTGGCACCCGACAAGCTCGGTTTCGTCAGCGAGACGGTGCACACGCCGATCGTAGCAATCGGGATCTCGACCGGCGGCGCCGTAGTTTTCATGTGGCTGATCGCCTTCAAGGCGGTCGCGTTCCTCACCTTCATCGAGGTGCTGCTGGTGGTGTGGGGCACTGCAATGGTCTCGGCGGTGCTGTTCCCGATGACGCGGAAGTCGCTGTACGCATCCTCCCCGGCGAGGAACTTCAAACTCGCCGGAATCCCGATCATGCCGGCTGCCGGGGCGATCTCGGCGCTCTTCTTCGCAGGCATGTTCTGGCTGCTCTGGGAGGACCCGAACGCGGCGGGCCCGCTGATCAAGCCATCCAAGATGCCGGTCGAGGCGTGGATCACCCTGGGCGCGCTGGTCGTGGGGGCTGCCTGGTACGTCGGCGCGAAGGCATACCGCAGGCGCCAGGGCATCGACATCAGCCTGGCCTTCCAGCAGATCCCTATCGAATGACGGCTATTGCGCGCCGCCCGGCCGGATGACGAGCGCGACGATGGCTGAGCCCTGGGAGGAACTGCTCACCGAGGCGGCGGCGCTCGTGGCCGCCGCCGGCGAGGCAGGTGTCACGCTGCGGGTGGTGGGCTCGGCAGGTATCCGGCTGCATTGCGCCCGGCCAGGCCCGTACCTGGATCGGCTGGGCCGACCCGCCAAAGACATCGACTTCGTCGTGCCGCAGCGGCATCGCAAGGGCATGCGCCGGCTGCTGGAGGGCCGCGGGTACGTGATCGACCGCGACCTGCTCATCGCGATGGAGGGCACCCGGTACAGCTTCACGCACCCGGATCAGGGCACCGAGATCGACGTATTCGTAGAGCGCCTAAACTTCTGCCACACCATCGAGCTGGCCGGCGTGCTGCAGCAGCACCCGGTCACCATCCCCCTCGAGGAGTTGCTGCTGCAGAAGGTGCAGATCGTGGAGATGACCACGACGGACATCATCGACGCTGGCGTGCTGCTGGCCACGCACAAGGTGAGCGGCCCGGGATCCGACAGCGGAGGCGGCGCAGAGGTCATCGACGGCGGGCGCATCGCCAGGATGCTGGCCAGGGACTGGGGCTTTCATCACACGGCCACCCGCAACCTCGGGCGGATCCGGGAGAACGTGCGGAAGTCGGCCGCTGTCGACGTCGGCGCCGAGGCAAACAGCCGGGTCCATGACAGGGTCCGGCTCCTGCTGGCCGCGATCGACGCGGAACCTAAGAACCTGGCCTGGCGGATGCGGGACAAGATCGGCGAGCGCAAGCAGTGGTGGCAGGACGTCAACGACAAGGAGGCGACGTACTGATGGGCCTGCTGCGCAAGAAGCCGCGGTTGCCCCGCAGCCAGGACGAGCGGACTATCTTCTTCGCCTCGGACCTGCATGGCTCCGAGGTGTGCTTCAAGAAATTCATTGCCGCGGCAAAGTTCTACGGCGCCGACACCCTTCTGCTCGGCGGCGACGTCAGCGCAAAGATCGTCGTGCCGATCGTCGGCCAGGGGCAGCACCAGTACGCCGCGCAGTTCCACGGCAAGGAGGAGCGGCTCGACGAGTCCACGGTCCCCGGATTCGAACAGCGCGCGTGGAACAGCGGGCTGTACACCGAGCGGATGGAGCCGGACGAGTACCAGCACTACGTCGACCACCCCGATCAGGTGGAGGTGCTGTTCGACCGGGTGATGCGCAGGACCGTGCAGCGCTGGATCGAGTACGCCAAGACCCAGATCTCCGGAAGGTGAGGACCGGCACCTGTTCTGACCTGGGATGATATGTATGACGCTTCTTGTTTAAATTGTTAATTAATGGTACGATTGAGGCATGCCGTCAGCCGCCGCGTCTGCCATCTTGGAGGGCATGCCAGACGCTGCTGACCTGCGGGTGCTGCGTTCGGACGGGGTGACGTGGATCTTCGCCGGGAAGACCGCGCTGT
>JBOHCG010000414.1:0-7198 GCA_050698735.1 Streptosporangiaceae bacterium | reverse complement strand
AAGTACGACAGCCTGCGGCCTGACGGAACCGCGGCGGTAGCAGACGTCAGCCTGTCGGTCGCCGAAGGCGAGGCCGTCGCGATCATGGGCCCGTCGGGCAGCGGGAAGTCCACGCTGCTCAACCTGATCGCGGGGCTGGACCGGCCGACGAGCGGAACGGTCCGGGTCGGCGGTGAGCGCGTGGATACGCTGCCCGAGAACCGGATGGCCCGCTTCCGGCGCCGGCAGATCGGGATGGTGTTCCAGTTCTTCAACCTGGTCGACGACATGACCGTCTCCGACAACGTCCTGCTCCCGGCGCAGCTCGCCGGCCAGCCTCGGATGCAGGCCCGAGCCCGCGCCGACGAGCTGCTGGCCAGGCTGCGGATCGCTCAGTACGCGGACACCTACCCGGCCCGGCTGTCGGGTGGCGAGCGGCAGCGGGTCGCGATCGCGCGGGCGCTGGTGAACCACCCGCCGCTGCTGCTCGCCGACGAGCCGACCGGCGCACTGGACACCGCGTCCGGTGAGGCCATCGGCGAGCTGCTGGTGGAGCTGAACTCCGGCGGGCAGACGCTGATCCTGGTCACCCACAACCCCGACCTGGCGCAGCGGTACGCCCGGCGGGTCGTCGAGATCGTGGACGGCCGGCTCGCACGCGATTCCGCGTGCGACCCGACTGGAGGCCGGCGGTGAAGGCGGCGCTGCGGGCCGCATGGACCGGGCTGACCGGCCGACCGCTGCAAGCGGCGGTCATCGGCCTCGTCGTGCTGGCCTCCACCGTCGCCTCGGTCCTGGCGCTCGGCCTGATCGTGGAGACGAACGCGCCGTTCGACCACGCCTTCGCCAAAGACCACGGCGCCCAGGTGGCCATCACGGTTGACGCGGTCCGGGCGTCGCCCGCGCTCCTCGCGGCCACGACCCGGCTGCCCGGCGTGACCGCCGTCGCCGGGCCGTTCCCCATGGCCGAGGTCACCGCGCATATCCGCCTGCCCGGTGCCGCCGGTGCCCTGGTCCAGCAGATCGTGCTGACCGGGCGCCCGGCGCCGGGCGGGCCGGTAGACGATCTCTCGCTCGACTCGGGCCGGTGGGCGCGCACGACCGGCGAAGTCGTGTGGGCCCGGCAGCGCAACAGCCTTCCCGTCGGTCTCGGCCAGCAGATCACCGTGGCCGGCCAGCGGCTCACCGTGGTCGGCATCGCGACCTCGGTCACGGCCACCGCGCAGGCCTGGGTCGTGCCCGCCGAGATCGGCAGGCTGCACGGCCCCGGCGTCGCGCAGATGCTCTACCGGTTCACCCGGGCCGGGTCCGCGACCCAGGTCGCGGCCGACGTCGCCGCCGTCCGCGCCGCGCTGCCGGCCGGCTCCCTGATCGGCGCACCCCAGTCCTATCTGACCGCGCGCGAGCAGGCCGCCACCCAGCTCGCGCCCTACGTTCCCTTCATCGTGGCCTTCGGCGTCATCGCCCTGGTCCTGTCGGTCTTGATCGTGGTCAACGTCGTCAGCGGCGCGGTCGTCAGCGGGCTGCGGCGGATCGGGGTGCTGAAGTCGATCGGATTCACCCCCGGCCAGGTCGTCGGCGCGTACGTGCTGCAAGTCGCGATCCCGGCGCTGGCCGGCTGCGCGGTCGGCGCGGTGTGCGGGGACCTGCTATCGGTGCCGCTGCTCAATATCAACGCGACCATATACGGGATTGGCCTGCTGCTGATGCCCGTCTGGGTGGTCGTTCTCGTGCCGCTGGCCATGCTCGCACTCACGTGCGCTGCGGCGACAGCGCCCGCGATCCGGGCCGGGCGGATGAGCGCGGTGCAGGCGATGGCCACCGGGCGGGCGCCACGCCCGTCGCGGGGGTACCTGGCCCACCGGCTGCTCGGCCGCCTGCAGTGGCTGCCACGGCCGCTGACCGTCGGGCTCGCCGCGCCGTTCGCCCGGCCGGCCCGCACGCTCGTGACGCTGGCCGCGATCGCGTTCGGCGCCGTGGCCGTGACGTTCGGGATCGGCCTGGGTACCTCGGCGAGCCGGGCGGCGGCAGAAGTGTCGCTGGCGCAGTCCGAGCCCGTTCAGGTCTCACCACCGCAGGGCAGCCTCACGGCCGCGCAGCAACGGGCGATCATTGCCGCGCTGAACCGCCAGCCCAGCACGCGGCACTACGTGGCGGAAACGGATGATCAGCTGGCCGGTCCCGGACAGGCGACGCCGGTGTCCGTGACCGCCTACGCCGGCGCGCCCCGCTGGATCGGATGGAGCCTGATCACCGGGCGCTGGTACACCGGCAATGACCAGGCCGACGTCAACACCGCGTTCCTCACCGATACCGGGACCGCCGTCGGCGGCACCTACACGCTCAACTCGGCCGGACGCCACACTACCGTGCGCATCGTCGGCGAGGTCTTTGACCCGAACGGCAACACGGCTGATGCGTTCATGAGCGCGACGACGCTGGCGGCCGCCGTTCCCGGCCTCGCGCCTGACCAGTACGACGTGGGAATCTGGCCGGGGACCATCGCACAGTCGTACGCGAACGCGCTGTCGGCCAGACTCGGGCCGTCCTTCGACGTCACCACGAGCACAAGCAGCCCGGCCCTGCGGGCCGTGGTCCTCCTGGTCATCGTGCTGACCGCGCTGCTAATGGTGGTCGCCGGGCTCGGAGTACTGAACACCGTGGTACTGCAGATCAGGGAGCGGGCCCACGACCTCGGGGTGTTCAAGGCGATAGGCATGACGCCCCTGCAGACGTTCGCGATGGTGATCTGCTCGGTCTGCGGCATCGGCCTCGTGGCCGGCCTCATCGCCACTCCGGCCGGGGTCGCGCTGCACCAGTATGTCGTGCCGGTCATGGGCCATGCCGGACAGACCAATGTTCCCCGCACGCTGCTATCCGTCTATCCCGCAGGCGAACTAGTCCTGCTCGCGCTCTCCGGTCTGCTCATCGCGGCGGCCGGAGCGCTGGGCCCAGCAGGCTGGGCCAGCCGCGTGCAGACAGTCACCGCGCTGCGCGCAGAGTAGTCCAGCCGTGGTCGCACCTGATGAAGGGAAAGCTGATGTCCGCAGAGATGGAACGCCTCGACCAGCACCGTAGCCAGGCCCGCACTCGGTCCGGTCCCGTCAGTTATATCGACACCGGCGGCCCGGGTCGTCCGGCGCTGTTCGTCCATGGCCTGGGCACCAGCAGCTACCTGTGGCGGCACGTGATCGAGCAGCTCGCCGGGCAGCGTCGCTGCGTGGCCGTCGACCTGCCCCTGCATGGGCAGACACCGGCCGCTGCCGACCAGGACTTCTCGCTGCCGGGCCTGGCCTGGTTCATCGCCGACTTCTGCGACACGCTCGGGCTGACCGGCATCGACCTGGTCGCCAACGACACCGGCGGCGCGATCTCCCAGGCGTTCGCCGCCGGCCACCCCGAGCGGCTGCGCACCCTGACCCTGACCAACTGCGAGGCACACGACAACCTTCCGCCCAAGGCGCTGGCGCCCCTGGTCCTGCTCTCCCGCACGGGCCTGATGGCCCGCATCATGCCCAGGCTGCTGCTACGCGACATCTCGCGGGGCCGCCAGCGCATGTACGGCGCCGGCTACCAGGACATCGCCAACCTGCCCGTCGACATCGCGCGCGCCTGGCTGGAACCGCTGTTCGGCACCGCCGAGTCGGCCCGCCAGAACGACCGCATTCTGCCGTCCCTGCACGCCCGCGACCTGCTCGCGATCGAACCTGCTCTGGCCCGCCTGCACGTCCCGACGCTCATCGTCTGGGGTACTGGCGACAAGTTCTTCCACCGCAAGTGGGCCTACTGGCTACGCGACACCATTCCCGGCGCCACCGAAGTCGTCGAAATCGACGGCGCGCGCCTGTTCTTCCCCGACGAGCGAGCCGCCGAGTTGACAGCCGCCCTCCGCCACCACTGGGACAGCAAGTAGTCAGGAGACCGCACCATGACCAGTCACCCGATCGGAACGCGTGAGGAATGCCTGGCGGCGAGCGCAAGGCTGCTCATCACCGCCCAGTAGCCCATCGGGGCGCCGACCGGGCCGTTCCAGAGATTCACGAACACGTAGTCACAATCCAGCTCACCGTATTCGCCGAACAAATAGTCGGCGTAGAGGTCAAGCAAGGTCTGCCGGACCGGGATCTGCCTGGGGTCCCGGCTCTTGCCATGTGCCCGGTTGACGTTGTTGTCCCGAGGCCACAGCGTGATCGTCCGCCGCCCGGGGCCGATGTCCTCGTGGCGCAGGCCAAGGGCCTGGCCGATCCGGCAGCCGGTCTCGAACATCAAGGCCATCAGGAAGCGGTCCCGAAGCCGGTCGCAGGCATCCAGGATCTGCTGGACCTCGACGTCGGACAGGGTCACCGGCCGGTGCTTCTTCTCCTTCAGCCGTGCCGGCCGTTCCTTCACCGATCGCTCAGCGATACCGGCCAGGAAGCCGGCGTAATCGCCGGGCCGGGCCGGACGATTACGTTCCAGCTGGGCTCCCATGCCCACACCGCGGCGGGCATGGAACTCATAGAACATGTGGACGCTGTCCAGGATGCGATTGGCGGTGGACGCCTCCCTGCCGGGCCCGTCCTCAGCTTTCACCGGACGGAGCTGGCCGGGACGGACGGAGAACATATCACCGGCCCGCCCATGTGCCATCAGAGCGCAAAGCGATACCGGAGATGCCTGCCCGGGAGCGTGCCGTAGTCGGTGCGCACCGCTAGCGTGAGGTCATGGTCGCCAGGTGGCAGGTCCAATGCCAGAATGTCGGCCAGGAGCGGCTGGCCGTCGACGGCGAATCCTCGCGCGTAGGGGTGTGCCGCCGTGAGCCGCAAGGCTGGCCGATCACCGTCGAGGATCGTCTGCACGCCCAGCTCGGATAGATCTGGATAGAACGTGGCTGGCTGGCGGTCAAGGCGGTTGGATGTGGCGAGCCTATCGCGCTGGAATACGACGCCGAATGGGCCAGGTTCCCATGTCCCCGCGGATGATGTCACGTGGAAAAAGTAGGAGAACCAAGTGTCGGCGTCGCTCTCGCTGATGTCGTCGCGGAAGGTCACGAACGTAGGACGTGCTGTCCCGGATCGCAGAGCCTGCTGCAGCTCGACGGCACCGACAGGCTCGCCGCCATCGCCTGTCCAGTACAACCCGTTCTGGCCGTCCAGGACCACCCAGCGGCAGAAGTCGTCTATCCAGGCCTCGGAAACCGCATGCGAGCGGCCAAGCCCGGCGTGGTAGTTCTCCTGCCGTAGCGATAGCCGCCGGGCAGGAATGGCCAGAGCGTTGAGCACCTGAGCGAGCACGAGCGAATATTCCACGCACGCGAACCGCTGCCCGGCGTCTACCCGCCGCAGGCATTCCACCGCGTCGTCCGTCTCCATATGAGCGTTCGCGTGCTGCCACCGGTAGGTGACCCACTTCAGGGTCGCCTGAGCTGTCCGCCATGCGCTGCTGACGGGCGGCGGTGCCAGCCCGCGAAGTTCCCGGGCCTGCTCAGGGAGAGCGAGCAGGCCAAGCGGGGCGGCCGGAGTGAGCACCGGCCAGTCAGTCAAAACCAGCGGGGCAGCCGAGATGTTGTGTGCCATGCGATCAGCCAGCGTCGGCCACTGCGGGTCGCTGCCAAATGAGTCCTCAAGCTTCCCGTCGAACAACTGCGGCTGGCTAAACCCCGCTTCGACAACCTCAGCCAGCAGGTCAACCGCGCCTGGCTTGCCCAGCTGCCGGGCTGCCAGGGCACACAGCGGCCCCCACAAATCAGGCCAGAACTCACCATCACGCTCCAGGTCGCCGCGAAGCTCATACAGACCGGCCCAGTCCTGGGCACGGCCGAGATCCTGCGCTCGTGCCCGCAGCTGGTCCATTCCCGGATCCGCTAGGTAGCGGTCTGATTTCAGGCGAAGACTGGGCACGGTCAACTCCGTCCAGGCGCGGTCGGCGAAGCCCCAACCACAGTAGCGGGGAGCTGCGCACAGATCCAGCCAGACGGACCAGGGCAAACCTGCCCGGAGCGGATCCAGATAGTCGGCATCCCGATCATCTAGATCTCCGCCAACGGCCCTAGCTGGGCTCAGATCCGGGGATGGCCCGCTCAGTGTACGTGCCCGCCTCTCCAGCCCCAAGCGCGACTGTTCCCGCAGGGCTCGTCCGGGGTCAGCGTGTGCCGGCGAGCGCGGCGTACGCGGTGGAGCGGGAGATTTTCAGGGTGCGGGCGGCCTGGGTGACGGAGGCGCCGTCGGCGAGGAGGCGGCGGAGCGCGGCGGCCTCCGCCGGGCCGGTCACTTTCGGGCGGCCGATGTGCCGCTTGCCGGGCAGCATCCGGCCGTTGGCCTGGCGGCGCCGGGCGGCGGCGATGCCTTCGGCCTGGCGTTCGGCGCGCAGCTCGAGTTTGTATTCGGCGGCGGCGGCCAGGACCGCGAACATGAACCGGCCTTCCTTGGTGTCCAGGTCGAAGTTCTCGGTCAGCGACTTCACCTTCACGCCGCGGTCGCGCAGCTCGCCGACGGTGGTCAGGACGTGCGCGGCCGAGCGGCCCCACCGGTCGGACTTCCAGAACACCAGCGTGTCGCCGGGCTGCAGGGCCGACAGGGCAGCGGTGAACCCGGGCCGCTGCACGCCGCGCTTGCCGGATTCGGTCTCGGCGAACAGCCGGTCATACCCGTGGGCATCCAGGGCGTCGAGCTGGAGCCCGGGGTTCTGGTCGCGGGATGACACCCGGCAGTAGGCGATGGTGGCGCCCATCGGCGGTCTCCGTCCGTCCGGGAACGTCTACCTTCCCGGACACTGTAGCGACCAGGGCGGACACCATCCAGAAACCTATGTCCGAGAAGGCTCCGGCGTCTGGATGGCACGCAGCGGCCGGTAGCCGGCGGCGTCGAGCTTGGCCAGCTCGCCGTCGACGTCGACGGAGTGGGTGCCGTAGAAGTGGACGCTTTCGTGGTGGGTCGGCCAGATGTGGGCCAGGACCGCGTCGTCGATGTAGCGGCCCGCCCGTCGCAGTGTCGCGACGGCCAGGCCATGGTATTCGGTGGTCCAGGTGACGATAGCGTTGGTGGCCAGGGTCAGGCACCACATCTGCTCGGTCTGCTGCTCGTGGTGGCGGCGCCGCAGCGCGCCCTCGCCGGCGTAAGTTCTTGCGCAGAAACTACAGGGCGTTGTCCGAATAATCCCCTGGTCGTTTGTGGTATGTCGAATGGATGCTGACTGACGCGGAGATAGCCGCCCGGTACGTCAAGATCCGGCCGTACCTTGA
>JBOHCG010000413.1:0-7212 GCA_050698735.1 Streptosporangiaceae bacterium | reverse complement strand
GCACAAGAACGAGGAGATCTGGCCCGCGATCGAGGCCGAGCTCGGACAGCGCAGGTTCGCCGCGCCGCCGACGTCGCAGCGCCAGTTCCGCCGGATGGTCTACGGATAAGGGAGTCCGAACGTGTGCGGAATCGTGGGGTACGTGGGCCGCAGGGACGCGATCCCGGTCCTGCTCGAGGGGCTGCGGAGCCTGGAGTACCGCGGCTATGACTCGGCCGGCCTTGCGGTCATTCACCGCAACCGGCTGCAGATCACCAAGACCGCGGGCCGGGTCCAGGACCTGCGGGCCAAGGTCAACGACCGCACCAAGGCCAGCATCGGCATCGGCCACACCAGATGGGCCACCCACGGTGAGCCGAACGACGTCAACGCCCACCCGCACACCGACGCCGCGGGCCGCATCGCGGTCGTGCACAACGGCATCATCGAGAACGCCGAGCAGCTGCGGGACAGCCTGGCAAACCGGGGCTTCACGCTGGTCAGCGACACCGACACCGAGGCGCTCGCGCACCTGATCGCCGCCGAGCTCGCGCACGACGCCGATGCCAGCCTGGAGGACGCGGTCCGCCGCGCGCTGCGCCACGTGGAGGGCACCTACGGCCTGGTGGTGCTTGACCTGCAGAATCCCGGCGAGCTCGTGGTCGCCCGCAACGGCAGCCCGATCGTGCTCGGCATCGGCCAGTCCGAGATGTTCGTCGCCTCCGACGTGGCCGCGCTGGTCCGCTACACCAAGCAGGTCGTCTACCTGGACGACGCCGAGGTCGCCACGGTGCACGCCGCCGACTACCATACGGCCTCGCTCGACGACTCGGCCAGGCACGTCGCCGGCGCCAAGGAGCCCACCACGGTGGAGGCCGAGGCAGGCGACTACGAGCTCGGCGCCTACGAGGACTTCATGTGCAAGGAGATCCACGAGCAGCCAGAAGCGCTGCGCCGCGCGCTGCGCGGCCGGCTCGACGACAGGTTCGCGACCGCGAAGCTGGGCGGGATCAACCTGGACGCGCACCAGCTGCGAGAGATCAGGCAGGTGAAGTTCCTCGGCTGCGGATCGGCCTACTACGCGGGCCAGATGGGCGCGGTGCTGATCGAGGACCTGGCCAGGATCCCGTCCGACGCCGAGCCCGCGTCCGAGTTCAGGTACCGCAACCCGGTGGTGGACCCCGGCACGCTGTACGTCGGCGTGAGCCAGTCCGGCGAGACGATCGACACGCTGATGGCCGTGCAGGAGCTGCGGCGCAAGGGCGGCCAGGTCATCGGCGCGGTCAACGTGGTAGGCAGCGCGATCGGGCGCGAGTGCGGCCACGGGGTGTTCCTGCACGCGGGCCCGGAGATCGCGGTGGCCTCGACCAAGGCGCTGACCAACATGGAGGCCACCTTCGCCATGCTCGCGCTGCTGCTCGGCCGGGTCCGCGACATGTCCGCGGCGACCGGCCAGCGGATCGTGGCCGGCCTGCGCGCGCTGCCGGACCAGATCGAGGAGATCCTGGCAGGAGAGGAGGAGATCGCCGAGACGGCCCGCAGGTTCGCCGGCGCCGAGCACATGTTCTTCATCGGCCGCGTCCGCGGCTGGCCGGTGGCACGCGAGGGCGCGCAGAAGCTCAAGGAGATCTCCTACGTGCACGCCGAGGCCTACCAGGCGTCCGAGCTGAAGCACGGCCCGCTGGCGCTGATTAATGCCTCGATGCCGAGCGTGGTCATCGTCCCGGCCGACGAGCTGCTGGCCAAGAACATCTCCACGATCGAGCAGATCAGGGCCCGCGGCGGCCCGGTCATCGCGGTGACCAACGCGAACCTGCCCGCCGACCTGGCCGACGCGGTCATCTCGATCCCGCGCGGCGAGCCCGAGCTCGACCCGCTGCTGTTCAACGTGCCGCTTCAGCTGCTGGCCTACCACACCGCGGCCAAGCTGGGCCGGGACATCGACAAGCCGCGCAACCTGGCCAAGAGCGTGACGGTGGAGTAAGGCATGGCGCCGAAGCCCGGCCGCTCAGGCCGGGGCGGCGTCAGTGGTAGGGCTGCACCGCCTGGTCCGCGTCCGCACGCGCGGATAGCGGCAGCGGCTGCTCGCACCAGACGACCTTGCCGGTCGCGGTGCGGCGCGCGCCCCAGCGCTTGGCCAGCTGGCGGACGACCTGCAGCCCGCGGCCGTTCTCGTCGTCGCTGCCGGCCTGGCGCAGCCTCGGCAGCGCGCCCGAGTTGTCCAGCACCTCGCAGACCAGCGCCCTCTCGTTGACTAGCCGCAGCGTCACGTCGCCGCGTGAGTACCTGACCGCGTTGGTCACCAGCTCGGACACCAGCAGCTCGGTGGTGGGGATCAGGTCGTCGAGCCCCCAGCGCTGCAGCGGCTCGGCGATCACCGAGCGCGCCTGCTTCACCGAGGTCAGCTTCGGCGCCAGCGTCCAGGTGGCGTAGTTGTCCGCGGGCAGCCGTCGCAGCCTGGCGATGAGCACGGCGATGTCGTCGCGCTGGTGGTCGGAGTACACCCCGTCCAGGGTGGCCTTGCACAGGTCCTCGAGCGGCCGGGTCGGCGAGCCTGGCCCGAAGATGCCGCGCAGCCTGGCGAGCCCGTCGCTGATGTCCTGGCCCTTGTTCTCCACCAGTCCGTCGGTGTACAGCACGAACAGGCTGCCGTCCTCCACCAGGAACTGGCGGCTCTCCACCTCGCCGTCGCCGATGCCGAGCGGCGGTGCCGGCGATACGTCGAGCAGCTCGTTGCTGCCGTCCGGATGCACGAGCAGCGGCGGCAGGTGCCCGGCCACCGCGACCTCGCATACCCCGCTGACCGCGTCGAAGATCGCGTAGGCGCAGGTGGCGAAGTGCGGTTCGCGCTCGCCGAGGGTGTGCATGAGCTCGTCGAGCTGCTGCAGCGACTCGGCGGGCGACAGCTCGAGCATGGCGAGCGTGTGGATGGCGGTGCGCAGCCGCCCCATCGTGACGGCGGCGCGCACGCCGTGCCCGGCCACGTCGCCGACCACAAGCGCGACCCGGGCGCCGGGCAGCGCGATCGACTCATACCAGTCGCCGCCCACCTCGATGAGCTTGCTGCCCGGCAGGTAGCGGTGCCTGACCTCGACGGAGGACGGCGCAGAAAGGCCGGTCGGCAGCATGCTGCGCTGCAGGGTCAGCGCGGTCGCGTGCTCCCTGCTGTAGCGGCGCGCGTTGTCGATGAACATGGCGGCACGGGATGCGAAGTCCATGCCGACCTCGATGTCGTACGCGTCGAACCGCCGGTACCCCTCCTGCCTGGCGCAGGCGAAGAAGCCGAGCATGGTGCCCCGCGCGACTAGCGGCAGCATCAGCATGGAGGCGCCGGAAAGCAGCTTGGCGACCGGCCTGCGCCGCCACGCCTTGGCGATCTGGCTGGCCTGCTTCCCGCTGATCGTCGCCTCGAGCACCGGCGCGCCTGTGTCCATGCACCGGTAGTACGGCGTGTTCGCCGGGTAGCGCAGGATCTCGCCGGTCGGGAACGCCGCCTCCCAGGCGGGATCCTTCCTGTCGTGCAGCAGCGCGATCCGGCGCAGCGGCAGCGACCCCTCGGGCCCGCTCGAGGGCAGCTCGTCGTCGCCGGCCAGGCTCTCAAGCAGCAGCAGGTCGGCGGCGTTGCAGAAGTGCGGGACGAGCGCGGCGAGCAGTTCGCTCGCCAGCTGCTCGATGTCGAGCGTGTCGCCGATCCTGGTGAAGGTGTCGTCGAGCATCTGCTTGCGCATCACTGCGGGGTCGACGAACCGCTCCGCCCTCGGCGCCGGGATGCGGACCAGGGCGAGAGCGGCCAGGTTGGTCCCGCCCGCCGTGATGCGCATCGGGTGGACGGTCACCACCGCCTCGGCCGCCAGCCCGTCGCGGGTGTCGATGGTGAGCATCGCGCTGCCCTCGCGATCGGACCTGATCGCCTCGAGCAGCCCGCTGATCGCGGCCGCCCCGTCGGCCTGCCGCGCGGCGTGCGAGTTGCTTCCCCCCGCGCCCACCGTCAGGTCGCTAAGCTGAGCGCCGAGCAGCTCCTCGGGCTCGCGCGCCAGGATCTGCGGCGCGATCCTGTCATGCTGGACGATGCGCCCGTCGTAGTCGATGCCGAGGATGAGGGTGCGCACCGATCCGGCCAGCACGGGACCGGCCAGCACGGGACCGGCCAGCACGGGACCGGCCAGCACGGGCCCGGCGGATTCCGCGGCCAGCGGCCGGGTCTCCTGGGTATCGGCCCGGGTATTGGCAGGGTCCATGGCGTCCTCTGCGGCGTGGCCGCCCTTGGTCCCGTTGCCGACGACTCCGGGACTCGCGGGTGCCTGGGCACGCTTAGACGGGACACCGCCCCCGGGAACAGCGGTTCCCAGAGCACTGTCCTTCGCCTTCATGCCGGATGTCACGTGCGGTCTCCTGATGGCATCGCCGGCTGCTCGCTGTCAATTATGGGCCACGGACGGCATGTTCAGACAGGAGTTCCGATGACTCACCTTTATCCAGAAAAGAAATACTTTATGCCATAATGACGGAATACGAGTAAAGTAGTGTGACTGAGGTGACTCGGGTTCCTAACTGAGGCGCGCAACCGCCAATGCCGCGGCCAGCAGCACTATTGCCCAGGAGCCGGCACGAAGTGCCTGCTCAAGCGGCTGGATGAGCGCGTCGGCGGTGATCGGCACCGTTCGCCCGTCGGCAAAGGTAATGCTGCCGTCAACCCGCACCGCCCGTCGCCTGATGGCGCGGGCCGGGGTGCTCAGCCGCCGCTGCGTCGCCGACAGGGCGAACGCGCCGCCCGCGGCGAGCACCGGCGCAAGCGCCAGCGAGCCCGCCTGCGCCACGTACCCGGTCAGTACGGGGAACGCGCCCCATGCGGCGGCGAAGCCGGAGTCTGTGTGCATCACCCCGCCGAACAGCTCCGCGTTGTACGCGATCACGAGGACCGGCCCGGCCACCATGAACGGGATCAGCGTCCAGCCGACCCGCGCCACGCCGGCCACGCCGAGCGCGAGCGCGCCGGCCAGCCCCACGGCCACCACCGCGACCAGCGCCCCCGACGGGATCCTCGTCCGCAGCGGCCTGCCCCGCAGCTCGTCAAGCGCGTGCGCGGCCAGCCCCACCGCCAGGAAGAACGCGAGCACGGTCGCGATCAGCCGGCTCGTCTGTACCCGCGGCGCGAGCGACGCCCCGATCACCGCATAGGAAAGATGCCACGCCGTGTACGGCGGATGCAGCAGCGTCCACCAGTCCCGCCACCTACCAGGCCGCGCGGCGTAGAACGCAGGGCGCGCCACCGCAGGCTCCGCTGCTCCCTCGGGCCCCTCTGGCCCCACTTGCCCTTCTGACTCCCCTAGCCCATCTGATGTATCTGGCCCCTCTGGCCCCCCGCTCACGGGGGGTTTTCCTGCCCCTCGGTGGCTCCCTTGCGGGTGCCCCACATCACCAGGCCGCCGCCGAGGCTCATCGCGCGGGCGCCCACGTCGGTCATGCCCGCCTGCTCCCAGGCCCGGACCGTCCAGTCGACCGGGTACCTGCGGTAGTGCGCGGCGATGTTCGGCCCGAGGAAGCGCCCGACCCGCAGCCACTCCCGCCCGCCGAACAGCAGCCCGCCGGCCGGCAGCGCCACCCTCGTGTACGCCCACCAGGCCGGCCGCCACACGATCCCGGTCGGCACGCAGAACTCCAGGCTGGCCATGACCCCGCCCGGCTTCAGCACCCGGGCCAGCTCGGCCAGCGTGGCCTGCGGATCCCGCACGTACCGCAGCAGGTAGGTGAACGTGAGCGCGTCGAAGCTGCCGTCGGGAAACGGCAGTCGCTCGGCCTTCCCCGCCACCAGCCGGACCCTGCCGTCCCGCCCCGCCGCCGCCACCCGCCGGCGCCCCTCCCGCAGCATCGCCTCGGTCAGGTCTACGCCGACGACCCTGCCCGCCCCCCGCGATGCCAGTTGCAGCGCCACCCCCGCCGTCCCCGACGCTACGTCGAGCACCAACCCGTCGGCCACGCCGTCCACCGGCAGCACCCGCCCGACCATCGCCGCCCGCCACCGCCCGTTCTGCCCGAACGACAGCAGTTCCGCGAGCCGGTCATACCGATCAGGCAACCCGTCAAACAGCTCGCGCGCGAACCCGTTGGGACCGGCAAATTCGGCGGGCATAAGCGGATCTCCCTGCTCGTCCTCCGGCGGGACCTATCATCCCCACCGTATCCGCTTGCCCACTAAAACCCCTTTTTATCCAGAACGAACAGTGGTACCACTCCCGCTTCCTGCGCCCGGCCCGCGTCCGGGGCTCGTGACGTACGAGCACCGCATCACGGGGCCGGTGGCACACGCACCCCCCATCGTCCAAGCCCCGCCAGTCACACCAGCAACGCAAGTTAACCCGCGTCACTCACGTAGGGGAGCGCGGCGCGGATCTTCTCGGCGTAGGCCTCGGCCGGGTGCTCGGCGTCGTACGGGTGCCTCGGGCCGAGCCAGAACCGCAGCCCGTCTCCCTGGTTCCGCGGGATCACGTGCAGGTGCAGGTGCGGGACCGACTGGCTGACCACGTTGTTGATCAGGATCATCGAGCCGTCGGCGCCGAGGCCGTCCTCGACCGCGCGCTCGAGCCGCTGGGCCGTGGTGAAGAACTCGGGCACCAGGTCGGCGGGTAGGTCGCTCAGCAGCACGACGTGCGCCTTGGGCACCAGCAGCGTGTGGCCGCGAAACAGCGGGCGGTGGTCGAGGAAGGCGATCAGCCGCTCAGACTCCCACACGATCACGGCCGGCGCCTCGCCGCTGATGATGGCGCAGAACACACACGGTTTCGGCATCACGCGCGAGCCTATCGGCCGCGGCGAGCTGCGGGCGCCCGGTTAACGGCGAGATCTCGAACCAGACGCAGGTGCCTGCGTGCTCGCGGAGGAAGCCCCAGCGGTTCGCGATCTCGTTGACCAGCTGGAACCCGCGCCCGTCCTCGTCGTGCCCGCTGGCCTCCCGCCACAGCGGCAGGCCGGCCCGGCCGTCATCGATGACGTCGACGTGCACGACCGAGCCGCGCCGACGCACCGCGACGGTGACGCCGGCGGCCCCGGTGGCGTGCTGGACCGCATTGGTGACGAGCTCACAGGTGAGCAGCTCGGCATCGAACGAAGCCGGATGGTCGGCGAGGATGTCCCTGATGAACTGCCGCGCGAACGGGACCTCCTCGGCCCGCCTGGCGAAGGTGCGAGAAGCGGCCATGGGCGTCATACCTGCCGCGATGACCCGCTCCCGAATAC
>JBOHCG010000412.1:0-7227 GCA_050698735.1 Streptosporangiaceae bacterium | reverse complement strand
GGTGCGGCCCTGGCTGAGCGCGACCGCCTCGACGTTCACCCGCCCCTCCGCCACCGACCGCAGGAAGTGGGTGGTATTGGTCAGCCCGACCGCGACCTGGCCCTGATCGCGCACAGCGGTGCTGGCCGCGCTCTCCACCGCGGTGGTGTAGACGCCTCCGTGCACGATGCCCCACGGGGTGTGGTGCTGCGGGCCGAGCAGCAGGTGCCCGGTGACCCGGGACCCCGTGACCTCGTCGAAGGCCAGGCCGGCGACGCGCAGGAAATCGCTGCCCTCTTCCAGGGAGGCGACGTCGAGGCTCGGAACGGCCCGGACCGGCCCGGGCGGCGAAGTCATGCGGAGCATCCTGGGCGGCCGAGTTCCCTCATGGAACTCAATCTATGCCGACGCGGAAACGAAGGGACGCAAGCCCCGCCGAGTCCCGCGAGCGGCAGGGTAGCGGACCGGCTACCCTCAGGCTCATGGACGCGCCGCTGTCGCTCTCCGAGTGGACGGTTCTCGCGCTGCTCTGCCATCAGCCGGCGCACGGCTTCGCCATCTCGCAGCTCACCGAGCCCGGCGGCGAGCTCGGCCGGATCTGGCGGATTCCGCGGCCCGTTGTCTACCGCGCCATCGGGCGGCTGCTGGATGCCGGGCTGGTGACACCCGCGTCGGTCGAGCCGGGTCTGGGCCCGCAGAAGACCATCTACACGGTCACCCCGCAGGGGGACGAGGCGGCACGGCACTGGCTTAGCACGCCTGTTGAGCACGTCAGGGACATCCGCTCGCACCTGCTCATCAAGCTCGCCCTGTTGTACCGGGCCGGATGCGATCCCGCCGACCTGCTGAGCCGCCAGCGCGCCGCCCTTGATCCGATCGCCCAGGCCATCGAGGCCAGGCAGGCCGACCTGGACGGCTTCGACGCCATCCTGCTGGCCTGGCGCCGCGCGACCGCGGTGGCCGCGCTCGCCTTCATCGACGATATCTCCGCCAGGCAGGCGTCTTCCGCCTGACCTGGAGTGCGGCCGTCAGTGCCCGGGAGTGAGACACCGCCAGCCCTTGTGCCGTTCATGGCGCTGTTGTCTCATTGTTACTACCACAAGGGACGTCTCATTGTGACTACCGCGCATCGAAGGAGATGGCACCGCCATGACTGACAACGGCAAGCCCGGCGGCGGCCGCTTCGGTGACCAGGGCTGCTTCACCCTGCCGGGTCGAAGCCGCTGCGAAGCGTACCGCTGCGGGTGCTCGGCCTGGACGGTCTCGTAAGCGGCCTCGGCAGCCCTGGCCGCGGAGGTCGCCTGGTCCGCGGCACAAGCGCTGCGCATGGCGATGTCGGCAGCCCGGCGGGCGCGCAGGCACTGGTTCTCCACTTCCTCGTTTGACGCGTTTACATCGCGAATCAAGACTGCCGGGTCGATGTCCGGGTTGATCATGGTCAATCCACGCCCTTCGATCACTGAGCGTCATGTTGCCGATTCATTTAGTATTGCACGAGTCGATGGCACATGCCACAGCCTGATGCAGATGAGTCATGCCATAGCGTTATGCCTAAGATTTTCGCCGTGCGCAGATGCACTCCATCGAGGTCGGCGTCCACGGCACAGTCGAGCGCTATCGCCCCCGGCCCGCGGGACCTGACACGCGGCAAGTCATCCGAAGGCAGGGCCAGATCGTTGCTGGCCAGATCGAGAGTCAGGCAGTCGGTATCCGCACGCAGACCTGCGGATACCGAGCTAGCAGGTTGGACTCGGCAAGGTCGGAGAAGCACGGCCGACGCACGTGTCGCACCCTAGGTTGTACGGGCAGGCTTAGGTGGTATAGCCTGCGGCACATGCCTTTGGCTATCGCTAAAGGAGTATGCGTCAGCGGGGTCAGGGAACCACACCTGCGATCCGCGGTGCGCCGTTGAGCCCTCGACGAGGAGGCAGGTCGTGGTAGGCCAGAGTCCCACGGTGCGCCAGCGCGAACTCGGGCGGCGGCTCAGGGAGTTGCGGGAAGAGCGCGGCTCAACCATCGCGGATGTCGCCGAGAAACTGATTGTCTCCGCTACCAAGATCAGCCGCCTAGAGACAGGGGCGCGGCCGCCGAACCCGCGCGATGTCCGGGACCTGTGTCGACACTATGGCCTTGATGAGGCGACCACCGATCAATTGATGGACCTAGCCAGGGGGGCACGCGAGCAGGTCTGGTGGACGCACTACGAGGATCTCAAACTCGACCCCTACCTCGGGCTTGAGCAAGACGCCATCGCGATCACCAGCTATACGACTTACTATATGCCAGCGCTGCTGCAGACCGAGGAGTACGCCAGGGCGGTCATCAAGGACATAGCGCCGAACATGAGCCGCGACATCTACGAGCAGCGTGTCAAGGCCCGTATGGAGCGCCAGCAACGGATGCTCGAAAAGGACAAGCCGCCACGTTACCGGGTGCTGCTGGATGAGGCCGTGCTGCATCATGCCATCGGCGGCGGGACCGTAATGATAGCCCAGCTCGGGAAAGTCGTGGAGGCTCACCGAGAGGCTAAGGCAGTTGTTCAGGTGATACCCTTCAGTGCCCGATCATACGCCGCTCAGGACAGTAATTTCATATTGTTTGAATTTGATAGGGAAACAAATCAGTCACCCGTCGTGTTCGTCGAAGGGCTCACTGGTAACCACTATTTTGAGCGTAAGGCCGAAGTCGAGCGTTACAATGAGGCCATTGACTTGCTCCGAGATTCGGCGCTGAGGCCGGAAGAGTCGGCTCTGCGAATCGACGAGATGAGAAAAGCCTACGCTGACTGAGAAGTAATCAGGCAGCGTAGTCTCTTGCCGTAAAACGAAGGGAGGTAAGAATTTACATGACCATACATCCATCAGCCCCGGGGGGGCTTAGCTGGCGCGTCTCACTATCATGCGATGGGGGCGCGTGTGTGAAAGTAGCACGCCACGAGGAGTTCGTCCTGTTCGGCAATACTACCGAGCCTGACGGCCCAGTTTATGCTTGCACAAGGGCTGAATGGAAAGAGTTTCTGGCTGGCGTCAAGCTAGGCGATTTCGACGATCTCGCCTAGCTTGCACCGGCTCGGCGGCCGCGAGGGTGCGTAAGTGCCGCATCTTCGCGGCCGCAACATATTTGACATCAGACACTCCCTGCACGCCAGTATCATTAGACTACTTTCGGGTTGACAAGGGCTGAAACTGCATGTTTCGCTCATGGCGGACATCTGCGTCAATCGGCATCACTGGGGGTCAAATGACTGGCGGGCTAGCGGACAAACTAGCTTGGCGTCGGAGCCGGCACTGTGAAAGCGGTGCATGCGTCGAGGTCGCGGCAGTTGATAATGCTGTCTTGATCCGCAGTTCGGCCAGTCCAGAGGGTGCCCAGCTAGCCCTCGGCCATGACAAGTGGCGAGAGTTCGTCGGTAGGGTCAAGCGCCGGCCCTTCTGCCCGCAATAGCTCTGCCAGGCTGATGTTGACCGTTACCGCGAAGCTATCGAACTGCTACGTGATTCGGCGCTGAGCCCTGACGATTCGATGGCTCCGACCAGATCGACACGGCTTCCCTGTCGGTCTCCACCCGGCAGGCGGCGCCGACGCTGAGGTCGGGCACCTCAGGGGTCCGGGCTCGAAGCTCGATGCCGGAAGACAATTCCACCACTACCTCGACGGTGCGGCCTAGGTCGACGACGTCGGTCACCCGCCCCCGGCCGAGGTCGACGGTCGAACCGCTGCCGTCTGACGGCGACGGTCCCGGACGGACCCGGAGGGCCTCGGGCGGCACCTGCCACAGCAGCCGGGCGCCGGCCGGCAGACCCGTAGCGAGGCCGACCTGGACGCCGCTGCCCGGGACGCCGCTCCCCGGGACGGCCGGGGCTCGGTCGCTGCCGGCGAGCAGCACGCCGCCGACGCCGGACGCGCCCTCGAAGAGGTTCTCGATGCCGAGCAGGCGACCAATCTGCGGCGAGGCGGGACGCTGGTACACGTCGCGGCAGCTCCCGGACTGGAGCACCTGCCCGTCGCTCACGACCACGATTTCGTCGGCCAGCATCGCCGCCTCCTCCGGGTCGTGGGTGACGATGACGGTGGAGAGGTTGACCTCGCGCTGAAGGCGGCGCATCTCCCGCCGTAGCTCGGCCCTCACCGGGGCGTCCAGCGCGGAGAACGGCTCGTCGAGCAGCACCACCTGAGGATCCCCGGCGAGCGCCCGGGCCAGGCTGACCCGCTGGCGCTGCCCGCCGGAGAGTTGCTCGGGCAGGCGGTCGAGGAGGCCGTCAAGGTGGAGGGTCTCCAGCCACCAGGCGGCCCGCGCCGGATCCGCGTCGACGCCGAAGGTCGCTTGCTGCCAGACCGTGCGTCCGGGTATGAGGCCGAAGCCCTGGGGGACGTAGCCGAGCCGGCGCCGCTCGGGCGCGGTGCGGCTCACGTCGAGATCACCGTAGGTGACGGTCCCGGCGTCCGGCCCGAGCAGCCCGGCAAGGGCCCGCAGCGTGACCGACTTACCCGAGCCTGACGGTCCGACGACCGCCAGGCGGTGGCCGCCTTCGGGGTGCGCCACCCGCAGGCGGAACGTCCCGACGGTGACGTCGATCTCGAAGCCCACCGGCGTCGGCGGCATCGGCACGGGAGCGCGCGCCGCCGGGATCGGCCGGTGCCGGACGCGGGCCGGACGCCGGACGCGGACGGCGACGATCGCCAGCACGGCGACGCCGAAGGCGAGGATCGTCGGGGCCTCGGCCTGCGACAGGGGCCCAGAGGAGAACAGGTTGTCGACGTAGACCGGGAGGCTGTAGGGGTGGTAGGCGAGCACCACGGTCGTGCCGTACTCCCCGAAGGCCCGCAGCCACATGAGCACCATCCCGGTGCGGAGGCCGTCCGCCGCGGCGGGTACGTTGACACGGAGGAACCGGGCCACCGGCCCGTGGCCGAGGGTGGCGGCGACGTCGTCCAGAGACGGGTCGACGGCACGGAAGGCGCTGCGGGCCACGACGACAAGGAACGGCGCGGAGACGAACGACTGCGCGATGACGACCCCGTACATCGTCTGGGTGAGTCGCTCTCCCGACAGCTGGCCGAGGAACGTGTACGGGCCGACGATGTAGATCAGCAGGATGCCGCAGATGAGCGGCGGCACGGCCAGCGGAAGCTGGACGATCACGCCCACCGCCGAGGACAGCCATCCTCGGCGGTGGGCCAGGACGTACGCCAGCGGGATGCCGGTCACCACCCCGATCAGCAGCGAGATGGTGGAGCCCAGCACCGACACCCACAAGGCAGACCACAGCCCGGGGAAGTTCCAGCCTTCGTTATGCCCGCCGACGATGCGGACGAAGAACGCCCCGACCGGATATGCCAGGTAGAGGACCAGCAGGGCGCCGAGCCAGCGAAGCGAGCGCGGCGCCCTGCCAGCGGTCACGGGGTGAAGAGGCTCGCCAGAGCGCTCGGGACGCCAGACCCGCTCAGCGTCGCCGGCGAGACGATGTTGAAGTTGTCAGCCTTCATCTCGGCTTGGCCGGCCGGGCCGAGGAGGAACTCGATGAAGGCCTCGGCCGCAGCCATGTGGGGGGCCTTGTTGACCAGCGTGATCGTGTAGTCGCCCGCGAGGTTGGTGCCGGTGAGCTGCACGAAGGGACTGTCCTGGGAGTTGGCGTCGGCCTCGTACATGAACGACGCGTCGAGCTGCCCGGTCTGGATGTCGGCCTCTTCAGGGTCCTCGGAGTACATGTCCGACGTCTCCGTCGCGAGCGTCTTCAGCGCCGGGAGATGCTGCGCCGCCGCCGTCTCCTCGAGGGCCTTGACGGCCAGCACGCCACCGGGGTCCTGGGTCGGGTCGGTCCGCCCGAGGCGGAACCCGGGCAGCGTGATCACCTTGTACCACGGCATGGTCTTGAGGTCCTTGGCAAACTTGCTCTTGGGGTAGTACCCGAGGACCTCCGGCGACGTGGCAAAGGCTCCGTACCACGAGACCCAGTTACCGTTCGCGGCACCCTCGAGGGTGGTGTCCACCGCGGGCGAGGCGCTGACGAAGACGTCGGCGACCGCGACCCCGTTCTTGATGTCGGACGCGAGGGTCCCCGACCCGTGCGAGGTGTCGACCAGCGTGTAGCCGGTCGCGGCGTGGAACGCCGGTGCGACCGTCTTGGTCATCAGGGTGTCAAGCGAGCCAGCGGAGAACACGAAGACGTCTCCGCTTGGCTTAGCGCTTGAGGTCGCGGAGGCGGTGGCGGAGGGCGTGGTGCTGGAAGACGTGGTGGTGCTGGAAGACGAGCTGCTGCAGCCGGCAACGGCTGCGCCGGTGCAGGCTATGGCGAGCAGAGCGGCAATCGGCGCTCTTCTCTTTGCAGCAAGAAGGATCATTCCCCAAACATAGCCACTGCCAGTTGCGCGACGCAAGGAACTGAGACATCGACCCGGCCGGCTGGCAGCCATTTTGTTACCGAACTGCCGGTGATGATTGTCCGGTGGGCACTGGGCGTCACCGGGCCCCGCCGAGCGGCTCGCCGGACCGTGGCCCGCCCGCCCCCGTGGCCCGCCCGCCCCCGTGGCCGGTGAACGCGGCCTGACGGTGGAACCACCGCTCGTTCTGCAGAATAAAAAACAAGGCGGCCCGCTGTTGAACCCCACAGCGACCACCGGTTGCCCGCGGTGACGGCCGCACAGGATTCGCCTGGTCTGCTAAGTGTTGAGCAGAGATAGAGAAGAGAGGTGGGTCCATGTCCCGCAGAACCAGCCCTCCGTTCCGCGCCGACCACGTTGGCAGCCTGCTGCGCCCGCCGCGGCTGCACCAGGCGCGTGACGACTTCGCCGCCGGCCGGATTTCGGCCGCTGGCCTGCGGGCCGTCGAGGACGAGGAGATCGCCAAGGCGGTGCGGATGCAGGAGGAGGTGGGCCTGCAGTCGGCCACCGACGGGGAGTTCCGCCGCGCCACCTGGCACATGGACTTCATCTACGCCCTCGGCGGCGTAGCCAAGGCGTCCGGCAACCTGAAGGTGAAGTTTCATAACCCGTCAGGCGACATCGAGTGGACGCCGGCCGCGCTGCACGTGGACGGCCAGATCCACCTGGACGGCACCATCTTCGGCGAGGACTTCACGTTCACCAAGTCGCAGGTGACCACAGCCGTGCCCAAGCAGACGATCCCGTCGCCGAACATGGTGCACTACCGCGGCGGTCCCGCCATGCTCGACCCGGCGGTCTACCCCGACATCGAGCAGTTCTGGGCCGACCTGGCCGCCGCCTACGCCGACGAGGTCGCCCGCCTCG
>JBOHCG010000411.1:0-7228 GCA_050698735.1 Streptosporangiaceae bacterium | reverse complement strand
GCCCTGAGCCATCGCGCGGCGCTCACCGGAGGCGGGGATGACCCCCAGGCTGACAGCGGGCAGCGACATCAGGGCCAGCAGCCGGTCCAGCTGGCCGGTCATGACCTCCGCGTCGCCGACCCTGGTCAGCAGCGTCTGCTGTTCCAGGATGAACATGAACTTTCTGTCCCCGCCGTACAGGATGTGCTGACGGTCCATCCGTGCGGCGACAGCCGCGCTGGTGTCGGCGGGCAGCCCCATCGGGTCGGCCCAGAACCCCAGGACCGCTGCCGCGTATCCCGCGGTGTTCAGCAGCCCGGGGATGAACGTGTTCTCGTAGACGCGGAACACCCTGGTCCGCTCATACAGCGGCCGGCGGGTGTCCTGGAAATGCTGGAGACCGGCGCGCATCCGGCGGCGCCAGTCGGCATACATCGCGTCGATGCTGCGCACGGTGGCGATCAGGTCAGATGCCTGCCTGTCGGCGTGGCAGCAGCGGCACCAGGCGCGGATGTCCTCGGCGGTTGGCATGCGCGCGCCGTGCTCCAGCTTGCTGACCTTGGTGAAATGCCAGCCTGCCAGCGCGGCGAGTGCGCGGGCGGTCAGCTCGGCGTCCTGGCGGATCTCACGGAGCCGGGTACCGAACGCTTCGCGGGCCTGCTGCGTCTGGCTGTCCACGGCGGCGTGTCAGTCCCGCCGCAGGCCGGGTACGGCGACGTGGCCAGGAGCCGCCGGGTCAGGCTGCTGATGGTCCTGCCGCGTGGGAGCCGTGCTGGCCGTGGGCATCGTGGCGGTCCTCCGGGAGGTGGCGCATCAGTTCTTTCGGCACCCGGATGACCAGCTCGCCGCGCGGGATGACGCCGACTTGGGCGAGCGTGTCAGGGTCCAGGCTGAAGCCCTGGATCACGTACTGGCCAGCGTCGGTGTCCCATAGCGTTGGTGAGTTGTCGGGCGCGGAGTGCTTTCCGAGGAATCGTAGACGCATGATGCTCCTCCAGTGCTGGTGTTGCCGGATGTTGACCCGAATGCAGATGGCAGGGAGTGCAGCTGCAGCGCGGGCTGGCGCCCAGGTCGATGACCGGACTGGCAGTGGGGGTCACGATGACGGGGTGGCTGCGTGCCCAGTCAGCGATCGCCAGCGCCAGTTTCGGTTCCGTGTCGGCCGCGGGCTGGCGGCAGCGGCCGGCGCGGATGAACGCCGGGGTGAGCCTGGCCCGGCCTTCCAGGAGGAGGAGGTTCGCGGCGCCGTGCCGCAGTTCCAGGTCCCGTGCCGTGCGCTGATCTGGTTTCTCGGTCAGATCGGTCATCAGCAGGTGACCGTCCTGGCGGGTGGCCGCGATCACGCCCCTGGCCGCGGCCAGCTCGCGCTGGTAGGCGCGGGCTAGCACGACAACGTGGCCGGATGGTGCGGCGAGAAGGCTAGGCAGCGGGTTCCCGGCCGGGTAGAGGTTATCGGCGAACATGACGTACAGGTCGCCATCTGCGGCGAGGTGGTCCGCGCCGTTCAGGACCGAGGTGATGTCGGCGTACGGGCCGCGCTGCGCGATGAAGTCCAGCGTCACCCCGGCATCTGACCTGCCGGTGCGGATGAGCCCTGCCGCGCGGCGGTAGCGGTCGGCTCCGTCCTGGCTGAGCGCGGCGCGCGCCCATGCCGCGAACCGCTCGTAATAGGGGTGGTAGACGAGGACCGCCTCGGCCGGGGCGAGAGCGGTGATCTCGTCCAGCAAGTGGGTGATGCCGGGCCGGCCGTCGACTGGATAGAACTCCTTGGGCAGGTACCGGCTCCAGGCGCTGACCCTGGTCCCCAGCCCTCCGGCCGCGATGACGACACGTGCCACGCCAGTCCCGGTCACCGTGCCGCCGCCTGAGGTATGGTCAGCGGGTGGATGTGCGCGTGACCGGCGTCGTGATCGACGACCAGAACCGGGTGCTGCTGCTCAACCAGGACACCGATACCGGGAGAAACTGGTCGCTGCCCGGAGGGAAAATCGAGCACGGCGAGTCTCTCGCCCAGGCCCTGGTCCGTGAGGTCCGCGAGGAAACCGGGCTGGACATCGAGCCGGGCCGGCTGCTCTACATCTGCGACCACCTGCCGGGTAACGGCACGCATGTCGTTCACCTGACTTTCGAGGCGAGGGTGACCGGCGGGACGGCAGGCGACGTGACGCCGGGGCTTGATACGCGGCCGGTCCGGGGCGTGGAGTTCGTCAAGCTCGCTGACCTGTCGGCGCTCGGGTTCGGTGACCGGTTCACGGAGCTAGCCATGGCGGGATTCCCCGGCGCCGGCAGCTACATGGGCGCTAAATCGAACATCGGCCTGTGACCCGTCCACGGCACTGATCAGCTGCTGGTCGATCTCGCTCAGTGTCTGGGACCGGTCATCCAGACTGCTGATCCACGCCGCCAGGCGGGCGGCCAGTCCGGTGGCGGGAACGGGCCGGCGGGCGGTGCGGTCGCGGACCAGCCGGATGCCGACGCTGCGGGAACAGCCCAGGATGTGCCGCGACCGGGGCTGCTGCGCGGCCTGACGGGTCGCGGGTGTGTTCCACGCGATGCCGTACAGCCACCTGCCCGCCGGGCCGCCCACCATTTCCGCGTCGCCTGGGCCATCGCCGCACCACACCTGGACGTTGCCGAGCAGGTGATGGATCCCGCCCGGCGGCACGCCGGGTTCGGTGACCGGGGTGACGTCACCATGCCGGTACCCGGCGTTCCCGGTCAGGGCAGCGTCCTGGGTGAGGCGGAGCAGTTCGGTGCGTGCCGGGAGCCTTGCGCTGGCCCATGCGGCGAACGCGGCGGCACCGATCCAGGTCACCCAGTACGCCGGGTGATCCTCAAATCCAGGGCTCACCTGCCATTGGCCAGCTGCGGGGTCGTAGTGGAGCCGGCCGCCGCGCTCGTGCGGCATCTCGCACGCCAGCAGCCAGGTCCCGCCGTGCCCGTTGCACATTCCCGCGGCGGCCAGGGCGTTCATGAACCCGGCGAACTCAATGTTGGTGACCAGCGTGTTCCTGACCTCCAGGTCACCGTGCCGGACGAAACGCGAAGTGGCCGGCGGCGTGGCCGGGACCGCCCCGGCCGCCGGCGCGTGCCGCTTGCGCGGTTGTTCGAGGCGGTACAGGTGATTGCCGGCCAGCCATGACTGCACCTGGTCAGCCTGCGCACCGGGCAGCAGCGCCCGGACAGCGGCAATGCTGGCGGTCGTGGTCGCGCTGACCAGCGCCGCATCGCATGGCTTCAGTGACGCCGTCAGATCGGTTTTGCTGGTCGTGGTGGCGAACGTGTCGTCTCCGCATGGGCGCTGCCCGCGGGGGTGAGCAGCATGTTCACCGGTGAACGTGACCGCGGCCAGGTCCGGCACGGCCGCGGTGAGCGCGGCGGCCGTGGCGGCAGGGCGGGTGATCATGGTCTCGTAGGCGACGTGCGCGGGTTCGCGGGCAGCGAGCGCGGCGGCGATCAGCGCCGTGTTGAGGACCTGCAGCCGGGCCAGTGCCACCAGGTCCGGCGGGTCGTCGTCGGGAACCAGCACGGCGAAGCGGCGGTGGCTGCCGGTCCCGCAGCGGGTCATGGTGACCATCTGCTGGTACCGCTCCCGGTACCGCCAGCGGCGGAACAGGTCACCGCGGGTGAACGACGACGCGACACCGAGCGGGGCGCGGGACAGCACCAGGACCGGTGCTCCGGGCAGCAGCGCGAGCAGGGCGGGAAGCGCGAAGAACAGGCTGGTTTCCTTGACCACCTGCCGGGCCGGGGCGTATTTGGACACCGCGAAAGTCACCAGCCACTGCCGCCCCAGCATGTCCGCCTCCGGGGAAAAGCCCACACCGGCTGGCCGCGGGTTGAGGGCGGACCAGGGATGATCGGCTCCGATCTGCTGCCGGAACGGCTCATTGTGCTGCGCTGCGGCCGGGCGCAGCGTATCGCTGACCCAGTTGGAGCCGACCCGCTCACTGGTGCCCAGGATCAGCAGCGGCGGCATCACCTGGCCCCCTCTCGCACGGGCCGCGCCGGTCATGTCCGCCAGACGCTGCCTGACCTCGCCGAGCACTCCGCTCAAGTCCGTCGTCATCGAGCCGGCCTCCGTCCCTGTCGTGGCGAGTTGCGCCCGGCGGTGATCCGCCCCCATAAGCACACCTTCTGGTCGCGCGCCCAGGAAGATGCGCGGCGGTTGCGCGGAACGCCGCGGGGATGCGCGGGTTGCGCAGCGTTGCGCGCTTGTATCCCGGCGGACCGCATCGCCCGCGGAAGCCTTACAGTGAGAGCTGAAGCCGTCACCGGTGGTGCCGGCAGTGCCGGTGAGGACTGATGCGCGGACGGCCCATAACCAATCACGAGCTGGCGGCGCTGATCACGGCAGGCGGCCGGTCGCACGCGGCCGTGGCACGCAGGGTTAACCTCGCGGCTGCGGCCCTGCACGGGCTCGACCTGCGGTATGACCAGGCCAGCGTCTACTGGTGGCTCCGCGGCCGGGTACCGGCGGACCCGGTACCCACAGTGCTGGCGGCCATCTTCAGTGAGTGGCTCGGCTGCGCGGTGCAGGTACCTGACCTCGGGTTTACCGATCCGGGTGGCCACCTGGGCCTCACGCTGCCGGCGGCTGCAGCCGAGGCGGTAGCGTCAGTGTCAGAACTTTGGAGGTACGTATTGCGGCGGCGGGTGTTCCTGGGTGCGGGCTTCGCCATCGGCGCGTCAGTCGGTGCCGGGTTCGAGTGGCATTTCGCGCCCGCCCCCACCGCGGGTGCTGCCGCCCGGCATGCCGGCACCCGCATGGTCGGGCTCGCGGACGTGGAGCGGATCCGCCGGGCCCGCGCGGAGTTCGAGACGATGGACCGTCTTCACGGCGGCGGCCACGCGTTCACCTGGCTCGTTGACTACCTCGACCGCGAAGTCACGCCGCTGCTGAACGGCAGCTATTCCGCTCAGACCGGCCGGGAGCTGTTCGCTGCTTCCTCGTCCGTCACCGAGCTCGGTGGCTGGATGGCCTACGACCAGGGCAAAAGCCACGGTCTTGCGCAGCGCTTCTTCATCCAGGCGCTGGGCCTGGCGCGGCAGGCAGGCGACCGCGCCTACGGCGCGCACATCATCTCCAACCTGGCAGCTCAGGCGCTCTTCCTCAACCACGGGACGGAGGCAACACGGCTGGCCCGGGCAGCGATCTCCGGGGCCGGGCATGCGGCCAGCCCGACACTGCAGGCCCGGCTGGCCGTCACTGAGGCCCGCGGGTTCGCGCTGCTAGGAGACCAGCGGGAAACCCGCGCAGCGATCCGCCGCGCTGGCAGGGCAATGGACCGCTCTGACCCCGCACGCGACCCTGCTTGGCTGACCAGCTGCAGCCCCGCGCATCATGCCGGATCGGTCATGCATGCACTGCGCGACCTGGGCCTCTACCAAGACGCTGCCGCCTACGGCGGCCAGGCGCTCGAGCTGCCTCCAGTGAACGTCCGGACCAGAGCGCTGCACAGCACGCTGCTGGCGACCGTCCAGGCCGGGCAAGGCGATATCGAGGCCGCATGCGACACCGCTGGCCGGGCACTGACGGCAGCGCCTGAACTCACGTCGGCCCGCGTCAATGAGCGGCTCCGCGACTTCGCCCGGCGCATCAGCGTGCACCGGGACCAGCCGCACGTGCGGGAATACCTGGAATGCTCCGCCGCGATGCTTCCCAGCTAGATGAGCGGCGTACCCTCCGACCGCGGCCGGGCTTTCGTTGAGCCCGAACTGTGGTACGCCCAGCTCGCCACCCAGTACGCTGCGGCCGGCGCGCTCATCACCGGCGCTGGCAGCAGCATCCTGCTGGTCAAGCCTTACTACCGTGACCACTGGACACTGCCCGGCGGCATGGTCGATCACGGCGAGACACCGGAGAACGCCTGCGCCCGCGAGATCCGCGAAGAACTCGGGCTCGGTCTTCCCATTGGCCGCCTGCTGCTGATCGACTGGTCGCCCGCTTACGCTCGCCGCCCGCGGCCCATCACGTACTTCCTGTTCGACGCAGGCGCACTCGATGATGAGACAGCCATCCGGCTCCAGGAAACCGAGCTGGACGAGTACGCATTCCTCGCCCCCGAACAGGCCATCAGCCGGGTCGCCTCCTACACGGCCGCCCGGATCTCGGCCGCACTGACAGCCCGCGCCAGCAGCACAACGATCTATCTCCCGCAAAAAGACAGGCAGCCCCACCCGTAGCGAATCACCGAGCCGTACCATCCACCGGCTGCCCGAGCATTATCGCCGCTACCCCAGCGTCCTCAAGCGGGCGGCCTGCTTGTCGAGGTTGCGGATCTGGACGGAGCGGGGGCCGAAGGTTTCGGCTAGCAGCGGGCGGACGGCCTGGAGTTCGGCGCGCGCTTCATCGGGGTAGCCATCGGCGGCCAGCAGTTGCGCGATGACGAAGCGGGTCTCGAGAACCTTGCGTGCCTCGTCTCCGCCTGCGGACGTGTCGGCGTTCTGCACGTAGAAGCCCTGTTGGGGAACGGTCTTTCCGGGCTTGCCGGTCTCGGCGTAGGCGTGGCCGGCGTGGTAGGCGCTGTCCAGGACGTCAGGGTCGTCCGGCGGGAAGTACCGCCGGTAATCGTGTCCGGCGGCGTCGAGCACGGCTGCGGCGCGGGTGTATTCCCCGGCGTAGAAGAGCGCCGCGCCGAGCAGGTGGCGTAGCTGGAGCCGCAGGGCGGGGTCGTGCCCGGCGCGCTCGATGCCGTCCTCCAGCAGGCTGATCGCCTCGGACGGGCGGTCGCTGTCCAGCAGCGCGCGTGCGTTGTCCCGCAGCAGCCCGGCCTCGGTGTCGGTGAGCTTTCCCCTGCCTCCGGCCCGGGTACGTCGGCCGATGGCGGGCGCGAACAGCGGCCACCGGAACGGGCGCGTGGGATCACGGCCCTCGTCGCCGCCCCGCGGGCTAGTCGTCCTGGGTACGTCCGGTCCCGGTCCGGTTGTCGTCAGCGGCAGCAGCGCCTCGTACACCGCCGCTGCCGTCGGCCGCGCGCCCGGGTCTTTCGCCAGCATCGATGACACAAGCGTGTCCAGTTCCGCGGGCACGTCGGCCCGCCGGGACCGCGCGGACGGCGCGGGCGTGTTCAGGTGGTGCGTGCGCAGCGGCGTGTCCGCCGTCGCGAAGAACGGCACGTCGCCGGTGAGCAGCTCAAGGAGCAGGCATCCGAGTGAGTAGATGTCGGACGCGGAGGTGACGGCCTGGCCGAGGCACTGCTCGGGCGACATGTACGCGGGGGTGCCGACGGTGCGGTCGACCTGGGTC
>JBOHCG010000410.1:0-7271 GCA_050698735.1 Streptosporangiaceae bacterium | reverse complement strand
CGGCCCCGCTGCGGGCCTGGTGCGCATAGAACGCGCTCACCGCGGCGAGCTTGCGGTTCACCGTCGATGCCGTCACCGCGGCCGTCACCGACGGCAGCACCGCGACCTCGCCCGCCCGGCCCGCCGCCGGCAGCTGCAGCCAGGCCACGAACTCGCCGACGTCCTCCAGCCGGGCCTCGCGCCAGTCCAGGCCCCGGAACCCGAGGAAGCACCAGTAATCCTTGAGATCGTGGGCATAGGCCTTCACCGTGTTCGGCGACCGGCCGATGCCGAACTGGTGACCTCGCGGATTCGACCGTCGCGTATAGCCGCTCCGAGGGTCAGTCGCTAGCGAGGAAACTGGCGTTGCCCGGCAGCGTGAAGCACCGCTTTGATCAGAAGATCTACGTTGCGGTCATCGATCCCGGTAACGGCATCGCCGAGCTGGACGGGGATGTCGCCGGCGAGGCTGGCTGCGAGCCGGAGCATTCGTTTCTCCCCGCCGGAGCTGGGGAACTCGCCGCGGTCGAGCGCGGCGATCGCGCCCTCCCAGTCGATGCTGGCCAGTTCCGTGCCTGGGACGGTGATGTTGTCCGCGACGTGGACGAAGCACTGGAAGTCCGCGCGGGCCGGCCACGTGCCGTGGGCGAGGATCATCCCGGTTCCGGCTTCGAGGGCGTAGAGGCCGTCGGCCCCGGCGCGGAGCGCTGACTGCAGCTCAGGATCGGTCATGAGATTCCTCCCGCCGATGGCGGCTGATCGTGATCTTCGGAGGCGTAGCGGCTCCACGGGCTGCCTGCCTCGTCGGCAACCCGGGCTGCCTGCTGGTGCGAGTAGCCGAGCATGGTGGCGATGACTGGCGCCGGGGCCTGAAGGACGAGCTGGCGTAGCGCCGCGGTGCGGCCCGCCAGCGCGGCGATGCCTGCGCCGCGCAGGGGTCTTTCGATGGTGTCCGGGGTCATAGGCTGGCCGCCCCGGCGGCCTGGGAACAGCCAGCGTGCCCCGGCATTGGTCGCTGTCGTGAGGTTGAGCCGCTGGCCGGCGTAGCAGAGCAGCAGGCCGGCGAAGGGCTCCGGGACGGGCGCGGGCGGGTCGCCGAGACTGATCGCGATCTCGCCGTCGTCCGGGCCGATGATGTCGTCGGTGGTCAAGGCCAGGATGCGGGTCAGGGGCTGGGCGTAGAGCAGCATCAGGATGGCGGCGACGCGCGTGAGCAAGTCGGTCTCGTCGTCGGTGAGCATGCGCTGAAGCAGGTTCAGCCGCTGTCCCTGGCTGATCGGGGCCGGGCTCGTGGTGGCCTGGTGGGGGACGGTCACCTGGGGCATGAGCTTGCCGTTCATGGCCCAGCGCAGGAAAGCGTGGGTCGGCCGGCGGGCCGTGTAGGCGCCGGCGTACCAGGCATCGATGTCGGCCTGCCGGCAGTCCGCGAGCTCGCGTCCCCGGTCGTGAAGCGAGGCCAGGAACGCGATCGCCAGGCGGATCTCGCCGCGGGCATTCGCGGTCTGCTTGCCGGTAACCGGGCCGCGGCCGGCGAAGCGGCGCAGCCGCCGGCGGACGTGCCAGGACGCAAACCGGCCGACGAGCTGACGGTCCCCGGGCCGGCTGAACCCGGTCAGGGTCTCATCCAGCCACCGCTCGAACAGCATCAGGTTGCGGTCGGCGGGCGGCAGGACGCCGTGCAGCATCAGCAGGTCGCGCAGGTAGGACACCGACCGCCACGGCGACATGCCGTTGAGTGTCTCGTGCGTGAGCGGCGTGGCCGGATCGGCCAGCGTTTGCAGCATCTCCCGGACGCGCGGCTGCCGGATCCAGGTCATCCCGCCCCTGGGCCGCTTCATCTGGCCGAGCGCCTCCGCGAACGGGACCAGCCCGGGCCGGATGCGGCCGGTCCCGTCGCCGAGCAGCAGTGCCAGGTGCTCGGCCAGGACGCAGTTCCCGCAAACGCCGCGGCGGTAGCGGCGGGCTTCCCGGCCGCAGGACCCGCAGGTGAAATCGCCCAGCCCGCCGGCACAGTCAGTGCACAGCCGCCCGCCGTCCGGCGCGATGCCGGGAGTGAGCCGGTCGGCGCCGCACCCGGCGCACTGCCCGTAGGTTTCCAGCGCGTGCATGTGGCACGTCGCGCAGATCCGGCCGTCTGGCCAGCGTGCCGCGCATCTGCGGAAGGCCCGGCCGCAGCGCGCGCATATCCGCTCCGCCGGGCCGGCCCGGGTTCCGCTCATTCCTCGGGCCGCAGCCGGGCGCGCTTCGGCCGCCGCGCGTTCAGGTTGACCACCCCGTCGTCGGTGGCGGTCTTCCGTGCCCGGGCATCCTGGGCCCTGGTGGCGATCAGCTCGGCCGGGGTGCAGGCGAAGATGTCGCACAGCGCCGCCAGGACCGGCAGCGACAGCCGCTCCGGGGTGCCGGAGGCCAGCCGGTGTATCTGGGAGGCCGACAGGTCGATGCCGCGGTCATGCAGCTCCGGCACGAGCTCGGTCACGGTGAACATGCCGTGGGCGGCCATGACTTCCCGCAGCCGCCACTGGTAGCTGACCTCGCGTTTCACGGGTTCCTCCGTCCAGGCTGCCCAGCGGCAGCGGCCAGGGTCTCGTCCAGTGCCCGGCGCACGGTCCGGGTCCGGAAGTCCGACGACACGCACGTGTACAGGGACGTCGTGCTCGAGTGCTCGTGGCCGCACTGGAACTGCACGAACAGCGGGTCCCGGCCTGCCTCGATGAGATGCGTGACGTAGCTCCTCCGCAGACTGTGGAAGTCCAGGCCGGCATCGAGACCGAGGGCATCGCGGTAGCCGGCGAACCGCGAGTTGATCCGCTGGAGCCCGATCCGCTCCCCGCGCTCGGACGGCCACAGCGCCGTCGATCCGGGCGCGGCCAGGTGGGGCCGGAACTCGGTGACCCACTCCTCCAGCACTTCCGCGGTCCACGCCCAGACCGTGGCCACGCTGCGCCGCTTCGGCGGCGAGCCCTTCTTGGCCTTGCCGTAGCGCACGTGGACCAGGCCGTAGCCGCCGAACTCGGGCGCGTGCGGGTTAGGGCCGATGTCGGGGACCGCGAGCATCCTGGTCTCGTTCCTGCGGAGACCGTAACCGTAGGCGACCTTGAACAGGACCGCGTCCCGGAACGCCGGCAGCCAGCCCTTCCGGCCGCTGTCACGGGCGCGGGTGACCTGCTCGTCGGCGTAGTCGAGAAACTCCTGCAGCTCGTCGATGGTAAACGCGCGCTTCTCCGGCTGGTTCTCGTTGTCCTGGACGTGGGCGGCGCTGTTCCACTCGTGGACGATCTGGACCGGGTGAGTGCCGAACCGCTGCTGGCATTCCGCCGACCAGTCGTACACCGGGTCGGACACGTAGGCGCAGAACGACCGCAGGGCATCCTGGTAGGTGCGCATCGTCGAGTGCGCGACGTGGCGCACCGAGCGGAGGTCCCCGAACCATTCATCGGCGTGCTGCGGCAGCCACTCCCACGGATAGGACCCGGCGTGGTCGAAGAACGCCCGCAGCCGGCCGGCCCGCTTCTCGATCGTCGACAGCGCAAGGTTCCGGGCCAGCTGCTGGTTCCGCCACCCGAACAGCATCGCCTCGAACACCTGCTCTTCGGGCCGCAGCAACGGCAGGCCGTTGACCAGGTGCAGCCCCGCCGCCCCTGGCACGGACCCTTGAGAAACCATCACAATTCCCCCAGGAACGCAGTCGCATCCGATGCGACTTTTTCGCATCGGATGCGACTGTAGCAGCGGCACCCCAGGCCACACAGGCAATTTGAGATACGCATGAGGCCGGATGGTCCGCCGCTCCTGAAAGCTTCCGCAGACGGCCGGCGCATGCCGTAACCTCAGCGCATACGGGGTTCCGGCCTACTGCGATGCGCGGCAGCAAAGTGTCGCGAGTTCGCATCTGATGAGATTCGCGCTGCTCGTGAGATAAGCCAGGAACCGGTCGACCGGGACGACCGGCACGTCGTCGTCCCCCAGCACCGTCCACGATCGGGTCCCCGAACCGGGAACCGCCACCGGATGCACGAGCATCGTCTCCTCCTTGAACAACGTCTTGGACAAGGCAGGAGATAACCATGAAAAAACCGTCATCCGGATACCGGAGACGGCTCGTGATGGACGTTAAGGACAGGCTAGTTGAGGCTGGAGATAACCATCGAGTCGATCAACGCCCGGCTGCGGCGCGCGGTGAACGCCCGCGGTCACTTCCCGGCCGAGCAGGCCGCCATGAAATGCCTGTACCTGGCGATCATGAGCCTGGACCCGACCGGGAGGGGCCGCAAGCGGTGGACCAACCGGTGGAAGGCCGCCCTGAACGCCTTCGACATCACCTTCGACGGCCGCCTGAGCGCGGGACGCAGGTAACAACAGAGGAAGAAGTTACACCGTTAAGTTGACAGACCCGAAGAACCACCTGATTATCACAGAAGTTGTCACGACTGACTACATGTGAACGAACCCGGAGGCATGGGTTCTGGGCGGCCTGCTCTCAGGGAGTCGCGCACTAGACAGCTTGGCCTGCGCTGCCACAACTGTCCGGAACCCTCGGGGCACCTCAGACATCCGACTCTGCCGAATAGCGAGCGTGCGTTGTCGTATACTTATGCGCTGGCCTGTATGTCGCTGACGATGGCCGTGATCGCCTTATGGTTCGTGTGGATGGCGCGCCGATCGATTTGCCGACTATGGGCGATAGGCGGTGATTTGCCGGTTCAAGGGGCGGGTCTGGGCCGGCGGGCTAGGATGGCGGATATGACCTCAGTGCCTGATCGCGCCCGGATCCGGCTGCCCGGCATCTCCTCCCGTGCTTATGAGCATCCGGCGGATCGTTCGGCGCTGGTGGCGCTGCGCAAGCTGGCCGGGTTCGACACGGTGATCCGCGGGCTGTTCAGCGCGTTGCCTGAGCGGGCGTTCCGGCTTTCGTTCCTGGCCGGCAGCGTCAGGGTGTCCGAGCGCCAGTTCCCGCATATCTATGAGCTGGTCAGGGACGGTGCCTACATCCTGGATCTGGCCGCGGTGCCGGAGGTGTTCGTCATCCAGGACCCGGTACCCAACGCGATGGCGCTGGGGCTGGGCAACAAGCCGTTCCTGGTGATCACCACCGGGATGGTCAACCTGACCGATCCGGAGGAACTGCGGTGGGTGGTCGGGCACGAGCTCGGCCACGTGCTGTCCGGGCACGCGGTCTACCGCACCATGCTGGTGATCCTGCTCGTGCTGGCGGCGCGGATCGCCTGGATGCCGCTGGGCTACGCCGGCTTGCGGGCGGTCATCTTCGGGCTTGAGGAGTGGTTCCGCAAGTCCGAGCTGTCGTGTGACCGGGCCGGGCTGCTGGCCGGGCAGGACGTGGAGGCCGCCCGGCGGGCGCTGATGAAGCTGGCGGGCGGCGCGCGGCTGGCCGAGATGAACGCCGCGGCGTTCCGGGACCAGGCCCGCGAGTACGACGCGGCGCCGGACCTGCGCGACAGCGTGCTGAAGATCCTTCAGCTGCAGGGGAACACGCACCCGTTCGCGGTAGTCAGGTTCGCCGAGGTTGACCACTGGGCGGCTGGCGGCCAGTACGAGCGCATCCTGGCCGGGGACTACCCGCGCCGGGACACCGACGGCCAGGCTTCGGTCAGCGAGGAGGCGCGCAACGCCGCCAGGGCCTACCAGGAGTCATGGAGCCGTTCCGAGGACCCGCTGGCCGGGATCTTGCGTGGCGTCGCGGACACCGCGGCGCGGGTCGCCGGCGGGCTGTCCGGCCGGCCCGCCGGCCGCGGCGGCACCGGGCCTGATGACCGGGAAAGCCCGTAGCGTCCGGGCCGGCCAGGTTCAGGTATGCCCTCCGGCCGGCGGCATCGCGGAGCGGGCCGCCGGGCCATGCGGTGCCCGGGCGGACGGCCAGCCCTTGTACCTGGTGTGGCCTGATCGCCGACGAAGCCAGCGCGATAGTCCGGGCAAGTGAGCCGCTAAGAGGAGAAGTTTAAATAATCTAGTTTTCTTGTCGTTCTGGTCTAGGGTTCTGCTATGAGCGTGAGCTTGCGGACCATGCCGGGGCCTGAGCGGGAGCAGCGCGAGGCTGAGATCACGGGCAAGTGGGCGAATGCGTCGCCGCGCCTGGACGAGCGAGCCCGCCGGATCTGGCTGGGCACCGAGGCGAGGCAGCTGGGCTACGGCGGGATCAGGTTCGTGGCTGAGGCGACCGGCGCGGCGATCGAGACCGTCCGGAGCGGGATCGCTGACCTGGGCAAAGACCCGGAAGAGGGCCGGGTCCGGCGTCCGGGAGGCGGGCGGAAGAAGGCCGAGGACAAGGACCGGGGACTGCCCGCCGCCCTCGACGCCCTGCTCGATGACGACAAGAGCGAGGCAGGGGACCCGATGACGCCGCGCCTGCGGTGGACATCGAAGTCCCTGGTGAAGCTGTCGGAGGAGCTGGGCGAGCAGGGGCGCGAGGCGTCGCCGACGATGGTCCGGCGGCTGATGTACCAGCAAGGATGGCGGCTGCAGTCCAACAACAAGTCCATGGCGAAAAGCCTCCCGCACCCGGACCGGAACCCGCAGTTCGGCTACATCAGCGAGTGCGCCGCCGGGTTCGCGGCCGCCGGGCAGCCCGTGGTCAGCGTGGACACCAAGAAGAAGGAGCTTGTCGGGAACTTCGCCGACGGGGGCCGGGAATGGGCCCTCGCCGGGCAGGCGCCGCAGGTCCTGGACCATGACTTCCCGGGCTGGGCCGAGGGGAAGGCCATTCCCTACGGGGTCTATGACCTGGGGGAGAACGAGGGGTTCGTCAGCGTCGGCGACGACCACGACACCCCGGCGTTCGCCGTCGCCTCGCTGGAGTCCTGGTGGGTCACCCTCGGCCGCCTCCGCTACCCGGACGCGACGAAGCTGCTGGTCACTGCCGACTCGGGCGGGTCCAATGCCGCCCGCTCCCGCGCGTACAAGAGGCACCTCGCCGCGTTCGCGGAGCGCCATCGCCTGGACGTGACCGTTCTCCACTACCCCTCGGGAACCTCAAAATGGAACAAAGTTGAGCATAGGTTGTTCTCCTTCATCTCCGTCAACTGGCGCGGCAAGCCCCTGACCAGCTACGAGACCGTCCTGGAACTCATCGGCGCGACCACCACGCGCACCGGGCTCACCGTCACCGCCAGCCGCGACACCGGCATCTACCCCACCGGGGAGAAGATCAGCGACAAGGACATGCGGCACCTGGAGAAAACCCGCATCACCAGGCACGACTGGCACCCCGACTGGAACTACACCATTCATGCAGCAGACAAGCCAGAAGAATAAATTATTTAAACTTCTCCCCTTACCTA
>JBOHCG010000409.1:0-7287 GCA_050698735.1 Streptosporangiaceae bacterium | reverse complement strand
CGCCGGTGAGCAGGACGGGCGTAGGCAGCGTCCACAGCGACACGGTCCCGTCCGCGTCACCCGCGGCCAGATGCCCGGTCCCGTCCCAGGCCAGCGACGTGACCGGCTGCGCCTGCGGCAAGGTCGCGGTCAGCGAGCGGGTGGCCAGGTTCCACACAAGCACGCTCGCGTCGGCGGTCCCCGCCGCCACGGCCGAGCCGTCCGGGCTGAACGCGACCGCGTTCAGCCAGTTGACCGCGCCGTTGAGCGTGCCATCCGGTATGGCCCCGTCCTTACCGGCACTGCCAGTGCCGATCCGCCATAGCCAGAGCTTGTGGTCCTCGCTGGCCGCGGCGAGCAGGTGGCCGTCCGGGCTGAACGCCACCCCCGCCACCAGGCTCCGCGGGCCGGTCAGCGGGCGGCCCAGCGGCCTGGGCGAGGCCGGGTCGGCGATATCCCACAGTCGCACCGTGTCATCGGCGCTGCCCGCGGCCAGCATTGTGCCATCCGGGCTGAACGCGACCGACTCCACGTACCCGGCCGCCCCGGTCAGCGGGCGGCCCAGCGGCCTGGGCGAGGCCGGGTCGGCGACGTCCCACAGTCGCACCGTGTCATCGGCGCTGCCCGCGGCCAGCGTCTTGCCGTCCGGGCTGAACGCGACCGAGTAAACGGTGTTGGCCGGGCCCGTCAGGCGGCCGAGCCGGACCGGGTGACCCGGCCGGCTCACGTCCCACAGCTGCACCACCCGGCCGGCGCCGGCCGCGGCCAGGATCCTCCCGTTGGGGCTGAACGAGGTGGCATACAGCGGGCTGTCGCTGGCCGGATCTAGCGGAGCGCCGACCGGCACCGGGCGCCCGGGCGAGGCCACGTCCCACAGCCGCAGCGTCCCGTCCGCGGCGGCGACCGCGAGCATCCTGCGGTCCGGGCTGAGGCTGACCGACTGGACCAGGCCCGCGGAATCCAGCAGCCGGGCGGCGGACGGTGAGCCGGACGACTCCAGCAGGCTCGCCGTCGCCTGCGGGGTGTGCGCAGTGTCGTAGGCGGCCACGCTGAGCTGGGCGGCCAGGGGCGCGTCCTGGCCGCGGACCTGGCCGGCCTCGACGGCGATCTCGCGGGAGTTGGCGTCGTCGCGGGCACTGGTGGCCGCCTGACGCTGCTGGAACGCGAACCCGGCCAGGGTACCCACGGCGACCACCAGCACGGCCAGCGCGGCGACGAGGCGCTGGAGAGCGCGGGTGCGGCGGCGTTCTGCGCGCTGGTGCTGCTGCTCCGCCGCGATCGACGCGGCGACGAACTCACCGGCCAGCGTGCCCGGCGAGGCGTGATGGTCCTCGGCGCCAGCCCAGTCCCGCGCGGTGGCGAGCTGGCTGCCGCGCCACAGGGCGGCGCTTTCCCGCCCGGCATCTTGCCAGGCGCGGGCGGCCTCGCTGACCCGCCTGCGGGTCAGCAGGCTGTCGCGCCCCGCGTCGATCCAGGACCGTAGCCGGGGCCAGGCGACCAGCAGGGCGTCGTGGGTGATCTGCGCCGTGTCCGCGTCCACGGTGACGAGACGCTCGGCGACGAACCTGCCGAGCACGTACTCCGAATCACTTCCCCAGGCCCGCAGTTCGCTGATCTTTACCGTGGCGCGAGTGGGCGGCGCGTCGTCTGCGACGCGCACGAGCCGGAGAAACAGACGGTGCGCGAGCTGTTGCTCCTGGGAGGTCAGGCTGTAGTACGCGGCCTCGGCGGTTCGGGTCAGCGCGTCCCGGATCCCGCCGCTGGCCAGGTAATCGGCCACGGTGAGCCGGCCACCGCGGCTGTGCTCCCAGGTTGCCAGCAGGGTATGAGCCAGCAGCGGCAGCGCGCCTGGCTCGTAGGCGCCTTGTTCGCTGGCCGGCTCGGGCGGGGCAAGGTCGCGCAACAGCAGCTCGACCAGGCCCTCCTCCACGTCGAGGCGGGCCAGCCGGGCGGGCTCCGTGATCGCCCGGCGGACCTGCTCCGCGGTCATCGGCCCGAGGACAACCTGCCTGGCCTGCAGCGCGGCGGCAAGCCCGGGATAGCGGAGCGCATGTTCGTAGAAGTCAGCGCGCAG
The DNA here is from genome assembly GCA_050698735.1 of Streptosporangiaceae bacterium. GTDB lineage: Bacteria > Actinomycetota > Actinomycetes > Streptosporangiales > Streptosporangiaceae > Palsa-504. The sequence goes on along the minus strand of JBOHCG010000409.1, from coordinate 5,234 downwards.
GGCCAGGATCACCAGGGTCGACTTTGCCAGGTCGCAGACCTGCGTCACGAACTCGCGCCGCTCGGTCTCGTCCTGGCACTGGGTAAAGACCGCCTCGAACTGGTCCACGATGATGGCGCGCCGCGCCGCGCCGCCGAGAGTGTCGAGGTCCGCGAGCGTGGCCCGGAGCGCGGGCAGCGGCGTGTCCGCGGGCTCCACCAGGCCGACCGGGCCGGTCAGGCGCGGCGCGAGGCCCGCCCGCAGCAGTGACGACTTGCCCGCTCCGGACGGTCCGACCAGGACCAGCGGCAGCTGCTTCTCCTCGTCCGCCAGGGCGGCCAGCAGGTCTATGACATCCTCGCGGCCGAAGAACCACCGTGCGTCCTCGCGCTCGAACCGGGCCAGACCGCGGTAGGGAGCGTCGGCACCGCCGCGCCGTCTACCGGGAGGGCACGCAAAGAAAGCAGTTATGGCAAAAGAGGCTGTTTCCCAGGCCCGCCGCCGCTGCTGCCCGGTTAGTCGCTGGTGGTGCAGGTGGCTCCGCCGACGGTGACCGTGATCCGGGCGCCGGGCGGGGGGCCGTTGAGGTAGATCAGCGCGTAGCCGGAGCCGTCGGTCCGGTAGCTGGCCTGGCTGGTGCCGGTCGCGGCGAACCGGCCGAACAGCCACACCAGCAGCAGCGGCTTGTGCGGGATGAGCGTGGTGCCGAAGTCTTGCCGAGCAAGACGCTCACGTAATTTGGCTCTGCCGCGAATTTTGTGATGCTGGTTACGTGTAGCTGTTCAGGTGGTTCGGGGATGTCGCGCGTCACGTGACGATGTACCCACGCCGTTGTCCCCGGCCACGGTCGCGGCGCGGCGCTTGAGGTACCGGACCACGTGATCGGCGAGTGCTGCGCCGGACGTGATTACCGGCCAGAAGCACCACTGCCGTTCGGGAATATTGAATTTCAATTATTGCAGGCGGGCGGCGATATTACGGCCTGTGCCTGCGGGCCGCGGCCTACCGGGGCCGCGGCCTACCGGGGCGGCGGTCCCGGTTTTGCCGGTTCGTCCAGCTCGATGCCGATGACGCGGGCAACGCGATCGAGATCGGCGTCGCAGGCGAGAAGGCTCGCCTGGTGGCGCCAGGCTACGGTGGCGATCATGCAGTCGACCAGTCCGCGGGGCGTGATGCCAGCCTGTCGGCAACGACGGTAGATGCGGGCGGCGCCCTCGAAGTCGGCGGCCGGGTCGAAGCGGTACAGGTGGAATCGCAACAGAAGGCGGCGTAGGTCTGACTCCCGGGCGTCGCTGCGCGCTCCGGCCAGGACCTCCATGATGACCGGCTCGGTGACGGCGACCGGGCCCTCGGCCGCGATGAGTTCTGAGAGGCGAAGGTCGACCGGGCTCCCGGTGGCCCGGTCGTATTCGACCCAGGCGGAGGTATCGGCGAGGATCACGCGGCTCCCCGTGGGCGGGTATCCGCCGGGGGTTCGTCAATGGCGTGTGCACCGCGCATCGCCAGCGCTTCCTCCCGGGTCATGGGCTGTCCGGCCAGGTGCCGCAGGGCCAACTCGACGGCCTCGGTCTTGGTCCCCAGGCCATAGCGGTCCATGACCACCTGGAGGTAGGTGTCCTCGATCTCGATATTCGTCCGCATCCTGCTCATACACCTACTCTACACCTTAGGTGTACGATAGGTGTATCACGCCCACTGTCAGGAGGTCGGCTGACGGCGGCCCCGGCCTGGACGAAGGCCTGACCGGCGACCGGCTGGCATCCGCGTGTCTTGACCCAAGGCCCGACCAGCTCACCGTCTGATGGCTCTGGCCCGTAGCGCGGCCTGCCAGGCCGTGCCGGGCGACTCGGCCGGGCCGGGCGCGGGCCACCAGCGATCCTGGGCGTGGGTGAACGGGTACCAGCGGCCGTCGGGGCCCAGCCGGATCCGCGCGCCTGCACCGGGATCGGCGATCGTTCCGGTACTGACCGCCAGCTCACCGATGGCGAGGGCGCGCTGCTTGCGCACTTCGCGCACGGCGTCCGCCATCTGATCGGGTTCGGCTGCCGATGCCCCGACGGCGGCGGAGACCCCGCCGGCCCCGCCGTGCCGGTACGCGAGCATCAGTTGCCGCAGCTCTTCCTCGGGAAGGCCGGTCAGGCGCGCCGCTCTGGCGGCATGCGGCGCCCCCTGGGCAGTCGCGAGGATCCGCACCGCGTCGATGAGCGGATCGTCGGCTTCCGCCGCCGGGCAGGCGCCCGCCAGCATCGCCGCCGCCCGGCCGCCGGCGTCGGCGGCCAGCAGCCGCAACCGGGTGAGATCCGGGACGGGGGCGGGCGGCTCGTCGCGCTGCCACTCCTCTACGCTCACGCGGCACCGCCCGCGCCCAGATCCTGGCTGAGGCTGACCAGGGCTCGCAGCTCACCGTCGTCGAGCTCGGTCAGCGCGCTTCCCCCGCCAGCCAGCACGGCCTCGGTCAGCCCGCGTTTGCGGGCGAGCAGCTCGGCGATCCGGTCTTCGACGGTTCCCTCGGCGATCAGGTGGTGGACGTTCACCGTGGCGTGCTGGCCGATCCGGTGCGCACGGTCCGTGGCCTGGTCCTCGACGGCGGGGTTCCATGGCCGGTCGAAGTGGATCACGTGGCCGGCCCTGGTCAGGTTCAGCCCGGTTCCAGCCGCGCGGACCGAACAGATCAGGGCGACGCCGCGGCCGGACTGGAACCGGTCGACCATCTCCTGCCGCTTCGCGACCGCGATGCCGCCGTGCAAGAATTCGGCGGGCATGCCCCGCGCGAGCAGGTGGACCTGGATCAGGTGCCCCATCGACACGTATCCGGTGAAGACCAGCGCCGCCTCTCCAGCGGCGGCCACCGAGTCCATCAGCTCCTCCAGCGCCTGGAGCTTGCCGGACCGGGCGACCTGGACGTCGGCGTCCCAGCCGTCCGCGGACTCCCTGAGGAAATGCGCGGGCGAGTTGCAGATCTGCCGGAGCGACTGGAGCAGGCGGAGCACCAGGCCCTGGCGGGCGATGCCGGCGCTGGCCGCTATGCGCGCCAGCGTGTCCGCGGTCGCGGCCTGGTACAGGCCAGCCTGCTCCCTGGTCAGCTGCACGTAGCGGTTACTGACCACCTTCTCCGGCAGCTCGGGCGCGACGTCCGGGTCGGCCTTGCGGCGGCGCATGAGGAACGGGGAGACGAGTCGGCCCAGTCGCCGCGCCGCGTCGCCGTCGGCCTCCCGCTCGGCTGCCCGGCCGTAGCGTTCGCGGAACGCGGAGAGGGTTCCGAACAGCCCTGGATTCGTCCAGTCCAGGATCGCCCACAGCTCCGACAGCGAGTTCTCGACCGGCGTGCCGGTCACCGCGACCCGCGCCGTGCCGTACAGCGACCGGAGCGCCCGGGCCGCCTGCGAGCGATGGTTCTTCGCCTGCTGCGCCTCGTCGGCCACCACCACGTCCCAGCGGACTTCCGCCAGCCGGCCGGCGTCGCGGAGCAGGGTCCCGTACGTGGTGACGACGACGTGCCCGGGGGCGAGCCCGTCGAGCGAGCGGCCGGCCCCGTGATAACGGCGCACCGGGACATCCGGCGCGAAACGCGCGAACTCCCGCTCCCAGTTGGCCAGCAGCGACGCCGGGCACACCACCAGCGTCGGCCCGGCCGCCCGGTGCAGGTGGAATGCGATGACCGTCAGCGTCTTGCCCAGGCCCATGTCGTCCGCGAGCAGCGCCCCGAAGCCGAGCTCCGTGGTCCGCACGAGCCACTGGACCGCCCTGCGCTGGTAGCCGCGCAGGGTCGCACGGAGCCCGTCGGGGACACCGACCGGTCGCTGGCCGCCGGCGTCACGCAGCGCGGCTACGACGTCGGCGAGCCGTCCGCTGCCGGTGCAGGCGACGTCCCGCCCGTCGACGGCGATCTGCCCGGCCAGGGCGGCGCTCAGCGCCTGGGCGCCGGTGAGCTCGCCCAGGCAGCGCTCGCGGGCGCGCCGCGCGAGGCCCGGGTCGATCAGCACCCACCGGCCGCGAAGCCGCAGCACGCCCTCCGCGGCGGCGACCGCCTCCGCCTCCGCCTCCGAGAGCGGGTCGCCGTCAAGGGTCAGCTGCCAGTTCAGGTCGGCGATGTCGCCGAGGGAGAACGAGCCGGCCATGCTTCGCGACCGTACGACCGTGCCCGAGCCGAGCCCGTCGGCCAGTCCGGCTGGCCATTGCACCGTGATGCCGTGCGCAGCGAGCAGCTTGCCCGCCGCGCCGAGCAGGTCCGCGGCATCCTGCCCGCCGATAGTGCCGTCACGGCGGACCCGCTCAAGTGGCGGCCAGCTACGCGTCGCGCGGCGCAGCGCCCGGTGTTCGGCGTGACCCAGGCGCGGGGCATGCAGCTCGGCTCGCAGCGGCGACCCGTCGTCAGCGGGCGGCTGGATTCGCACGGACATGGCCGCCGACGGTGCAGGGTCGGCCGCCTCGGCGCAGCGATCTGCCCACTCCGCGGCGTCGTCTCCCAGCACGCGGGCGCGGCCCGCGTACGGCACGTCGCCGATCACGAGCCGCGCACCCGGGGGCCGCAGCAACGCGTCGGCCACCGTATCCAGGAACTCCTGCAGGCCGGGGGACGTCACCTCGATGTCCGCCGCCAGCCGCCAGCAGTCACGGCCCTCGTCGTCCAGCGCCGGATACACGCGCTGGGCGGAGATCGCCTCGAGGGCGGACCGGGCAGCCGAAGCCCAGGTCCGTGCCGATGCGTGCAACGGCATGGCATCCGGGTCGAGGGCGGCCAGCACGGGCAGTGCCGCCAGCAGCGGCACCGCCCAGCCCGCCAGCGGCCCGGGAAGCTCGGCGCCCGTGGGATGGCCGATCCGGAACCGCCGATCGCGGCGGAAGTCCAGCGTGCAGCCCGCCCGCAGCAGCCGCCCGAAGATGCCCTGCGGGCTTCGCGCCTCCGCCTCCGCCGCCCTGGCCAGCTGCGCCACGGCGGACCGTTCCTGGGCCGTGACCTGGTCGAGCAGCCCGGCGGCGGCCGCCGCCTTGGCCTCGTTCTTGCTCCGCCCTTCCGCGACCCACGTATAGGGCCCGGCCGCATGCGTGCAGCTAGCCGCGCACGTGAACACCGGCTCGTGCGGCGGGCCGCTGGCCTCCTGGGCGTAAGACAGGGCGGTGATGACGCCGGTCTGCGCCCGCTCGTTAAGCACGGTCACCGGGTTGCGCTCAGCTCCGGCCCCGGCCGGCCCTCCGGCCCCGGCCGGCCCTCCCGCCCCGGCCGGCCCTCCCGCCCCGGCCGGGGCGGCTGACGG
>JBOHCG010000408.1:0-7295 GCA_050698735.1 Streptosporangiaceae bacterium | reverse complement strand
GCCGCCTACCCCGTCCCGCCCCCTCAGCCAGCAACGGACCCCGCCGCCGGACCCGAGGCCCCCGGATCCCCGGTCGCCGCTCCCGAGGCCGCCGCTCCCGCCCAGCCAGCCCCGGCTGTCCAGGCGAGCCCGGCCGCCCCAGAGAGCCCGGCCGCCCCAGAGAGCCCGGCCGCCCCAGAGAGCCCCGCCGTCCCGGCAGCGGTCAGCCAGCTCCCTCAGCCCCACGTCCGGGTAGATGCCAGGCTGCTCGAAGCGGCCCTGCTCAACCTCAGGAAGCGGATCGCCGCCATCCCGCTCGTCTTCGAGGTCCCCGGCGCCGCCGAGGTCAAGACCGAACGCACCAAGCTGCTCAGCCAGATCGACGACTACCTGCTGCCGAGGGTCCGCAGGTCCGCCGCGCCTGTGCTCGTCGCCCTTGTCGGCTCCACGGGAGCCGGGAAGTCGACACTGGTCAACAGCATCGTCGGCGCCCACGTCAGCGCCACGGGCGTGCGCCGCCCGACCACGAACAGCCCGGTCCTCGCCTGCCATCCCGACGACATCGACTGGTTCGCCGAGAACAACTTCCTGCCCACGCTGCCCCGGGTGCGGCAGGAAGGGCTCGCCCGGCCGGGCCGTGACGGCCTGCTGGTCCTCGCGGCGAGCGAGGGCATGCCGCGGGGCATCGCGCTGCTGGACACGCCGGACATCGACTCGGTGGTCCAGGCGCACCACGAGTTCGCCTACAAGTTCCTCGACGCCTCGGACCTGTGGCTGTTCATGACCAGTGCCAGCAGGTACGCGGACGGCCCGGTGTGGGAGGTGCTCCAGCACGCGCGGGACCGGCGGGCATCGCTTGGCGTGATCCTTTCCCGGGTTCCCCAGGCGCACCGAGCCGAACTCGTCGGGCACTTCACCGCGATGCTGGACGCGAACGGGATCGCGGCGGAGAACCGGTTCGTGATCCCGGAGATCCCGCTCATCGACGGCATGCTCCCGCCCGATGCGTACCAGCCGGTTCGCGACTGGCTCGCCGACACCGCGGCCAGGGCCGACCGCAGGGTGGCGGTGCTCACCCAGACGATGTCGGGCGTGCTCGACACGTTCAAGACCAGGGTCCCGACCATGGCCGCGCACGTCGAGGCCCAGGTCGTGCTGAGCGGGGAGCTGCGCCGCTCCGCCGAGGCCGCCTACGAGCGCGCCTTTGCCGAGGCCAGCATCGGCCTGAAGAACGGCACGCTGCTCGGCGGCGAGGTGCTTGCCCGCTGGCAGGACTGCATGGTGGGCGGCGACCTCAGCCCGCGCCGCGGCGCCAAGCCGAAGGGGCCGAAGGCAGGTGCGGGCAAGAAGGGCAGGCGCGCACGGCGCGGCCAGTCGCGCCCGGTCGCGCTCAACGCGTCGCTCCGTGCGGCGCTTGAGTCGTTCATCGTGTCGATCGCGGACCGCGCCGCCGAACACGTTGACGGCAACTGGCGGGCCAACTCCGCGGGCGCGGTGCTGCTGGCGGACGCCGTCGCGGAGAAGGCCCGCGGCGAACGCGCGAAGCAGATCTTCGAGTCGGCGTTCGGTTCCGGCGGCGCGGCGGGCCTGACCGAGGGCGGCCAGCCGGTTCCGCAGCCCACCTCCTTCAGCCGGTCCGCGCCGGACCTGCCGATGCGGGCCGCCCGCGCGGTCGGCGCCTGGCAAGACCACCTGACCCGGCTGGTGGAGGCAGAAGGCTTCCGGCCCGCGGCCAAGAAGGCATCGTTCGACGAGGAGGCGCTCAGCCTGGTGGTGCTGGTGGCGATGCTCGGCGCGGACGCACCTGGTGCCGATACACCCGCCACCGGGCCCGAGGGCACCAGCATCGACACCGAGCCACGGCGGGTGCTGACCTCGGTGTTCGGTACGGTCATGCTGACCGAGATCCTCACCAGGGCCCGCACCGACCTGCTCGACAGGCTGCGGCTGCTGCTCGATGAGGAACTCGTCAGGTTCGTAGAGGTGATCGACGCTGCCGGGCCCTGCGACGACGTCGCGGCTATCCGGCTCTACCAGTCGGAATTCTCGCTCGAGGCGGTCAGGTGACAGCGAACACGATCGGAATGACCGGGCTGCCGCATCCCCTGGTGCCCGCCAGGCTGGCCTCGCTCACCGAACTGACCAGGCTCGGCGCCGGCCGGGCCGGCCCCGACGGGTTCAGCGAGGAACTCCTCGCCGACTCTGAGGCACTGCTGCGGCGGTCGGGCGAGCGGATGCGGATGTCCGCCTCGCACACCGTGGTGGCTCTCGCCGGAGGGACGGGCAGCGGCAAGTCCTCGCTGTTCAACGCCCTGGCCGGGGCGAACTTCTCGCCCGCGGGCGTGACCAGGCCGACCACGAAGCACCTGCACGCGTGCGTGTGGGGGATGGAGGGGGCCGCCCCGCTTCTCGACTGGCTCGGCGTGCAACGGCGGCACAGGTACGCCAGGGCTAGCGCGCTGGATGCAGGCGAGGCGTCGCTGACCGGGCTGCTCCTGCTCGACCTGCCCGACCATGACTCGGTGGTCACCGGTTCGGCGGCGATGGTCGACCGCCTCGTCAAGCTCGCCGACATGCTTGTCTGGGTACTTGACCCGCTGAAGTACGCGGACGCGTCCGTGCACCGGCGCTACCTGGTGCCGCTGGCCGGGCACGCGTCGGTGACCACGGTGGTGCTCAACCAGTCCGACACCCTAACCTCCGAGCAGGTCGCCGACTGCGAGTCCGACCTGCGCAGGCTGCTCGACTCCGAGGGGCTGGCGGACACTCCCGTCCTGGTCACCTCCGCGACCACCGGAGCGGGCCTGGACGATCTGCGCCTGGCGCTCGCGAGGTCGGTCGTGACCCAGCGGGCCGCCACCGACAGGATCGCCGCCGACGTGGCTGCCCTGATGGAACGGTTCGCCGCCTACGCCGGGGACCCGGTGTCAGGCTGGCAGCCGCGGGAGACGCAAGCGGTGGAACTGTCGGCCGCGCCGACCGCCGATGCCGCCCTGTCCGGCACGAAGCCGGACGGGGCCAAGTCCCGTCCCCCCTGGGAGCAGGATGCCGGGCATGCGGGCAACGGGTCGGGCGAGCCAGACGGGTCGGGCGATCCGTCCGCGGGCGAGCCCAAGGAGTCGCGCCCGCCCTGGCAGGACGCGCTCGCGTCGCCCGCGGACGCACCGGCGGACTCGCCGGAGGACTGGCCGCACTGGGAATCGGCGGCTGGCGCCGGGTCCGCCGCCGCATCGGCACCCAAGTCGCGCCCGCCGTGGGAGGATGCCACAGCGGACGGCAACGGCAGCGCGGCCGATAACGAGGACTACGCCGGGTACGTCCCGCAGGTTCCCGCCGCCACGCTGACCACGGCGTTCGCCAAGGCCGCGGGGGTCGAGGCGGTGACCGAGACGCTGCACGGCGTGCGAGAGCGCAAGGCCGCGGGCTACATCGGCTGGCCGCTCGCGCTGCTCGGCGATCGGCTGCGCGGACGCACACCCGCGCGCAAGCTGCTGGCCGGCGACTCCGGCGAGACCAGGCCGGCGCAACGCTCCGACATCGACAACGCCATCACGGTGTTCGCGGACGAGATCGGCAGTCGGCTGCCCGAACCGTGGTCGCGGACGGTGCGCGCGGCGGCCAGGTCGAAGACGAACGAGGCTCAGGCGGCCCTCGGCGCCGCCGTCTCGCAGGGCCTGCCGCGGCGTGACAAGGTGCTGGCCTGGTGGCGGCTGATCGCGCTTGCCCAATGGCTGCTGGTGCTGCTCACGCTCGCCGGGCTGGTCTGGATCGCGCTGATCCTGGCCCTCCACTCGACCCAGACTCACAAGTCGTCATCGTCGCTGGTCAGCGACGTCTCCCTGGCGCCGTGGCTGGGGGTCATGGTGGTCGCGCTGTTGTTGCTCGGCTGGCTGGTCTCCTCGTGGTGCCAGAACATGGTGGTGCTCGCGGCCGACCGCGAGCGCGAGCAGGCGGTGCAGGCCATCCTGGCCCGCGTCGCCGACGCCACTAGCGACCTGGTCCTGGTTCCGGCCGGCCGCGAGCTGGCCGACTACGAGCGCTTCCGCGCCGAACTGGCCGCCGCCCGCACCCCCGTCCCCGCCATCTGACCGATCCCGGTCCCGCCAGACCTCCGGGAACGCTCAGGCGATTGTGCCCGTTGCCGATACAGCTCGCCTAAGCTGCGGCACCAAGAGAAGGGGCACGTCGCAATGGCAGAAGAGGACCTGGACCTGTGGGGACTGCTGGACCTGGCCACTCCCTGGTGCCTGCACGTGGCCGCGACCCTGCGCATCCCCGAGCACGTAGCGGCCGGTCACAGCGAGATCGGCGAGCTGGCCGCGATCGCGGGCTGCGACCGGGATGCCCTGCACGCGGTCCTCGGCCACCTGGTGTCCAAGGGCGTCTTCACCGAAGAATCGCCCGGCCTGTTCTCCTGCAACCGGGCCGCCCGGCAGCTTGCCGAAATGGCCTTCCTCGACCTGGGCGGTATCGGCGGCCGGATGGCACAAACGTGGGGGACCCTGCTCGATTACGTCCGCGCCGGCCGTCCGGTCTACGAGAAGGTATTCGGCCTGCCCTTCTGGGAGGACCTGGCCGCGCATCCGGCGATCGCCGCCGAGTTCGACCAGCTGATGGGGCCGGCCGGGCACGGTATCCCGGACTTCGACATCGAGCTCAGCGGCGGCTGGGACCAGATCCGAACCGTCGCGGACGTCGGCGGCGGAACCGGATCCATGCTCGTCTGCCTGCTGCGCCGCCACCCGCAGGCCAGGGGCATCCTCGTCGACCTGCCGGGTACCGTGGCCCGCGCCGCCGCGGTCATCGGGGACTCCGGCGTCGCCGACCGGATCACGCTCGCGGGCCAGAGCTTCTTCGGCCCGCTGCCCCCAGCCGACCTGTACGTGCTGAGAAAGGTCCTCAACGACTGGCCCGACGACGCGACCGTCGCCATCCTCCGCCGCTGCGCCCAAGCCGCCCGCCCCGGCACCCCGGCCCGACTCGCGGGGACCATCGTCGTTCTCGGCGGCGTCGCCCCCGACGACGCGCCCCGCTCCCTGGGCATCGACATGCTGGTAGCAGGCGGCAAGACAGACACCCTGACCGAGTTCACCGGCCTGGCCCGCCAGGTCGGCCTTGAGGTCGCGGCGGCCGCCAGCCAGCCATCCGGCAACTTCGTCGTCGAGTGCCGCCCGGTCACCTAAGCACGACAAACAGGAGGGAATACCGGTGAGCGATGCCGAGGATAAAGAGGTCAGCCGCGTGCTTGGCCTCGTCCACGGACAGGTCTGCTACCTGCAGCTGCCGGCCACCGACACGACGCGGTCGGCCGAGTTCTACGAGGCCGTGTTCGGCTGGCAGATCGAACGGCCTTACCCGGAATTCGAGGCCCCCGGCCTGATCGGCCAGTGGATCGACGACCGCCCGCCCGCTCCCGACGCCGGCCCGGTGATCTGGCTCCACGTCTCCGATATGAACGCAACCCTGGACAGTGTGACCAAGAACGGCGGCCAGGTCCTCGAGCCCCCGTCCCCGGACGGCCCGACCCGCGTCCTCGCCACCATCCGCGATCCGGCCGGCAACCTCGTCGGCCTGGCCGGCCACCAGCTGCCCGCCCAGCAAGGCTCCGTTTAGCTCCGGGCGGACGACGTCCGGGCATGCAGTCTTCCGCGTCGACGGTTACACGGTAATAATGTAATCATGTCGGCGGATCGCTACCGGAGTCGGGAGATGTAATGGAGGCCAGCAACCCACTGGACTCGTATTCGCAGATCGTCGCGGGCGTGGCCGAACGCCTCACGCCCAAGGTCGCGAGCCTGCGCGTGCCCCACGGCTCCGGCGAGGGCCTCGGCTCCGGAGTGGTCTTCACCGGTGACGGCTTCCTGCTGACCAACGCCCACGTAGTCGGCCGCGCCGGCGGCGGCACCGCGTCATTCTCCGACGGCACCTCGGCGCCGTTCCGGGTGGTCGGCGCTGACCCGCTGTCCGATCTCGCCGTGCTGCGCGCCAACGGCCCCACCCCGGAGCCCGCCGAGCTCGGCGAGGCCGACCGGCTCGTCGTCGGCCAGCTCGTGGTCGCGGTCGGCAACCCGCTCGGCCTGGCAGGCTCGGTGACGGCCGGCGTGGTCAGCGCGCTCGGCCGGTCCCTGCCGGCCCGCGGCCGGGTGATCGAGGACGTCATCCAGACCGACGCCGCGCTCAACCCGGGCAACTCGGGCGGCGCCCTGGCCGACGCGAGCGCGAAGGTGGTCGGCATCAACACCGCCGTGGCCGGCGTCGGCCTCGGCCTGGCCGTCCCGGTGAACGACACCACCCGGCGGATCATCTCCGCGCTCATGCGCGACGGCCGGGTCCGCCGTGCCTACCTGGGCCTGGCCATGACCCCAGGCCCGGTCCCAGCCGCGTGGCGCGAGCGCCTCGGCCGCAAGACCGGCCTGCTCGTCGCCGAGGTGGTGGCCGGCGGCCCCGCCGCCCGGGCCGGCCTGCGCCACGGCGACCTGCTGCTCACCGTGGCAGGCAAGCCCGTCGCGATCGCCCAGGACCTGCAGCGCCTCATGTTCTCCGAGGCGATCGGCCGCCCCCTGGCGATCACCGTCATGCGCAACGGCGCCCTGGTAGACGTAATAGCCGAACCCTCCGAACTAGTCGCCGCCTGAGGCGCCGCGACACCCTGCGCACAGCCGCAGAACCTAACAAGCGCCAACCCCGCTTGTCACCGGAATTTCGCCCCCGCCATGATGGGCACATGATCAACGGCGAACCGGTCCGCGCACCCAGAGGCCCGCACATAACCTGCCAGGGATGGCCGCAGGAGGCCGCGATGCGCATGCTGATGAACAACCTCGACCCCGAGGTTGCCGAACACCCCGAGCAGCTCATCGTCTACGGCGGCTCCGGCCGCGCCGCCCGCAGCTGGGAGGCCTACGCCGCCATCATCAAAACGCTGCAAGCGCTCAAGGACGACGAGACCCTCCTGGTCCAGTCCGGCAAGCCCGTGGGGGTCCTGCGGACCCACGAGTGGGCACCGAGGGTCCTCATCGCCAACTCCAACCTCGTCCCGCAGTGGGCGACATGGGAGGAGTTCCGCCGCCTTGAGGCACTCGGCCTGACCATGTACGGCCAGATGACCGCGGGCTCGTGGATCTACATCGGCACCCAGGGCATCCTGCAGGGCACCTACGAGACCTTCGCCGCGATAGCGGCCAAACGATTCGGCGGAACCCTTCAGGGCACGATCACCCTGACCGCGGGGCTCGGCGGCATGGGCGGCGCCCAGCCGCTGGCCGTGACGATGAACGGCGGCGTGGTCATCTGCGTCGAGTGCGACCAGTCCCGCA
>JBOHCG010000407.1:0-7312 GCA_050698735.1 Streptosporangiaceae bacterium | reverse complement strand
ATATCCTCGCCTGGACGGACACATGGAACGAAGACCCTAAACCATTCATCTGGGTGAAGACTGCGGAAGAAATACTCGAATCAATCGGACGACTTCTGCAGCGGATCAAAGACGCAGGACACTAGGACGTCTCTGAATAAGTCCCGACGCCGCGGGCGGCGCCGCGGTGAGCTGACCGGCTGTCTGACGGCTAGTCCGGCTGTCTCGGCCGTCGCTGGCGCGGCAGCGGACCTTGAGGGCGTTCGGGGCGCGCGGTCACGGCTGTCCTGGCCGCCCTGGAACCCCGGCGGGCCGGTCCTGGCCGGTCAGGCCAGGACCCAGGCCCCGGCCGAACGCGTCAGCCCGGCCTTGAGCAGGGTCCGCAGGTTCAGCCCGGCGCACCGGGTATGGCGGCCAGGCATCATTCCTGGCAGTGCCGATATAGCGGAGCCTGACCCGCCGGCCGTTCTGCGTCGCAACCCAGGCGATGGTCCGCTCGATGTCCGACCGGGTCGGGCAGGCCCGCTTGAACTCCGGGGTGCGGGCCTGCGCGCGGGCGGCGCGCAGCAGCCCGTCATGCGGGTGGATGGTCATCGACCGGCCATCCCTGGATGTGGTGCACAGCTCCCGCAGCGGGCAGGCAGCGCAGGCCGCGCCGGACGTCACGGCCCGCCTGCCGCTCATCGGCCGGACCTGCCCGGCCGGGCAGGTCACCGTGCCCTGCTCCTCATCCACGATGAAATCGCCGATGGTGAACCCGCCGGGCACCGCCGGGCGCAGCGGCCCGGGCTTGATCACCGTGTCGTGGCCGGCGTCGCGGTAGTCAGCGCGCGCCTCGGCCTTCCCTGCGATCCGCCACCGCCCGCCGGTCCCGCCGGAGTCCTCCGCGGGCTCCGCGTCCTGCCCGGCGACCAGCGCCAGCAGCCCCAGCGCGTCCGCCGCCGCCGCGTCCCGCTCCGGCGCGCCGGGGCCGGTGAGCGCTTCCAGCACCGCCAGCGCGTCGTTCACCAGATCGCTCATCGGCGGACCAGATCTGGGAGTTCTGTACTCTGACGATGATCCCGTAGTGTCGTTCAACAGCGCGGGTGCGTATAGGTCCACGGTCGTGCTCGGGTTCTCTGCAGGATCTGATCCGGGCTGGCACCGGCCGGGTGTTTCCGCCCGATCATCGAGGGGGCTGTGGGCGGCTGGTTGCCGTGCTCTGCATCAGTAGCGCGATCTGGACCCGGTTTGCTGCGTTGAGCTTGACGAGCAGCCGCGATACGTGTGCCTTGACGGTGGCCGGGCTCATGTGCAGCTGGCGGGCGATGTCGGCATTGGAGAGTCCCTGGCCGACGGCGGCGGCCACCTCGTGCTCGCGTGCGGCCAGGGAAGCGAGCTTGTGCCGTGCCTGTTCCTGGCGCGTGGCGGCGTCGGGGTCGCTCGCGACGAGCGCGATCAGGCGGCGGGCGATGGCGGGCGATAGGGAGCCGTCGCCGGCGTGGACCGATTCGATCGCTCGCACGATGTCGGCTGGCGCGGAGTCCTTGAGCAGGAACCCTGCGGCGCCCGCCTGCAGGGCGCGCAGGACGAGCTCGTCGGCATCGAAGGTGGTGAGGATGATCACCGCTGGCGGGCGGGGCTGCGCGCGGAGCAGGCGTGTTGCGGCAACGCCGTCGAGGCGGGGCATGCGGATGTCCATCAAGACGATGTCGGGATGGTGAAGGTCGACGGCCGTCAGCACCCCGCGGCCGTCCTCGGCCTCGCCGACAACCTCTATCTGCCCGGCGCCGGCCAGCATCATCTTCAGGCCGGCCCGCACCAGCGCGTCGTCGTCGACCAGCAGGACTCGGATGGGGCTGGTCACGAGCGCCTCGGCACGGTCGCGCGGAGCACGAAGTCGCCGTCTGTGCTGGTGCCGTGCTCCAGCTCGCCGCCGATCAGCGCGAGCCGCTCGGCCAGCCCGATCAGCCCGGCGCCGGCTCCGTCATGCGGCAGGTTGACTGGTGCCGGGGCACCCGCCTGACGGCGGCTGATGACTTCGGCTATCAGCGCCGTCTGCCCGTCGGTGGTGACCGTCACCTCCACGGCGGCGCCGGGCGCGTGCTTGCGCGCGTTGGTCAGCCCTTCCTGGACGACCCGGTAGGCGGTCCGCCCGAGCGCCGCGGGCAGCGACTCAGGTTCCGGGCAGTCGATGCGCGCCCGCAGCGTCATCCTGGCCGACCGTGACTCCTGCAGCAGATCCGGGATCTGGGCCACGCCCGGCTGGGGCGGCCCGGCGGCATCCTGCTGGTCCTCGCGCAGCACGGTGATGACCTCGCGGAGCTCGCTGAGCGCGGCTGCAGCCGATGTCCTGATCACCCCGGCGGCCTGGGCGATCTCCGCGGGCCGGGCGTCTGGCCGGAACTCCAGCGCCCCGGCGTGCACGCTGAGCAGCGACAGCCGGTGAGCAAGCACGTCATGCATCTCCCGGGCGGGCCGGGCGGGCCGGGCGGGCCGGCCACCCGCTACCAAAGTCGATGCCGGCACCCGACCGAAGACGGCCCGGAAATGGCCATCCGGCCGACGCGCCGGCAGCCGCCCGGCGGCGATCTTGGGACCATGAACGCAGCAGATACAGCTGGCCCGGCACCCTCAGGCCCTGGTGCCGGTGCGGCCCCGAGCCGCCCATCCGCGACGTCGGCCGCCATCGAGGTGGCCGGGCTCACCAAGAGATTCGGGCCGACCGTGGCCGTCCAGAACCTGTCCTTCGCCGTCTCCTACGGGCGCATCACCGGATTCCTCGGGCCCAACGGCGCCGGCAAAACCACCACACTGCGGACAATGCTCGGGCTCGTCAGGCCTGACGCCGGCACGACGGCGATCGCCGGCCGTGCCTACGCCGACCTGGCCGATCCGGCCCGGACGGTCGGCGCGCTGCTCGACGCCGCGGCGGTCCATCCCGGCCGCACCGGGCGCGATCACCTGCGCGTGTCCGCCCGCGCCGCAGGTATCCCGGACAGCCGGGCCGACGAACTGCTGGCCATGGTCGGCCTGGCGCAGGCGGCCCGCCAGCGCGCGGGCGGCTACTCGCTCGGGATGCGCCAGCGGCTCGGCCTCGCCGCGACGCTGCTGGGCAACCCGCGGGTGCTAGTACTTGACGAGCCGGCCAACGGCCTGGACCCGCAGGGCATCCGGTGGCTGCGCGACCTGCTCCGCTCGCTGGCCGCCGACGGTCGCGCGGTCCTGGTATCCAGCCACGTCCTCGCCGAGGTCGCCCAGACCGTCGACGATGTCATCATGATCAGCCGCGGTAGCTCAGTGCTGCAGGCGCCGCTGGAGCAAATCATGGCGGGTCAAGTAGCCGGAGTCCGTGCCGCCGGACCAGACGCTCAGCTGCTAGGCCGACTGCTGAGCGCCGAGGGCGCCCGCGTCGTGCCCGGGGGCCAGACCGGGATCGTAATAAGCGACCGCACCATCGCCGATATCGGCCGCGTCATAGTCGCCCGCCGGCTGGCGATCACCGAGCTGTCGGCAGCTGGACCCTCGCTGGAAGACATTTACCTCGGACTTACCGCAACACCGGATGGAGAACCGTCATGAGCAGGCTGATCCGCGCCGAGGCGCTCAAGCTGCGCAGTACCCGCACCTTCTGGCTACTCGCCGTCGGCGCACTCGCCCTGATCATCATCGGGACGGCGGCGATGTCCGCGGCCACCAGCTACGCCCAGGGCACTGGCCCGGCGCGCGCCACGCTTGCGCTGGCCGGCCTCGCGCAGACCTTCGCGCTCATCGCCGGCGCGCTGGCCGTCACCGGCGAGTTCCGGCACAAGACCATCACCCAGGCAGTGCTGATCACGCCCCGCCGCACCCCACTGCTGGCCGCCAAGGTCATCACCCTCGCCGCCGCCGGGCTGGGCTTCGGCCTGCTCGCCACCGGCGCCGCCGCAGCTATTGCCCTGCCCGTCCTGGCCGGGCGGCACATCCCCAGCCAGGTGGACGGCGCGCAGTTGGCCGGCATCGTCGCGGGCGGCGGCGTCGTGACCGCGCTGGCGGCCGCACTCGGCGCCGGCATCGGCACCGTCATCCGCAACCAGGTCGGCGCCGTCATCGCCGTCCTCAGCCTGCTATACGTGGCCGAGCCGCTGCTCGGGTTCATCCCCCACCTCGGCCCCGCCGTGCAGACTTACGGACTCGGCGGCCTGGCCAGCGGCGCGACCGCCACCGCCGGTTTCCCTCCCAGCGCCCGCCTCCTCAGCCAAGCCCCTGCCACGCTCCTGCTCGCTGCCTACGTCCTCGCCGTCCTGCTACCCGGCGCAGCCCTGCTACGGCAGCGTGACATCACCGCCTGACCACTGCGCCAGCCGCGAGGAAAGGCCTGCCATCCTGGGGGAGGCCCGATGGGAGCCCGTGCCGCACCGCTCTCCTGTGCCCGAAGGCAACGGTCCCGATGGGCATGCAAGGCGGCCCTCACTGCCGCAATCGGTGTGTTCCTCAGTCAGCCTGTGGCCATAGCTAGATGCAGCCCTCCCCGCTGCACCAAGAGCGCACCCAGAACTGGTCTGATCTGTACTCGAAGCGCCGCCGACGTATCTACACAGAGAGTCACACCAAGTCGGCGATCTAGTTTCCTACCAGAACGATAGAAAAGACTGCACGGCGATCGTCGACATCGCTAACGATATACAGGACAGCGCATAAGTATGCGGATAGGCAACGCACTACCTTCGGCATTCAACACGCATGTGGGTGAAGCCGCCGCGGCCCTCGAGAACCCGCGGCATTCCGACGCTACTCTCCGTAGCTGCCCTCTGCAGCCTGCGTCTTCGCAGCTGGCCACAGCGTCAACGCGCGGATCCACGGTAAGTTGCGGGTCGCGCCGTGACCTGAGGCTAACGACTGTTCGCCAACGCGGGCAGGGAAGTAGGCGCCTCCCCCGTGCCCGGCTGCGCTCGCCGGAACAGAGGTTGATCCTCGTTCGCCAGCACCGCTGCACAGCGCGACGTACCCAAGCCCGTCATCTGCCTACGATGATGCATTTCCTGGGACACTGCCTGCGGTCCTGCGGGAGTCCGCCGTGTCGGCCGCCGATGTCTCTGCCAACGGCGAACAGCGTCGCGGCCGCTGGACAGGGCAGTGTCTGTCGCCGTCGCGCGCTTTGTGCCTGTGCCCTCGCATTGCATGATCAGGCATTATGTGAGCCCGAAGGGCGCGGTGATCTTCGATCACCCACATAATGCCGATGTGAGTGACTTGTCGGTCATCGCCCTATGGTCACAGCGGGATCCTTTGTAATTCGCCCACACCGCTCCATGTCGGCGGTATCTTCCTGACTTGACTCTTACACGTCAGGGGGAGCGGACATGGGAGTATCAGGGCAATCTGCCGCCGACTGGTCGGACATCGCCAGCATCCGTGCTGAGTGGCCCCAGTCGTCGCTTGACCGAGTAGCAGACCTGCAGGGGTTCCGGCAGGCACTTGCACTGTACGAACGGGACGACTACGCATCGATGATGCGATGCGCCCAGTTGTTCGCCACCGCGCTGGCCCACTCGCTGTACGGCCAGAGAATCCTCGAGGGCGACGACCTGGTTAATACGATCTACCAGACGCTGTTCTGCTCGCTGTTCCCGCCGCCTGATGGTAAGACCTTCGCCGATAGCGCCAGGAGAGCGGCTCGCCTGGCGCTCACGATCATGCGCGAGAACGGGCTGCAGCCGCCGAGCCACGGCGGTTCCCTGGAGTTCTTCGAGCCCACGCTGGCGAACGGCTTCATTCTCCTATCGACGGCGATCGCCCCACCGGATCAGCCGTTGAATGGCGATCTTGCAGCATTCTTCGCGGTGCCGCCCTCCCCGGCCGTTGGCCCGCTTCCCAACCCCGAGACGGACAGGCTCTCCGATACGGTCAACCGCGTGCACGATGCGCTCCAGGAGGCGGAGGCGGGCGACACCGCCAGTTCCCTTTTCATGGCCGGCCTCGCGCTCGCGGCGCAGGGTGACCGTGAAGGCGCCCTGGCCAAGCAGTCGGAGGCGGCCAGGCTCGGATCGGTACAGGCCATGGCCGAAGCGGCGCAACTCGCCCGCGGCTTCGGCAGGGATGAGGAGTCCCGCTTCTGGGAGCAAAGCGCGGCAGAGGCCGGCCACCCATCGTGCATGTACAACGTCGGCGTCGACGTATTCAATTCTGGTGACACAAAGACGGCGGCCCAGTGGTTCCAGCGCGCGGCGGAGGCCGGACACATCGAGGGCCTTGCCGCCCTGACACAGCTGGCCGACAACGCTGACGACAAGGCCGGTGAACGGTACTGGGCACGCCTCGGAGCCGAAGCTGGCCAGACCTTCTGCATGTCGCGGCACGGCCTTCACCTAGTTCTGGACGCCGGCCAGGACGTACCGACTCTCCGGAGAGCCCGTGAGTTCCTAGAGCAGGCTGCTGATCGTGGCGACGTCAACGCGATGGTAATGGCTGCCAACGTAAACAGAATGCTGAAGGACCCTGCGCGAGGCCAGGGGTTCGTCTCTCTTGTCGTCCAAAGCGGAAACACCGAGGCGATCGACCGTCTTCGCCGCTACGGATTCTTGTAGCCGCTCAGCTTCGCTCCGGCCGATCACCGGACCGACAGCAGGCGCTCAGCTGCGCGCACCTCTCCTGAGCCCTCTGATCTGACGTGTAAACCCTTACGGCTGGCCGAGCGTCGTAGCTCTGTGGGCTTACGGGATAGAGGCCATGATTGAATCGGGGTTCTGGTGGGTGGTTCCACCCGGTGCGCCGTTACTTAGCGAAGCACCGTAGTGCGACTAATCTAATGCGTTGGCCGCAGTAACACTACAGTCCCGATATCGCGGACTGTAGTTGGCTCGGCACGCTAGTGGACATGATGAAGGTTATTCAAAACCTCTAGGCCACGAGCCTCTGACCTGCGATGATGTGGACCGCGAGGGGAGTTTTAAATAATCCACCAGGAACGCCGTCTTCCCGCTGCACGGCCTGATGCCCTGAGAAGCGCCTTCCGCGCGTCTTAGGGCATGCGGCCTTATGGTCAGGCGCGGTCTTCCGGCGGGATGATGACGACCGGGCAGTGCGCGTGCTGCGTGACCTGACCCGCCGTCGATCCCATCATCAGCCGGGTGAAGCCGCCGGCGCCGCGCGAGCCAAGGACGAGCATGTCGGCGCCCTTGCCCGCGTTGATCAGTTCCTCGACCACGAAACCGTGCACCGCATTGACCGTGACGGACTGCGGGTACGGCCCAATGCCATGGGCTTTAGGCGTTTGACTGGTTGTGGGTAGTTCTCGTTTTTGGTTACTGCGGGTAGTTTCCTTCCGGTGGGCATGCCGGAGGCCGGGGTGTCGCGCCGGCGGCGGCCGGGTCCA
>JBOHCG010000406.1:0-7316 GCA_050698735.1 Streptosporangiaceae bacterium | reverse complement strand
GCGGCAGCAGGCCGGAGGCCGGGATGCCGCGAAGCTCGTGGCGGCCGTTCCGCGCCGACCGCAGCAGCCATTCGCGGATACCGGCCTGGAGCTGCTCGACCTCCTCGAAATCGCCCATCCCGTCACCCCCAACACGTACATAACACCCCAAAGACGGGCGAAGCCTAGCCGGCACCGTGCTCGCCGGGCGGCGTCTTGTCCGTAGTGTGAGCAGCTACGCGGCGCGGGGTCTCACATAATGAGGATCAGCCGTCGAGGGCGCGCAGACCCGGCAGAACCTGCTCGGCGAAGGTCCGCAGGAACCGTTCCTGGTCGTGACCCGGCCCATGGAACACCAGGTGGTTGAACCCGGCCGCCACGTACGGCCCGATCTGCGCGATCGCCGCAGCGGGCTCCGAGGCGACGATCCACCGGCTGGCTACCTGCTCGATGGGCAGCGCGTCGGCGGCCTTCTCCATCTCGGCCGGGTCCTCGACGCCTGCCTTCTGCTCTGGCGTCAGCGACAGCGGAGCCCAGAATCGGGTGTTCTCCAGCGCCAGGTCCGGATCGGGATCGTAGGACAGCTTGATCTCGATCATCCGGTCGATGTCCGCGACGTCCCGCCCGGCGGCGGCCGCGCCCTCGGCGAGGCCGGGGAGCAGCTTGTCGGTATACAGGTCCATGCCCTTGCCGCTGGTGCAGATGAAACCGTCGCCCGCCCGCCCGGCGTACTTCGCCATCACCGGCCCGCCCGCGGCGATGTAGATGGGCACGCCGCCTTCTGGGTGGTCGTACACCGTCGCGTCGGTCGTCTGGTAGTACTGCCCCTCGAAGGTCATCCGCTCCTCGCGCCACAGGGTGCGTATCAGCTCTACCGCCTCCCGCATCCTGGCGGACCGCTGGGGGAACGCGGGCCACTCGATGCGCGCGACGGCCACCTCGTTCAGCGCCTCGCCCGAGCCGATGCCGAGGATGATCCGGTCCGGGTACAGGCAGCCGAGGGTGCCGAACGCCTGCGCCACGACCGCCGGGTTGTACCGGAACGTCGGGGTGAGCACGCTGGTCCCGAGCACCACCCGGGAGGTCCGCTCGCCGACCGCAGCCAGCCAGGACAGCGAGAACGGGGCATGCCCGCCGTGGTGCCGCCATGGCTGGAAGTGATCGCTGACCATGACGCTGTCCAGGCCGACCTGCTCGGCGAGGACGGCGAACTCGACCAGCTCACGCGGCGCGAACTGCTCGGCCGATGCCTTATACCCGACCTTCAGACTCATCTGGCTCCTCCTGGCTTTATCTTGCCCTCACCCGGTGCCTCGGGTCGATCCTGGTCGCCGTCGATGGCGGCCAGCGCTGCGGATCAAGCGCCTGCAGCAGCGGGCTGCACGCGGTCCGCAGGCTCTTGGTCGCACGGTCCAGGCGACGAGCGGAGTCCGCCGGGTCCGGCTTGCCGCCGGTCAGCGCGAGCGCGCGTGCCATCTCGCCGCCGAGGGACTGCGCCTGTTCGAGGAACGCCCTGGA
This sequence comes from Streptosporangiaceae bacterium, assembly GCA_050698735.1. Classification (GTDB taxonomy): domain Bacteria; phylum Actinomycetota; class Actinomycetes; order Streptosporangiales; family Streptosporangiaceae; genus Palsa-504. The sequence continues at coordinate 5,819 of JBOHCG010000406.1, read as the reverse complement.
CACCTTGGCGTCGATCAGCACCGGCGCCGCGACCAGCAGCATCATCATGTAGGTCCGGAACTCATCTGACGCGGCTTCGCTGTCGCCCGAGCCGGATACCGCCTGGGTTATCACCCGCGAGGCGCGTTGAGCCTGGCCCACCAGCGCCGCGTCCCGGTGTCCGTGATGTCGAGAACCACAAGACCCCACGTCACCAGCGTCACGACGATCGCTGCGACCCCGCCTTGCCCGCGTGTGAACACGACACGACCATAGCGAGAGCCGGCCGCTGCGCAGCGGCCGGCGGCGCGTCAGCCTGCGGGCGATCAGGAGCTGGCGGGCTCGGCGATCATGGCGGTGCCGATGTCGGTGAAGCCGATGCCGGCGTAGACGCGGGCCACGGCGTCGTCGCTGGCCGAAAGGAAGACTGTGCCCACCCCGCGCTCCAGCGCGATGGCGGCGAGCAGCGCGGTGACCGCCGCGCCCAGGCCCTGCCGGCGATCGGTCGGCAGCACGCCGACACCGGTGATCTCCGCGACACCGCCCACGGCCGCGTAGCTCCCGGCCGCGACCGGACCGCTGGGGCCGAACGCGGCGGCGAGAACCGAGTGCCCCGACCGCAGGCGCTCGCGCAGCATGGAGATCGTCCCGCCGTCGTGATCCGCGGTGATCTTGTCTCGCTCGGCCGCGCCCGCCTCGCCGACCGCGGTGCCCGGGTGGCCGAACGCGACCACGGGAACCGCCCACACCCGGTCGAGGTCGGGGTCCTCGGGGGCGATGGTGCGGACGGCGGCGCCAGCGGGCAGCTGCGGCGGCGGCATCGGACTGCCGAGCACCATGAGCGGATGACGCTGGACCTCGAGGCCCGCCTCGGCAGCGGCCGCCGCCATCTCCGGCGCGGTCTGCTCGATCCACTCGAAGGACTCGGGGATTATCAGCTCGCGCTGGCGGGCGCGTACGGTGCGGATGTCGGCGGCGGTGACCGGAGGCCTGCTGCCCAGCTTCGGCCGCGCGTAGTACGGCCATCCCGGTCCGGTGGGGATGAACAGCACGAGCGGCCCGTGTTCGTCGGCCCTGGCGCGGTGTCGCGGGACGGAGTCGCAGAACGCGTCAATCCGCTCAATGACAGTGTTATCTCTCACAGCAGTACTTACCTTACGGGGCGCGGCCCGCTAGTCCAACCGTGTTTACGCACGTGTCGGGCCTGCGGCCGGACGGAAAACCGGTATACACGCAAGCCGGGCGGGGCTAACGTTGCCTCTCCATGACTGAAGCAGAACTTCCCATGAGCCTGACCAGGCTCACCTTTCACGGGCCCCTATCCGAGGCCAGGGCCGCCCGGCGTGGGGACCACCCGGGGGCCCGCCGACCTCGTGCTGTGCATCGGGGCCAGGCATTTCCATGCGACTTATTCTGCCGCTGGCCCTCCTAGCCGGGGCGGCGGGCGATCAGGTGCAGCAGGCCGGCCACCTGACGGTACGGATCGGTGCGACCGGCCCGCTCCTCGCAGGCCAGCACGGCCTCGATGTCCGCCGGCGGCTCGGTGTCGTTCGCGACGTAGTCGGTGAAGACCCGCACCCCGTACCAGGCGGTGACCTCAAGGCCGTGGCGTGCCAGCCGGTCGCCCAGGTCGGCGAGGCGGTCTGCCCTGGCGGCGACGCCGATCCTGTTCTGGTAGCCGGCCGAGGTGCCGGAGAAGGCTATTGCGTCCGCGCAGGCCGCCCAGTCACCGAGCAGGCCCGGCCGCATAGCCAGCGCGTCGCCGTTGCGCACCAGGAGCGACACCAGGCCGCCCGGCGCGGTCAGCGCGGCGACCGCGCGCAGCACCGGTTCCGGGTCCGCCTGGTACATCAGCACCCCGTGACAGAGCGCGGCCGCGAAGGGAGGAACCACGGCCCGTTCGGCCAAATCTTCTATCAAGCCCGCGACGACCCGCACCCTGGCGCGGACCTCGGCCGGCTCGGCGGCCAGGTCCGCGCGGAAGCTCGCCAGCAGCTCGGCTGAGGCGTCAACCCCGGTCACCTCATAGCCGCGCCGCGCCAGGCGCAAGGCCTGCGTCCCCTGACCGCAGCCACAGTCAATTATCCGAACGGGCGGTGGTGGCAGTTCCGCGTTCAGCTGCCTGGTCACGAGTTCCTGGCGGACCACGTTCCGCAGCTTTCCCAGCCGGTCCTGCCAGTTCCGTTCCCCGGCGCTGAACGCGGTGCTCATCCGTCGCGCCCCAGCTCCCGCTGCATCAAGACGGTATCGATCCACCGGCCGTGCTTGCGGCCGACGGCGGCGAGGCGGCCGGCCTCGATGAACCCGAACCTGCGGTGCAGCGCGGCGGAGGCGTCGCTGCCCGAGTCGGCGATGACCGCGATGACCTGGCGCGCGCCGGCCCGCAGGCATCCGGCGAGCAGCGCGCCGAGCAGGGCGCTGCCCAGCCCGCGGCCGGTGTGGGAGGGGGAGACGTACACGGTGTCCTCGACGGTATGCCGGTAGCCCGGCTTGGGCCGCCATGGGCTTGCGTAGGCATACCCGCCGACCAGGCCGCCGGCCTCGGCCACCAGGAAGGGCAGGTTCCGTCCGGCCAGCTCGTCGAGCCGGCGCGACCAGTCCGCCGCGGTGGGCGGGACCTCCTCGAGCGTGGCGGTGCTGTTCGTCACGTAGTGCGCGAAGATCGAGGCGACCTGCTCCAGGTCCGCCGGGACCGCCGCGCGGACGACAGGCTGCGGCGAGGTCCGGGTCATCCTCCCAATCACCCTTCCAGCATCGCACGGCCTGTTGTCCGCCTCCGACCCGATCATGGACAATGGCGCGGTGACAGCGGACTACAGCGGCCGCGGCCAGCGCGACCTCAGGCGCGCAGCCCGGTGAACACCCGCCCGAACACGTCGTTGATGATCGCGATGGCGTCGGCGCGGGCCATGGCCTCATCCTGGTCGACATCCGGGGCCGGCAGGCCGAGGTCCTTCGCGAGCGCCAGGGCCGGGAAGCACGCCGCCTTGCACAGACCCTTCAGCCGGGCCTCGAGGGACACCCGAGCCGGGATGAACGCGGGCACCGGGCGCGGCGTGACCTCGGGCCAGTCCGCCGGGTCGCGGGGGCTGTCCAGGGACAGGACCGGGGCGAGGTCGCGGGCCGAGGCATCGCGGGCGGTCAGCGGCGCGCCGAGCTGCCAGCGTTCCCGCAGGGTCCTGATCACCGACGTGTGCCGGTATTCCTCGTTGATCACCGTGTTCGGCGCGATCCACGGCGAGACGGCGATGGCCGGCACGCGCATGCCGGAACGGTCGAACGCGAAGCCCATCTGCCCCGGCGTGGCGGCCGGGTCCGGGGGCAGCGCCAGCGGCGGGGGGACGTGGTCGAAGGTTCCGCCGTGTTCGTCGAAGTTGACCATGAGCAGCGTGTTGTAGGCGTTTGACCCGTCAGGCGAGGACGAGGACCGGACCGCGTCGTAGATCTTCGCGAGCAGCGCCTCGCCGCCGAGCAGCGCGGACGGCGGGTCGAGGTCGACGCCGGGGAAGATGGCGTCGAAGGCCGGGTGCATGTCGTTGTGGCCGTACAGCAGGTTGGGCTCGATGAACGAGTAGGCGGGAAGCTGCCCGCTGGCCGCGTCCTGCAGGAACCGGTCGGTGGTGAAGAAATTCGTCGCGAACCGCTCCAGCAGGCGGGGCGCGTGGATCACGCCGGTGATCGACAGGTGGCTGGGCGGGTCGCAGTAGACGCGCCAGGTCAGGCCCTTTGCCTCGAGCCGCTCGAAGATCGTCTCGGCGGTGTTGTGCAGCGGGAAGGAGTCCGCGGGCGACATGTTGACCACGAACCCCGACGAGGAGGCCGCGTGGAAGAACGACCTGTTGGGGAACGTCTGCGACGGCGCCTCGCTGAACCAGTGGTCGAAGGTGGCGAAGCCGCGGGCCAGCGCCGAGGTGACCGGCACCTGCAGCGGCGCATAGCCGGTCATGATCTGCGCGTACTCCTCGAAGGAGGGCGGCCGCAGCAGCTCGGCGGTGAACGCGCTGATGTAGTCGGCGACGAACCCGTCCATCGTCGGCCGCTGGACGGGGCTGGCCGGCGCGTTGTACGGGGCGACCATGCGCTCGGCCACCATGTTCCGGTTGCCCGGCGGGTCGATCAGCCCGAACAGCTGGGTGTTGACGTGCTGGTACTCCTCGCCCGGATCGGGCGACGGCGTGTTCATGTTGATCGAGGTCCCGTACGGCACGATCCTCGGGCCCGTCCCGGCGACGGCGTCCGGTGCCCAGTCCGGGACCGGGTTGGACAGGTTAAGGCCCGCCACGCCCTCGAACGAGGCCACCTCACCCGGCTCGTACAGGCGGCCGAGCAGGTTGTCAAAGGAGCGGTTTTCGAACATAATGACGACTACATGATCGAGGGCATTGCTCCGGTCAGGTCGCGGCATGAGACGACCCTACAGGTCTCATGCGGCGCGGTAGCGTGCTGGCAACGACCCGTTTCCGCCCGGGGCGCTGGCGGCGTGCTGACGCGTACTGGTGAAGGGGGACGTCATGGCCGACCTGCAGAACGGTGAGCTGGACCAGCTGGCAGACGCGTTCTGCGAGGCTAGCATCAGGGACGGCACCGACCGTGCGGCCCGGATGCTGGCGGCCAACCCGGAGATCGCGGACCACAGCTTCGCCACCGCGGTGATCCTCGGCGACGCCGACCGGGTGCGCGCCGAGATCGCCGCCGACCCCGGCCTGGCGACCCGGGTCGATGCCCGGTCGGGCTGGACGCCGCTGCACGCTGCCTGCGCCTCGCGGTGGCACCGGCTGGACCCGGCCAGGGCCGACGGCCTGCTGGAGGTGGTCCGCATTCTCCTGGACGCCGGAGCCGACCCGGTGGGGAGTACCGGCGGGCAGGGAGGTCACGGCGGCTGGACGCCGCTGCGCTGCGCGGTCGCCGGGGCGTCCAACCCGCCGGTCACCAGGCTGCTGCTGGAGCGCGGCGCGGTGCCTGCCGATGACGACCTGTACCTGGCCGCCTTCTCCGGCGACCACGAGTGCCTGCGGCTGCTGCTCGGCAGCGCCGCGGACGTGGCCGGGACCGCCAGGATGGCGCTGGCCGCGCCGATCAGCCTCGACAATCTGGAGGGAGTCCGGCTGCTGCTCGAGGCGGGGGCCGATCCCCGCCGCTACGATGACGACGCTCGCGAGCCGGCCCCGGCCGTGTACGCGGCCGTGCGGCGCGGGTGCTCGGCCGATCTGCTCGACCTGCTGCTCACCCACGGCGCCGAGCCCGACCTGCCGGGTCCCGACGGGCGCTCGCCGCTGACCCTGGCCACCGTCCAGGGCCGCGACGACCTGGCCGCGGTGCTGCTCCGGCACGGCGCGACCGACGACGTCACCGACGCCGACCGCCTCCTCGCCGCCTGCCTGCGCACCGATTCCGGCGCCATCCAGCGGCAGCTGGGCGCGGACTCCGGGCTGCCCGGCCGCCTCACCGACGCCCAGCGCGCAGCGGCGCTGGTCGGCGCCGCGCAGGTCGGCGACGTGGCGGCCATCGGCCTGATGCTCGATCTGGGGTTCCCGGTCAACACCCGCGGCGGCGAGGACGGCGGCACGGCCCTGCACGCCGCCGCGTACGCGGGCAGCGCCGGGGTCGTGCGGCTGCTGCTCGACCGCGGTGCCGACATCGAGGCCCGCGACGCCAGCTGGGACAGCACGCCGCTGGAATGGGGCGCGATCGGCAGCGGCTACCGGCCGGATACCAGCCCGGGCCCCGACTGGACCGCGGTGGTGCAGGCCCTGCTCGACGCCGGTGCCTCCACCGCGGGCATCACGCTCTCGCCCGATAACGTCAAACCGCCCAGCCCCGCCGTGGCGGCGCTGCTGCGC
>JBOHCG010000405.1:0-7323 GCA_050698735.1 Streptosporangiaceae bacterium | reverse complement strand
GCCTCGTGCAGCAGCGTGCCGAGCACGTCACCCGCGCCGCGGGCGAGGCCCTCGCCGCCGACGAACAGCTCCGGGAGGCGCCCGCCGCTGCGCTGCCACCGGTCCGGGGCGAAGTGGCCGAGCTTGAGGCGCTTGCCCCCGGAGCCGGAGCCGAGGGCGATCACCACGGCCGGGACGTCCGGGTGACGGGCCATGATCGCGGCCCAGGTGCGGTCAAGAGCCGTCACGAGACGAGGGCTGATCGTCGCGTCCGGCCTGGTTGACGCCATGACGACATTATCCGATTATTGACACGTACGTGTCAATAATCCCGGTACGGCAGGCGCCTACATCGCGCCCATGGCGCGCATCTCGGCGGCAAAGTCCATCGGCTCAGGGATCAGGACGCGCAGCACTCGCCAGCGCATGCCGGAGCGTTCCCCGCGCCGAGCCGCTCGCGATGCTCTCGGCATCGCTGACACGTCGCGGGCGGCGGACTGCCGTGCACGGGGAACCAGTCGGCGCCGAAGCTATGGCCGCACAGCGCCCGGAATCGACAGCCGACACGACCCAGCGGAGAGCGGAAAATGCCGTCATACCCGATCAGCGGCGTGAACAGGTGAACTACCGCACCGTGCGGCATCGGCGCCGGGTGCTGGCACACAGCTAGGAAGTCCAGCACCTCGACGTCGTGTTCGGCGGCCACGGCGAGAGCCGGGGCGGTTACATGGTTGCCCTTCGAGGTGTTGCACTTCTCGTGTAGGAGCTGCTTGTTCCACTCCGCATGCTTGGGGCCGCCGCGAGTCAGCGGGATGATGTGATCGGTCGCCACCGTGGACGTCAGGCCACCGCGACCGCGTTCCGTGTTGAGGTCGCCCGGGAGCGGCTCGGCGCACCACGGGCAAATGCCGTGCTGACGAGTGAAGAACCCGGCACGGTAACGGAACCTGCATTCAGGGCTGAGCAGGCACCGGCGGCCATCACGGTCACCGTGGCAGGTGCGGCATTCCTCACCCGGGAGGTACGTGTAGCTCGGGAAGACCCTCGGCCGCAGCGAGCTGATGTCGATGCCGGGGTTGTCCGCGAGGAACTGCGCGATGTCGAGTATGCGAGCCGCTTCTGAAACGCGCCGCTCGCCCTGTGCGGCCTCCGCCCCGGCATTCTCTGCCTCGGCGCGGCCGGCAGATGCCACCGCGGCGGCCTCGGCCTCGTGCTCGCCGTCCCAGACGACCAGGCGTTCGGTGTAACTCAGCGCCTCGAACGTCGCGCCGCGATCGCGGTAAGCACCCGACACGCCCTTGAGGTACAGCTCGGCCATCCGGACCGGGCCGAGGCGGCGAGCGCATTCAGCCAGTAGTTCAGGGGACGTGCTACCCATGGCGGCACCGTAGCGCAACCCGCCGACATCCCGACTGAGCCCGCGGCAGCAGCCGGCAAACCGGCACCGCGTGGGTTATCATCCAAGGGCATCCGAAAGCCTTTCACACCATTGCATCATGAAAGATGATCATGGACCCGCGTGCGCTGCGCGCCACGGTGAATCCAGCTGCCCGGGACTGCTGAGGGAGGCGTAACCCGTTGGGGGTAAGCCTGCACACTGGCTATGACACCGACTACCTGACTAACCCCGCGGGCTCGGGTGCTGACTACCTCACCGGCGCGGCCGGGGAACCTCCCGGCTACTGGCAGGGCGCGGGGGCCCGGGCTCTCGGCCTGGCCGGCGAGGTCGACGCCGACGTGATGCGCAGGCTGTACCACGAGGACATCGGCCCGGACGGCCAGGTCCTGGCGAGGCGCCAGCGCAGGGCGAACTACCCGGAGGCCGGAGGGTCGCTCTACAAGCAGGTCGAGGACGAGGTGGCCCGCGTCAGGGCCGAGCGGGGCCGGTTCTTCACGCCGGAGGAGGAGCGGGCGCTCCGGCTGAAGCTCCGCAGCGCCTACCGGACCGTCGTCCCGTTCTACGACTACACGTACAACCCGCCCAAGAGCGTGTCGGTGCTCTGGGCTTCGCTCCTTGCTGATTCGGCCGAAGCGGAAGCCGAAGGGCGCGAAGCGGACGCCGGGCGGCTCGCGGAGCAGGCCGCGCAGGTCCGCGGAGCGGTCCGGAGCGCCAATGACCGGATGATCGCCGTGGCGGAGCGGGAGCTCGCCTACGTGCGCACCGGGCACCATTCGAAGACGTCGGGGCAGTGGCGGGACGCTGAGGGGTTCATCGTCGCCAGCTTCCAGCAGCACGACGCCCGGGACGGCGCGCCGCAGCTTCACGTGCACAACGCGATCGCCAACCGGGCGCAGCGGCTGGACGGAGCCGACGATCTCTGGCGGGCGCTTCACGGCCATCCGCTGTTCCGCAACAAGGTGCGCATGGGGACGCTAGGTGACCGGTTCCTCGCCCAGGAACTGGAGCTGACCGGCTTGCTCAGCGTGCTCCGTGAGGACGGGATGGCGCTCGAGGTCGGCGGGATCAGCGACGAGGCCGTTGACGAGTTCTCGGCCCGGAGCAAGGAATTGCGCGACAAAGCGCGGGAGCTCGAATGGGCTTACGAGCAGAAGCACGGCTACCCGCCGGGCAAGCGGGCCAGGTGGGCGATCAGGCAGCAGGCCGCGGTGAAGACCCGGAACTCAAAGGACCACAACCCCCCGCCAGCCGGCGAGCAGGTCGCCGCGTGGGCGCGCAAAGCGGAGCGAAGCGGGATCGGCGCGCTGTCCGCGCTCCACGAAGCAGCCGAGGCGTACTCGGCGGAGCACGAGCCGGGTACGGTGCCGAGCACTGCGGAGCGGGCACGGATCATCCGCAAGGCCGTGGCCGCCGTCCAGGCCGGTAGTGCCACATGGGACCGGAGCCAGCTGATCCTCGAGCTGGGCCACGTCCTCGGCCCGCTGCCCGCCGACGTCGACCCGGAGCAGTACCTGAACGGCCTAGCCGTCGAGGCGGTATCGGGCCGCGCCGAGGGCGTGAACGTGCTACAGGTCGCGCCGACGCCAGACCTGATCGACGTGACCCGGATCGGCCTGCGGAAGGACGGGACGTCGGTCTACCGGGCGCCGTACGAGGAGCGGTTCTGCACCGCTGAGCACCGGGATCATGAGCAGTACCTCGTTGAGGTAGCGGTCCTGCCGGTGCCGCAGCGGGTCAGCGCGGAGGCCGCGGCCGCGGCCCTGGCGGGCACCGACCTGGACTATTCCCAGCGGGAGGCGTGCCTTGGCCTGCTCACCTCGGGCCGCCTGATCAACTGCCTGGTCGCCCCGGCAGGGACCGGCAAGACCCACGTCATGGCCGCATTCGCCCGGGCCTGGGAGCAGGAGCGGGCCGGGCGGGTCATCGGCCTGGCGGCCAGCACCAACGCGGCGCGGGTCATGGCCGACGAGGCAGCGCAGGCCGGGGCCCGGATGGAGACCTTCAACATCGCCCAGTTCCTGGGCAAGATCAAGGACTCGGATGCGACCCGCGGCCACGTGCCGGTCTATCCCGGCGACGTCCTGGTGGTCGACGAGGCCACGCAGGTCTCCACCGAGGACGCGCTGCGGATCGTCCAGGTAGCCCGGCGGTGCGGCGCCATGGTGGTCGGCACGTTCGACCCCGGGCAGCTCGGCGCGGTCGGCGCGGGCGGCATCTTCCCGCTGATCAGTGCCCGGCGCGGCGCATACCGGCTCACCGAGGTCCGCCGGTTCACCAGCGCATGGGAGCGGGACGCGTCGCTGCGGCTGCGGGACGGGGACGTGACCGCGCTGGCCGAGTACGCGGGCCGCGGCCGGATCTACCATGGCCCGCAGGACCGGGTGTACGACGACGCGGTATCGCTGTACCTGAACGGCTTCCTGAAAGGTCAGGAGGCCCTGCTCATGGCCACGTCAAATGAGGCCGCGGTCCGGCTGTCGGCCCTCGTGCGGGAGCGCCTGGCCGAGCTCGGCAAAGTCGGCGAGGCCGAGATCACGCTGCCGGACGGCAATCAGGCCGGCCGGGGGGACTGGATCCGGGCCCGGCTGAACACCCGCATTGACGCGGACGGGCAGACCCTCGCCAACCGCGACGTGGTCCGCGTGGAGAGCATCACCCGCAGTGGCCTCGGGCGCCTGGCCGCGGTGCGGCGGCAGACCGGACCTGACCAGTGGTCGCGCCCGTTCTTCATCCCCGTGGCGTACCTGGAGGGCAACGCCGAGCTCGCCTACGCGGGCAACGTCCACGTCGCCCAGGGCCGCACCGTCGACCGGGGTCACCTCGTGGTCGACAGCAGCGCTATCCGTTCACTGATCTATACGGGAGCGACCCGGGGCCGGGAGAAGAACACCATCCACGTGGTGACCGGGCCGCCGGACCCGGCGCAGCCGCCACGGGCAGAGCGCGACGCTTACGCCCTGGCGCAGCTCCGCAGGTCCGCCGCGCTCCGCAAGGCGGGACGGCCTGACGTCGCCCGGGAGATTCAGCTGCGGATGCCAGAGCGGCCCAGCGACCTGCAGCTCGCCCCGTGGGAAGCCGTGCTCGCCCAGGCCCTCCAGCAGGACGAGCCGGAACGAACCGCGCTTGAGGTGATCCAGCAAGCGCAGGACTTCACGACCCACACCGGGCACCTCCTGGAGATCGTGGAGGCGTTCTGGCAATTGGATGTCGTGCCGAAGATCGATGAGATGGTCCGCCAGCGGATCCCGGCCGCCGAGTATGAGCGGTACCTGCGCGATCCGGAGCGGCCCGCGTTCCTGCAGGTGCTGCGGGAGCACGAGATCGGCGGCCGCCGGATCGAGGACGTGCTGGACTCCATCACCGCCGCGCCGCTCGACGGGCTGCGCAGCATCGCCGCGGGCCTTCACGCGAGGGCGGGAAAAGAGCCGGCCCCGGCGAGGGGCTTGACGACCGGATGGGCTGAGCGCGCACCGCGGGACGCCACGCCGGAGATTAACACCGGGGTCCGGATGGCAGACGCCCGCCAGGCCGCCCTAGGTGAGCAACTGGCGGCGCGGCCGCCGCAGTGGGCGCTAGATGCCTGGGGCGTCCCGCCGTCCGAGGCAGAATCGGCGGCGCGCCGGGCGGACTGGGAGAAGCAGGCAGCCGTCGTGGCCAGCTACCGGGAGGCGGCCGGGATCACCAACCCGGTACAGGCGATCGGCCCCGTGCCGTCCGGGAAGGCGCACCTCGCCGAGGCGTTCCGCTCGGCCGTGCGGGCACTCCAGCTGCCCGACGAGCCGGCCCTGCTGAAGGCGATGGGCCGGGGCCAGCTCGAGGCCGTCGTGGACGCGCACGACCGGGCGGCGGCGCTGGCCCCCCGGGACGTCCGGGCGGAGATAGACCAGAGTGCCGCCGAGTGGGAAGACGCCCAGGTCAGCGCTCACATCGCCGGAGGCGACCAGGATGCCGGAGCGCAGGCCGATGCCGAGACACGAGCCCGGGATGCCGCTGCGGACCTGAGCCGCCTCGCCGTAGCCGACGCGGCGCGGCGTGAGTGGACTGAGGCCCACGCCGGACAGGCGGCCCGGGCCGAGGCGGCTGAGCGCGAGCTGCGCGCCCGCGGCCTCGAGGAGCGCATCCCGGTCACAGACGCCGAGCGGGCGGCCGCGGCGGCGGGGCCGCGCGAGACGCCGGCGATGGACCCGGCGGAGCACGCGCGGCTGAAGGTGCAGCAGACCGCATGGCTGCGAGCGCAGCAGGAGGCCGACGCCGAGCGGCACGCCCGGATGATGCCAGTGACGGACGCCGAGATCGCCCGGTACGGGGCCGGGGCACGGCGCGGGCCGGAGACCGAGGCCGCGGCAAGCCACGACCGCGCCCCGGTGCTCGAGGAGATCCGCGCGGATCTCGGCGCCATCAGCGACGGGCTCGACCGGATGGCCGGGCAGGACGCCGAGCGGGCAGCGGCCCGGCGCGCCCAGATCGACCAGGCGGCCATTGACGAGCCCGTGATACGCGGGCCGCAGGCTGAGCCATCCCTGGAGTCCTCCTGGCAGCCTGGCGACGCGCAGGGCCAGCACGTGGCCGAGGCCGGAAGCGACTACGAGCCGGAGATGGAGCTCTAGCGCGGCGGCTGCCACGCGCCCGGCTCGCGGCACCCGGTGTCGTGCGGCGGCTCGTAGAACGTCGAGTCGCGGCCCGCGTCGTCACAGGCAGTACACCAGATCCAGAGGTGGCCCATCCCGCGGCCCTCGGCGGCGGCCTCCCGGGCGGCCGTGCACAGGCACGGCTTCCAGCCGATCCGCTGAGGCGCCCCCGGGGCCAGCGAATGCCCGGACGGGCACCGCTCCGGACGGCTGGCGAACAGGGGAGCGCACATCCGATGATCATGCCCTGACCTGGGTCGTTGTATTCACGCAGAAGGCCCCGGACGCCGGGGAAGCGCGGCCGGGGCCTTCGGAGACGACTCAGGGGCGGCGGGGCGGCGACCGCTCCCACGGCGAGGACCTCACCGCGCGGCAGCCGGTCGCATCGCACCTGACCGCCTGGGCGAGACGGCCGAGGACGCCGGGCAACCAGCGCTCGAAGAACCACAGGGCGTCCTGCAGGGGGCGGCTGTCCGGGTCGCCGTAGATCCGGGCCCACTCGGTCATGAGGTTCGACAGTTCCCAGACAGCCTCAGGGTGGTTCGCCCAGCAGGGCGCCAGCCTGGCCAGGTAGCCGGGCCACTGGACCCGCGCGACGCGGTCGACCCACGCCCGCAGCTCGCCGAGCTGTTCCGCGTGCTCCGCCCTGGACAGGCCGAGCCAGGACGGCGCCGGGGGCTCCTCGGCCTGACGGCGGGCGATCGCCTCGTCAAGCTTCTCACCCAGTTTCTTGATCTCCAGGCGGAGCATCAGGACCTGGCCGGAGTCCTCCTCCAGCCGGGCCCGCAGGTGGCCGGTCTCGCCCGTGTAGCGCGCCAGCTGGCCGCGCAACTCCTCGAGCTGGGCAGCTAGTGCAGCCACGGCGGCATCGGGATCGCTCGGCGGCGGTTCAGGTGGCCGACTCGCCACGATCTACCCGTCCGTACGTCTTGTACACCCAGTCGGCGAAGGCCAGTAGCTCCCCGGGCGTGGCGTCATTCTTCATGACGTTGGCCCGGGCGCTTATGACTTGGGTATTTCCCGGCACATAACCTAGCTCTGGCTTGATCCTGTCCAGCGACGGGCTGCACGGGCCAGCCTTTCTGTCGTTAATCACCAGGGGTATGCCTAGTATCGGGCAAGCCTCTGGAATGAAGATGTCGGCGGGCGTCAGATCGAACGGAACTCCGGTCCTGTTAGCTCGGGTACGGGCGCAATGCCACGGGGATAAGGCCGGGACTGTGCGAGACACGGGCCGTTTGCGGCTACTGCGGGTGATATCTGCTGGTCCCGTGCTGGGTTCCCTGCGAGACGGGTGAGGCTCCTGCTAGAAGAGGG
>JBOHCG010000404.1:0-7327 GCA_050698735.1 Streptosporangiaceae bacterium | reverse complement strand
GCTGGAGTGCCGGCTGGACGGATCGCTGTATGAGCTGCTCGAGGAGAAGTACGGGCTGCGGCCGCACCGGGCCAGGGAGTGCCTGGAGCCGGTGACCGCCGGGGTGCGCGAGGCCGAGGCGCTCGAGGTCGCCGAGGGCGCCGCGCTGATGCAGGTCGAGCGGACCGCCTACGCCAGGACCGGCGAGCCGCTCGAGTTCGCCCGCGACCTGTTCCGCGGCGACCGCACCCGGGTCGTGGTGTGGACCTCCGAGCTAGCCGGCGACATCTGAGGTGCGTGCTTGGGCTTCGATGAAGGCGGCCATCCGCTCGTTCAGGGCGTCGATCCGGTTGAAGCCGCCGTGGCCGCCGGGGACGACGGCGACCTCTGCGTTCGGCATGTGGCTTGCCCGGTCGCGGGCCTGCGCCGGGGTGATGAGGGCGCTGCGCGCGCCGGTGATCAGCAGGACAGGCACGGTGATCGCGCCGAGCTCGTCGTCGGTGAGGACACCGGGGAACTTCGGCTCCGCCCGGTAGCCGCGGATGGCTGCCCACATGAGCGTCATGAGCTCCGGCTGCAGCATGGTCGGGTTGTCCAGCCACCGGGCGAGGCGACGGCGCAGCGGCATCGGGGTCATGCTAGCCAGGCCGCTGACGGACAGCCACCACCAGAAGCGGGCGTCGAGCTTGGTGAGCCCGGCGGGGTCAAGCAGCGTGATGGAGGCGACCCGGCCGGGCGCGCGGATCGCCTGATTCATGGCTACCCAGCCGCCGTAGGAGTAGCCCACCAGGTGCGCCGGGCGGTCGCTGAGCTTGCCGAGCAACTCATCCAGCCAGGCGGCGCAGGCGACCGGGGGAGTCATCAGGGCACGCGCGACGCTGGGGTTCGCATCGCCGGGCATATCGATCCCGTAGACCGGGCCGCCGGATGCGAGGGCCGCCACGTGCGGGAACCAGGCCGCTGCGTTGCCTCCGGCACCGGTGAGCAGCACGACCGGCGGACCGTCGGGGTGCGGCCGGTAGGCGTGCACCCGCGTGGTCGCGGTCGCCGTCTCGATATCGAACTCCTCCCGTGGCTGCGGCCACAGCTCGAAGACCCGCTCGTAGGCGGCCATGAACTGCTCCCGTGCCGCATCGCTTACCCACGATCCCGGCTCGCCCTCAGGTGCCGAGCCTGCTGCGCCGGTGATGCGCTTGATCCCGAGCATGTCCTGCCTCCTCGCGGCTGAGTCCGCCATCTTTTATGGTACGAGCGTATCATTAACGGGTCGGGCTGTTAACCGGGGATACGGTGGGCGGATGCCGAAGCGGGTCGATCACGAGGAACGGCGCCGGGAGATCGCGGACGCGCTGCTGCGGACGGCCGCCACGCGCGGGCTGCACGCCACCGGGATGCGCGAGGTCGCGGCCGAGGCCGGCGTGTCCCTGCGGCTGGTCCAGTACTACTTCGGCACCAAGGAGGAACTGCTGCTCGGCGCGATGCAGCACCTGGCGGCCCGGTACAGCGAGCGGGCGCTGGCGCGCATCAGGCGGGCAGGAAGCCCGGCGGGGCCGCGCGACATCATCGCCGGCATCCTGACCGAGGGAGTGCCCGCCGATGAGGAGCGGCGCACGTTCACCGTCCTGTACACGGCCTACTTCGCGCTCTCGCTGACCGATCCTGCGCTGGCGATCGCGCCCCTGGTCAGGAACTCGGGCGTCGTGATCGACGTGGTCGCCGCCCAGCTGCGGGCGGCTCAGGCCGCCGGCGATGCGGCCGTATGCCTGGACCCGGATCTGGAAGCGCTCGGCCTCATTGCCATGTCCGCGGGCCTGGGCACAAGCGTCCTAACCGGGCATTCCTCGCCGGAGCAGGCCCAGGCCGTCATCGACTACCAGCTGCAGCGCCTGTTCCCTCCGCCGGCGTTACCTGCTTATTCGGCCGGGTGCCTCGGGGCGGACGATCTCGTACCGCAGCACGTGGCCGTCGGCGTGCACCTCGTGGCGGGGAACCACCGGCCCGGCAGGTGCCGGGGTGTCGCGGCGGGTTCCGCCCGCTGATAGGTTCTCGGGCGTGCCCGATCTGCCATGGACCGCCCGGACTGAGATGGAAGCCGGGACCGACTATCTGGTCATGGCCTCCCACCTGCCGCTCAAGCGCATGACCGCCACGGTGCGCTTCTTCCGTGCAGTCTTCGCGGTGCGCAAGCAGCTGGCCACCGCGGACGGCCTTGTCGGCTACACGCTGCGGGCCAGGCCGCTGGCCCGGGACTACTGGACACTGTCGGTCTGGAAGGACGACACCGCGCTCAGGCAGTTCATGCGCACTTCCCCGCACGTGCAGGTGATGACCTCGCTGCGGCCAGTCATGGGGCCGACGAAGTTCGTCACCTGGACGGCCTCGGCAGCCGACGGCCGCCCGAGCTTGGCGGCCGCCCTCGAACACCTGGCCGCTGGCTAGCGCCCGTTACGGGCCTACACCGGCTGGCAAGCCTCGCCAGCAGATGGTGCCGGCCGGGTTTGATTTCGCCGCCGGCGACCGACGCTGCCGACGGCAGTCTCACCAGGCGATCCCCCCGACCCCGTCGTACGGCGATGCGCCCGGCAGCGGGAGCGCGGCGCCGGGGAGCCGGAGTTCGGCGTACAGTGCGCGGTGGTCGGTGCCGGCCAGCCGGTGGGCCGATGTGGTCAGGACCGCGCAGCGCCGGTCGGTGAGGACGTGATCGATTGCTAGCAGGGCCGGGCGCCGGCCGGGTTGGGGGCCCCAGGTGGCGGACAGCCCGTTGCCGGCCTGGCTGGCGGCGTCCACGTAGCCGCGGCGCAGGAGCCGGCGGAACTGCGCGTGATCGAGGGTCGCGTTGAAGTCTCCGGCGAGGATGCGCGGACTATCACCAGGCTCGGGCAGCGCAGACAGCTGACCGCGCCATCGGGCCGTGGCTCCCGGCGACCATGGGGGCTTCGGTGGCGACACGTGTATGCAGGCTCGATGACCACCTCGGCCACGGCCCGCCCGACGAGCAGATTGGCCGTCAAGACCCGCAGCACGGGTCCGGCCGCGGGCGGCTGCCGGTGCGGTATCGCGCGAGCGCCCACCGTGGCGGTCAGGGCAGCCCCGGCAACCGCGGCCGCGGCGGCCGGGCACGCGCCGCGAAGAAGCAGCGCGCTGGCCCACGCTCCGGCGGTCACCTGCGGGGTGAACGACAGCAATGGCACGGCCCACTCTTCGGCGAACCGGAGACGATCAGCGCCCGCCAGCCGGGCAGTCGCCCAGCCGGCCAGCGCGCCGGCCAGCGCCCACTCCATGCGTCGTGACGGCATTGATTCATGATCGCAGACCGTTGCCGGCGGCCACCGTGGCGAACAGGCCAATCGACCGCGGAGTTGCGCGCGTTGCCATGCCGAGCACCAATCACGGAGCGTGATGGCTTGCACCGATGCCGCCGCGCCAGGTGCGTGGAGGAGAAACCACGGCTCGTTCGGCCAAATCGCAGGTCAGAAACCCGCAGACAAGCAGCAGACCCTCCGCGACGGGGTCCGCCGGTCACGGCGCATCCTGGGCGAATCCGTCGAGCAGGCCACGCTCAACGCTACCCGGCTGGTAGCCGTCCGCGCAGATCTCGGCGGCGCGGCGCAGGGCGACCTGCTGGCGTGTCAGGGTGAGGGGGCTAAACGGTTTGCCCCCGCCAAGAGGTCGGTTATGGCCGTTGCGACAACAGACCGGGCGTCCCGAAAGCCCTTTACTCGCACGGTCGTGCTGCCCACGCTGACCTTGTAGCTGCTCACTGGTCCTTGATGCGCGCGGCGAACGCGCGCCAGGCGGCCGGGCTGAAGGTCAGCACCGCTCCTGGCCGGTCCTTTGTGTCCCGCACGGCAACACGAGCCGGGGCCTGGCCCACCTCGACACAGTTACCGTCACCGTTGCTGTACTTGCTCTTACGCCACGTCGTGACCGAGAGTTTCATTTCCGTAGTACCTCCGCTGTTTGATGTATGAGGTTCATCGACTCGGCTTGGCCGAGCGAGAGTTCGCGGATGCCGTCAAACGCTCGCCTGTAGCGCTCGACCTCCGCCCGCTTGTCCAGGTACAGGGCTCCGGTGAACCCATCCGCGTACACCGTAGGGGGCTCAGTCTCCGCCCCGTTCCCACTCGGGGGGAACCGGAGGATGACGAACGATCCAGTCAGCAGGCCAAGGTGAAACCCGGCCGCAGGCGGCACGATCCGTATGGATACGTTCGGTAGTTCACCAGCCTCGGATAGCCGGTCCAGCTGAGCGGCCATGATCTCAGGGCCGCCAACGGGGCAGTCCAGGATCGACTGGTTAAGGAGGACATCCAAGGCGGGCACGTCCACCTTGCGTCGCAGGAGCGTCTGCCTGGCGATCCGGAGCTCGACGCGCCGGTCGGTCTCCTCGGCACCCAGTTCTGGCCTGTTCTCCGTGATCACGGTCCGGGCGTAGTCCGCGCTCTGGAAGAGACCGGGGATCAGCAGCGGTTCGTACCACTGGAGTGTCGATGCGGCTGCTTCAAGCCCGACGTAGAGATCGAACCAGTCGGGGACCGCGTCCCCGTAGCTCTGCCACCAGCCCTTCGCCTTGGCCTCCCCGGCGAGGCCAATCAGGACTTCAGTCATCTGCGGGGTTGCGTTGTATACAACGCACATGGCGCGAACATCTCGCACCTTGACCGATACCTGACCCTTCTCGACGCGCCAGAGCGTTGCCCGTGACAGCTCAAGCTCCCGGGCTGCCTGCTCCATGCCAAGCCCGGCAGACTCGCGAAGATCACGCAGGTACCGGCCAAGCTGGCGCCTGGGGACCGTCGAGCCCGTCAGCAGCTCGGTCATGAGCCTCACCTACCTCTCATCAAGCGTATCGGACGTCCGGAATGAACTCATCTCGGCGTTCGGTCTGAAACGCCTTGTTCTATATGGAAGTTTTACCTGATCAGTTTACGATGAAACGTTGCAGATTAGTTGTTGCGCTGCGAGACTCAGTTTCGCGGACGCAAGAGAGACGCCGCGAAGGGGAGGAAGGGGTGGTCATGATGACATCAGAGGCCCGGCCGCTCACGGGCCCGGCGCTGGGATCGGCCTGGCAGCTGGCCCGGCCCGGCCAGCCCCGGCCGATGGATGCCGGCTCATTCACCCTGGCGACGTTGCCCACCTCCCCGTTCTGGGCACGCCGGTACACTCGCATGTTCCTGGATTCGTGCCGGGGAATCGGTGAGGGCACCGCCGAGACGGCAGAACTGCTCGTCTCCGAGCTCGTGACCAACGCGGTGCGGTTCGGCGGCGATCCCGCACGTGCGCTGCGGTATTCCGAGCGCGCGGACGCGGGACTGATATCGCTGTCCCTGCGGCATTTCCGCGAGGGCCTGCTCATCGAGGTTTACGACACCGATGACAATCCGCCGGTCCTGTCCGGCACGGATGACGACGCGGAAAGCGGCCGGGGCCTGATGCTCGTCAGCGCGCTGAGCAAGGAATGGTCGTACTTCTTCCCGCCGGGCGGCGGGAAGGTCGTCTACTGCGTAATAGAGACAGCATGACCCGCTCCCGGCCTGCCGGGCAATGCCGATCGAGGTAACCGGTGCACGAGCGGGACTTCACCGAGTACGTGAGGGCCATGTCGGATGACGAGCTTGAAGCTACCAGGAGGGACCTCGCGGCCGCCTTGGGATTCATGGCACCGGGCAACGGCATGTACCTGCCATCCCAGACGCTCCTGAGCGCCGTCAGCAGCGAGCTTGCCCGCCGTGTGATGCGGGAGGCGCCGTGATTCTTGATCGGCCCGGAAGCATCCGAGTATTCGTTCGCGGCTCACCGAACGCCGCAACAGGATCGGACGCATGGAGACGTACAACATGACAGGCACCTGGGAAGATACCCTACGGACGGCAGCGGACACGATGCTCCGCTATCCAGACGAGATCTCCGGCGGGCTTGAGTCGGAACTGTACGCGCTGCTGGAAAAACTCGGCACCGCGAAAACGGGGCAACCCGAAAGCACAGGCACGCCGGATGATGCCGCATGACTGCGGGAAAGAAAACCGCCATCGCCGCCGGCCGTAACCTGCCGCCGGCAAAAGGGCTGAGGATGTGAGCACGCGGGTCGAAGGCGCCGCGCCGCCGGTCATCCTGCTCACGGCCAGGGCCACCATGGCCGCCGGGACGGCGTGCCTCATGCTGACCGTCATGAAGGAAAGCGGGAACCTGTGGCGCTACACCCTGTCCGCGCCGAAGAACGCCCGCCTCGCCTACGGCAAGATCATCGTGCCCGGCCACATGGCCGCCCTGCGCCGGGCCGCTGCGATCTGCGCGGACGGGTACCAGCCCGGCACCATCGAGGGCGGCCTGCTCGGCGCATTCGCCCAAGACGCGCCATGACATACGCCCGCCGTGATCCCCACGTCGCCCGCGGCATCCGCAGGATCCGGCTCGAACGCGGCTGGACCCTGCGGGACGTGGCGGCGACGGCTAAGGGAGGCGGACAAGGCCCTGGCCTACCTGCGCCAGTCCGTGGTGAACTGGTCCCGTTCAGTGCTGCGGCACCGGACCGTCGTCGACCGTAACCTGCAGCAGGCGCCGCCGGATATGCCGGGCACCGCGCACCGGGCCCCCAGCCCGCTGGACCAGCCCGCCGCCAGGGCCGCGCTGCGCGGCCTGCCCGAACGCCAGCGCGAGGCGATTGTACTGCGCTACTACGCGGGCCTGCCCGACAGCGAGATCGCCGCCGCGATGGGCATCACCCCGGGCGCCGTGCAGAGCCACGCCGCCCACGGGCTTTCCGCGCTTCGCGCAGGCCTCGAACGGGCTGGCCCGCAACCCGCCCGTCCCTGCGACAGAGACGACGCCGGGACAGGCCGCTGATAGGTTCCGAGGCGTGCCCGATCTGCCCTGGACTGCCGCAGGCCCGGGCACCATGCCCGGGGGGTGGTTACCCGGGTCGGGGTGGTGGTCCGTGGCTGTGGAGGACCTTGGTTCCGTCGGGGCTGTAGGCGGTGGTGGTGCCGTCCGGGTTGAGGATCAGGGTCCAGCCCCACCGGTGCACCGCCACGAGATGATGGAACGAACATAGAAGGACACAGCCTTTGACGCTGGTCTTGCCGCCGTCGGCCTTGCGGGTGATGTGGTGGATGTGGCAGGCCGCCGCGGGCTGCCAGCACCCGCCGGCCCACTCGCAATGGCCTCCGGCCCGCAGCGTCACGGCCTGCCGGATCCCGGCCGGGACGGTCTCGGCGTAGCCGACGTCCAGCGGCAGGCTGGGCCCGGCCAGCCGGGCGCCCAGCAGCCCGGTGCGCAGCACCGAGGCCAGCCCGCCCGGCCCGGACACCAGATCCACGGCCGCGCCGATGACGGCGCGCTGCAGCAT
>JBOHCG010000403.1:0-7342 GCA_050698735.1 Streptosporangiaceae bacterium | reverse complement strand
GGCCGCTGCTGGCCGTGTGCGCGAGGAGTCCGGCGCCGGTGGTGAACGGATAGGGCAGCACCGGTCCTGCTGCGGCCCCTGCCGACGATCCTCCCGTGGCCCCTGCCGACGATCCTGCCGCGGGTGCGGAGGACGGCGCTCCGGTCTCGTCGGCGACGAAGCCGCCGCCTACCGAATAGTAGGAACGTTCCCTGATGGCCTCGCCGTCGCTGTCGTAGGCGGTGAAGCGCATGCCGTTCGGGTGGTAGCTGAGTTTTTTCTTCCTGTTGAACTCGAGGTGCTCGGCGACGGTGAAGCCGATCTCGTGCTCGCCGAGCAGGCGGACCGCCTTGCGGTCGGCGATCGCGGCCAGACGCGCCGGTATCGCGTCCACGTCGACGGTGTCGGGACGCTCGCCCTCCAGGCCGAGCAGCACCGCCTTGTCGCTGCCGTGCCCCTTCCCGGTCAG
Source organism: Streptosporangiaceae bacterium (assembly GCA_050698735.1). Lineage (GTDB taxonomy): Bacteria > Actinomycetota > Actinomycetes > Streptosporangiales > Streptosporangiaceae > Palsa-504. Next base: position 6,894 of record JBOHCG010000403.1, on the reverse strand, counting down.
GCCGAGCGAGCCGTACAGGCACACGCGTACCGCCTCGACCTTCGGCAGCAGGCCATCGGAACGCAGCCCCTCGGCGAACATCCTGGCCGCCTTCATCGGCCCGACGGTATGCGAGCTCGACGGGCCGATGCCCACCTTGAATAGGTCGAACACGCTGATCGTCATGCACGCACTCCAGGGACGCGGATACTAACCGAAGACTACGGTCCGGTCGCCGTTGAGAAGTACCCGGTGCTCGGCGTGCCAGGTCACCGCGCGGGCAAGGACGCGGGCCTCGACGTCGCGGCCGGCCTCGGCGAGCCGTTCGGGCGAGAGCGTGTGGTCCACCCGGATCACGTCCTGCTCGATGATCGGCCCCTCGTCTAGGTCCGGGGTCACGTAGTGCGCGGTCGCGCCGACCAGCTTGACGCCGCGTGCGTGCGCCTGGTGATAGGGCTTGGCACCCTTGAAGCTCGGCAGGAACGAGTGATGGATGTTGATCATCCGGCCCTCGACCCGCTTGCATATCTCGCCGGTCAGGACCTGCATGTACCTGGCAAGCACGATGAGGTCGGCGCCGGTCTCGTCGATGATGTCAAGCAGTCGGCTCTCGGCGGCGGCCTTAGTCTGCGGCGTGACCGGGCTCAGGTAAAACGGGAGCCGGTAGGAGCGGGCCAGCTCGGCGAACTCGTCGTGGTTGGACACCACGCCCACGACGTCAACGGGCAGTGATCCGGTCTTCCAGCGAAACAGCAGGTCGTTCAGGCAGTGCCCGAGCCGGGAGACCATGATCAGGGTGCGGACCCTGGTGGCCGTGTCGTGCAGCTGCCAGGACATGTGGAACGACTCGGCCACCCAGGAGAAGCCGCGCTCGAGGTCGGCGGTCCCCTGGCCGGGCGGCGGCACGGTGAACTGCACCCGCATGAAGAAATGCCCGGCCGGGCGCTCCCCGTACTGCTGGCTGGCCAGGATGTTCGCGGAGTGCTGGACAAGGTAGCTGGACACCGCGTACACGATCCCCGGCCGGTCCGGGCAGGACAGCGTGAGCACGAACTCCCGTCCCGCAGCTACGTCGTCCATGAATCCGCCTAAATGTTGCCTAATATGCAACTTAGTGCGCTATATGCAACATGGTTTCAGGGCGCCATATCCCTGTCAAGGGGGAGTACAGGTCTGTCAGCGGCGGCCCGGCCGCATAACCACAGCGATGGCACATCGTTGTGGTTACAGCAACGACGATGGCACATCGTCGTGGTTGGGCACGGGCTAGACGGGATGCGGACGGGTCAGGTGATAACGGAGAGGAGAGCGGTGCTATTCGCTTGGAAGCGGGTAGCTCAGGTGGTGTCCGAGGTGAACGCCGGCCTTCGCTCAGTGCCGGGGGTGCGGAGGTCGATCGCGTGCTCAGCGCCGCGAGCCCACGACGTCGATCGCCTGCTCTGCGTCGATGTGGGCGAGCCCGGCCTGCAGCTCCGCCTTGGCCTGGCTCGACGGCCAGTCCCGCAGGCTATCCGCGATGGCCGTTCTCGCAGCAGCCACCGCCTGCCGGTACCGGTTCGCGGCGGCGTCGAAATCAGCGCCTTCGTCGGCCAGGCGCAGCAGTTCCTCGGCCCAGCAGACGTAGGCATGGTTCTTGGCCGGCAGCGTCCGCCAGAGGTCGCGCTGGAAGTCCGGTCGCTGGATGGCGTGGAACACCAGGCCTGTCACCGGCCAGAGGGCCACGCTGAACCGCCACATCCAGTCCCTGACGAACCAGACCCGGTCGTCGGCGTAGCGCCACGGGTCCACCGCAGGGGGCAGCTCGCCATGGTCGCGCTGGTACCTGCGCGCCAGGTAGGTTCCCTCGTAGGGGATCAGCTCGTTGAAGTTGCTCACGTGCAGGTACGGGTTGTCCAGGCAGGCGTCCCGCAGCCCGCGCAGCGACGTGCGCAGCTCGTCGAAGGTCGCCTTCTCGTGGAACGGCAGGTAGCCGAACTGCGTGTAGATCTCCAGCTCGCCGAGCAGCCGCAGCGCCCGCATATTGCCTTCGGCGGATGCGTCGGACCCCTTGCCCATCGCCCGGAGCGCTGAGTCGGCGAAGCTCTCGATGCCCAGGTAGACCTCGCAGAGCCCGGCCTGCTTCAGCAGCGCGAAGGTCTGCCTGTCCACGTTGGCGGAGCGGTCCTGGATGACGAAGCGCACGTCGATGCCCCGGGCGATGATCTCGCTGGCGATCTCGCGGCCGCGGACCAGATGCGAGCCGTCGGCGCTGAAGCCGAGGAAGATGTTGTCCACCATGTAGACAAGCGCGCCCGGGTACCGGTCGGCCAGCAGCTTGAGCTCGGCCACCAGGTGGCCCGCCGGGCGCGGCCGCCAGGTCGTCGCGCGGGCCTCGCAGAACGTGCAGCCGGCGTTGCAGCCCCGGCTGGCCTCGACCTGGATCACGCCGCCGAGCGCGAGCACGGTGTCCAGCTGGCTGCGGGTGGGGAACTCAAGGTCCCCGAGCTCCGCGGCGGGCACCCGCGCGACGACAGGCGGCCTGCGCAGGCCGAGTTGCGCGGCGGTGCGGCCGCCCGCGACAGGTGTCCCGTCCTCGCCCCGAACGGCCAGCTCCGCAATCGCCCGGTAGTCGCCGTCCGACTCCAGGACGTCGAGCAGCCGGAGGATGACCCGGTCCCCCTCGCCGATGCAGATGCTGTCGACCTGCGGGATCGAGCCGAGCAGCAGTTCCCAGGCAGAGGTGGGCCACATTCCGCCCACCACGATGTGACATCCGGGAGCCAGCTGTTTCAGCGTGGCCGCGAAGGTGGCGGTCCAGTCGTGCTGTCCCCGGTAGACCAGCGATACGCCGCAGAGGATCGGGTCGGCCGCGGCGACCCGGCGCGCCGCTGTCCTGGCGTCGGTGAGGTCGTCGTCCCGGCAGCCGCGCAGCTCCGGGTCGATGATCGCGTTGATCAGGCAGACGCCGACATCCGGCCGGGACTTGCGCAGGGCGGCGTCGAGATAGGCCAGCCCGAGCGCCTCGCCGAGCTTGACCTCCTCCTGGCTGCGGCCCCGTCCGAGGACAAGCGCGACATTGCTCAAGCGGCGGCGTCCCCTATCGTGTCGAGCGCCCAGCAGACGCGACCGATGCTAGCAGTCACGCTCGGCGGGTGGTCTGAACGGATGGCGGCGGGTGGTCTGAACGGATGGCGGCGGGTGGTCTGAACGGATGGCGGCGGGTGGTCCGGCCGATGGCGGGGGGTGGTCCGGGCGAATGGCAGAAGGTGGTCTGGGCGGATGGCGGGGTGGTTGCGCCCCGATACTGTTGCGCCATGGACAACAGCGGGCCGGGATGACCGTGGCAGAGCGGCAGGACGCGGGGCCTATTCAGTCGGTGGACCGGGCCGTGGCCATCCTGGAGATCCTGGCCAGGGACGGGGACGCCGGGGTGACCGAGATCGCGGCCGAACTCGGCGTGCACAAGTCGACCGCCTCCAGGCTGCTGGCCGCGCTGGACCGGCGCGAGCTCGTCGCGCAGGACTCGGCCCGCGGCAGGTTCCGGCTCGGGATGGGCATCGTCAGGCTCGCCGGGGCGATCGGCCGCGGACTCGACGTGGTGCGCGAGAGCCGCCCGGTCTGCCAGGCGCTGGCCGGCCAGGTGGGCGAGACCGTCAACATCGCCGTCCTGTCCGGCCGCGACGCGCTCTACCTGGACCAGGTGGCCGGGCCCGCGGCGCTGTCGCCGCACAACTGGGCCGGGCAGCGGATCCCGCTGCACGCGACCTCCGACGGCAAGGTCCTGCTGGCCTACCTGCCCCCGGCGCAGGCCGAGGAGCGCCTGGCGGAAGCCTCGCTGCCGCGCTTCACCGAGCACACGATCACCGACGTGAACGAGTTCCCGCAAGTGCTTGCCGAGGTCCGGCAGCGCGGCTACGCGACCGCGGTAGACGAGCTCGAGGCCGGCCTGACCGCCGTCGCGGCGCCGGTACGCAACGCCGACGGACGCGTGATCGCGTCGATCAGCGCGTCCGGTCCGACCTTCCGGATCCCGGCCAGCCGCATCACCGAGCTAGCCGAGTCCGTCCGCCAGGCCGCCGCCGAGGTCTCCCGCCGCCTCGGCTGTGCCAGCTATATCCCCTTATGCACTAACTTCAGGTTGAGACATTTCGGGCGCCAATCATGATCGTGGCCAGTTTTCGCCCGATACGGACCGTTTCTGGCCACGATCATGAAAGCCCGAGCCGAGGGTGCTGGTACCCGGGCCGTGGGGGCTGGTACTAACGCCCAGCGCAGGCGGACTGCCTGAAGTCACGGCGGATGACCGACCAGCCCGAGCCGGGGTGGCTAGGCGCGCAGCGCGCTAGTCGCCGAGTTCGCGGCGGCGGCGGATTACGTAGTCCTCGAGTTCGGCCCTGATGGCCTCGTCCATCGGCGGGGGCTCGAAGTCGGCGAGCTTGGCGCGCCAGATGTCGCCCGCGCGGGCCGCGGTGTCCTTGCCGCCCAGGCGCAGCCAGCGCTCGAAGTTGGCGGTCGAGGACAGCAGCGGGCGGTAGAAGCAGTCGCGGAACCGCTCCATGGTGTGCGCCGCGCCGAGGAAGTGCCCGCCGTGGCCGACCTCCTCGTGCGCGCCGAACGCGAGCGACTCCTCGGTGATCTCCAGCGGCGTGAACTCCACCCGCATCATCCGCAGCAACTCGATGTCGATGATGAACTTCTCGTAGCAGCTGACAAGGCCGCCCTCCAGCCAGCCCGCCGAGTGCATGACGAAGTTGGTGCCGGCCAGGAAGGTCGGCAGCAGCGTCATCAGCGCCTCGTAGGCCGACTGCGCGTCCGCGGTCTGGCTGGAGTTCAGCGCGCCGCCGGTCCGGAACGGCAGCCCGTAGTGCCTGGCCAGCTGCCCGGTGCAGAGCAGGCCGATGGCGGACTCCGGGGTGCCGAACGAGGGCGACCCCGACTGCATGTCGATGTTGGAAAGAAACGAGCCGAAGATCACCGGGCAGCCCGGCCGGACCAGCTGGGCCAGCGCGATCCCGGCCAGCGCCTCGGCAAGCTGCTGGGTGAGCGCGGCCGGGATCGTCACCGGCGACATCGCTCCCATCAGCAGGAACGGCGTCAGCACCACCGGCTGGTTGGCCCTGTTGTACTCGAACTGGGCGTCCAGCATCCGGTCGTCCCAGCGCAGCGGCGAGTTGCAGTTGATCAGCGAGATCGTGGCCGGCGTCTGCTCGATGGCATCCCGGCCGCCGAACAAGATCTCGGTCATCCGGATCGTGTCCACGGCGTTGGGCCCGGAGATCACGTTCCCCATGTAGAACTTGTCGGTCACCGTCTGCAGCGCGTAGATCATGTCCAGGTGCCGGGAGTCCAGCGGCGTGTCGTTCGGCTCGCAGATAATCCCGCCGGCCGAGTCCAGCTGCTCGAAGGCCTGGGACAGCATGCATAGCTGGCGGAAGTCGTTCATGGTCGCGTCGCGGCGCACGTCCCCCTCGCGGATGAACGGGCAGCCGTACACCGAGCTGAACACCATGTGGTCGCCACCGATGTGCACATTGTTCGCCGGGTTGCGGGCCTGCACGTCGAACTGGCGCGGCGCCTTCGCCACCTGCTCGAGCACGAACTCCGGGTCGAGGTAGACCACCTCGCCATCAACACGCTGGCCGGCCTTGGCGAACAGCTCGACCGCCTCGGGCTTGGCGAACTGCACGCCGATCTCAGAAACGATCCGGCGCCAGCCGCGATCAAGGACCTGAACCGCGTCCGCGGAGAGGATCTCATACCTCGGCATCGTGTTCACGAACACCGGCTTCACCATGCCTTCTTGAAACTGGGCCTTCTTGAACTGGGCCTTGAGCTGGGGCTTCGGGTGCCGCCCGCGGGGCGCGGCGGAGACTTGACCTATCGTAGACCGAACCTTACGATTCACATAGTAGAACTATGTCCCATAAGGTGGAACATCTCCCACAGGGTGGGAACCGGGAGCAGGACATATCCTTCAGAAGGAAACCGGGGAAATGAGTAACCAGAACGGCACGCAGGCCGTCGACCGGGCGGCCCGGCTGCTCACCGAAGTGGTCCACTCGGCGGACCCGATGACGTTCACCGGGCTGAGCGCAGCCACCGGGCTGGCCAAGTCCACCACCTCGCGGCTGCTGCTCGCGCTCGAGCGCAACGGCCTGGTCAGGCGCGACGACCACGGCAGGTTCCTGCCGGGCGAGATGTTCGTCAGCTTCGCCTGGCGGGGCGGAGCCGAGGCCGGCCTGGTAGCGGTGGCCCAGCCGTTCCTCGAGCGGCTCGGCAAGGCGACCGGCGAGACGATCAACCTCGGCGTGGCGGCGGGCGGCAAGGTCGAGCAGATCGCCCAGGTCGACAGCACCTACATGATCGGCGGCACCAACTGGGTGGGCCTGTCGGTCCCGCTGCACTGCTCCGCGCTCGGCAAGGTATTGCTGGCCTTCGGCGCGGCCCAGCTGCCGATGGGCGCGCTGGAACGGTGCACCGAGCGAACGATCACCGGCGACGCGGCGCTGCGCGCCGACCTGGCGGGGGTGCGCGCCCGCGGCTACGCGGTCACCGACGAGGAACTCGAGCCCGGCCTGATCGCGGTGGCGGCGCCGGTGCACGGCTACGACGGCGCGGTGGTAGCCGCACTCTCGGTCTCCGCCCCGACGAACAGGATGAGCAGAGAACAGGTGGCCGCCGCCGCCGAGGCGTGCACGGATGAGGCCGCGGGCCTGTCCGCGGTGCTCGGCTACCGGCAGCGCGCCGCCCGGCAGACCAGGAAGGCAGGGTAGTCATGCGCGAGCCGAAGGGCGCCGGCGCGGCCTGGATTCTGCTTGTCCCCCCGGACCCACCCCAGGCGCGACGAAGGAGCGACGAGGGAAGGACGGGCCTCAAGGGGCGCCCGGAGGCGAGCGCGGAAAGCACAGAGCGGATGGGAGGCGCATCGTGACGCGC
>JBOHCG010000402.1:0-7352 GCA_050698735.1 Streptosporangiaceae bacterium | reverse complement strand
ACAATGGCGGATACGGGGGCGTTTTCGCATGCCGCCGATGTGCGGGCGCCCAGCTCAAGGATCTCTAGGCTACTCGCGGAGGCCGGCAAGCGGCGGGCGTTCGCGGTCATCAGCCACCCGGACGCGGGCAAGTCCACGCTGACCGAGGCCCTGGTCCTGCATGCATCGGCGATCACGCAGGCAGGCGCGGTGCACGGCAAGGCGGGCCGGCGCGGCGTGACCTCGGACTGGATGGCGATGGAGCGATCGAGGGGCATCTCCATCACCTCGGCGGCGCTGCGGTTCGACTACCGGGACATGGTGCTGAACCTGCTGGACACCCCGGGCCACGCCGACTTCTCCGAGGACACCTACCGGGTGCTGTCCGCCGTGGACTGCGCGATCATGCTGCTGGACTCGGCCAAGGGCCTCGAGCCGCAGACGCTGAAGCTGTTCGACGTGTGCCGCAGCCGGGGGGTGCCGGTGATCACGTTCGTGAACAAGTGGGACCGGCCCGGCCGGGAGCCGCTCGAGCTGCTCGACGAGATCGAGCAGCAGATCGGGCTGCGGCCGACCCCGGTGAACTGGCCGGTCGGCGTGGCCGGCGACTTCCGCGGGCTGATCGAGCGGTCCACCGGCGAGTACGTCACGTTCACCAGGACCCCGGGCGGGGCAAGTCGCGCGATCGAGACCCGGGTGGACGGCGCCGTCGCCGCCGACTCCGGGGGCGCCGCGTTCGCCGTCGCGCAGGAGGAACTGGCGCTGCTCGAAGGCATCGGCGCGGACGTGGACATGGAGTCGTTCCTCGCCGGGGTGTCGAGCCCGGTGCTGTTCGGCGCCGCGCTGCCGAACTTCGGCGTCCGCCGCCTGCTGGACGCGGTCACCGAGCTTGCCCCGGCGCCGGCCGCGCGAGAGGACGTCAAGGGCGAGCCGCGGCGCCTGGACGCCCCGTTCTCCGGGCTGGTGTTCAAGGTGCAGGCCAACATGGACCCGGCGCACCGGGACCGGGTGGCGTTCGTACGGGTCAGCTCGGGCCGGTTCGAGCGCGGCATGGTGCTCACCCACGCCGCGACCGGGCGCCCGTTCGCCACCAAGTACGCGCAGGCGATGTTCGGCCAGGACCGTGAGACCCTCGACGAGGCCTTTCCCGGTGACGTGATCGGGCTGGTCAACGCCACCGCGCTGCGCCCGGGCGACACGCTGTACTCCGGCGTCCCTGTCGAGTTCCCGCCCATCCCGAACTTCGCGCCCGAGCACTTCGCGGTGGTCCGCAGCAAGCAGGCGGGCAAGCACAAGCAGTTCCGGCGCGGGATCGACCAGCTGGACGCGGAGGGCGTGGTGCAGGTCCTGTCCTCCGACCTGCGCGGGGACCAGGCCCCGGTGCTGGCCGCCGTGGGCCCGCTGCAGTTCGACGTGGTGCTGCACCGGCTTGAGCACGAGTTCGGCGCCCAGGCCGATCTCGACCACCTCGACTACACGCTGGCCAGGCGCACCGACGCCGAGGGCGCCCGCCTGCTGGCCGGGCAGCGCGCCGCCGAGGTGCTGACCCGCCGCCAGGACGGCGCCATGCTCGCGCTGCTCCGGGACAAGTGGCGGCTCGGGCAGCTCGAGCGGGAATTCCCCGACCTGCTGCTCGAGCCGCTGCTGGCCGGCTGAGGTTAAAGCTTTTCAGCAGAACGGGCCGTGGTGCGTGCCTAGCTCATCCTGCTTCCGTCGATCTGGTCGAGGTCGCCGTTGAATCCGCCGATGCCGTTGGTGACCCCGCCGCCGCCGGACCACTGCCACATCAGCGCATGGCTGCTCGAGCTGGTCTGGCCGCCGAAGAACTGCGCGCACGGACCGGATCCGTGGCCCAGGCACCAGCCGTTCGGGTAGGCGCCTTTGTAGTTGGTGGTCTCCGGCTCGTAGGTCCACTCGTAGGTGTTCGGGATCAGCGAGTTGGTCCCGGTCCCGAAGATCGAGGTCCAGACGCTCGCCGTGGAGTACACCCCGACCTTGTAGCTGGAGTGGGCGGTGATGTAGTTCGCGAAGCCGTTGAAATCGGCCCGGTTCAAGCTGGACGACACGGAGGACTGCCTGACCACGCCGCTGCACGGCGAGGTATAAACGTCGTGCCAGCCGTTGTCAGGGGCGGGCGTGATCCCGGGCAGCTCGACATCCATCCAGATGACCGGATAGTTGATGCCCCCGCTGATATCCGAGAGCTCCCTGGCCGCCTGTGCCGCGCCCCAGGCGCTGGCCTCCGCCGTGGTCCCGTTGTAGTGCGGGTCCACGCCCGGCCCGCCCATGAACCAGTACGAGCCGAGGCCGACGCCCTTGTGGTACTTGGTGTAGTTGGTGCGCGCCTGCGCGGCGTTGGTCGCCGAGTAGGCCAGGAAGTGTTCCGTGCCGCTGCAGCCCAGCCAGTACGCCCAGTTCCCGGTCATGCCGATGTACCCGCCGTAGGCGCCGCCCAGATAAGGCATGCTGTACGGCGCGCCGCCCGGCACGCTAACCGGGAGGCTGTCTGTGCCCCACCAGAATCCCGGCGGCCCGTCGCCTGCAGAAGCGGCGGTGGCCGCCACGATGACGCCGGCGGCGGCGGTCGCCAGGGCAACCGCCGCGCGGCCGCCCAGGGCCAGCCATGTCCGATTCATGATGCCTCCACATGATCATGCTCTCATCACCAGGACAGGCCGGCACGGCGGGTGGTTGCGTTTTGCCCGGTTTCTGCTCCGGGTCTGATCAGGGGCGGCGGGGCACCGGCAGGGCGAGGTAAGGCAGCACCTCGGGGTCGTGCAGGATGGCGGTGCCGAGCTCGTTGACCCGCAGGTAGCGCAGCCCGTCGTAGCGGGACAGGCTCGGGTAGCTGTCGGCGCCCCACAGCGAGCGGTAATCGTCTCGCGCGCCGCGCGGGTCGACGTAGCCGACATCGATGAGGCCGAGCGTCGCCGCGTACTCGAACAGCACGCACAGCGCGTACCTGCCCTCGACCACGGCCCAGGCCTCCCGGCCCGCGTGCCCGAGCGACCCGTGGTAGGAGTCGGCCAGGTAAAGGCGCCACAGCGCCATCAGGCCGCGGACGGCGACCAGCCGCGGCGGCTGGGTCCGGAGAATCCAGAGCAGCTCGTCCACGTCCGTCCACTCGCCTGGCTGGATGGCCGCCAGGCCCGCCCGCACCGCGGCACGGCGGTCGGCGGCCGCGGTGAGCGTCGCGGGCTTGCGCTGTCCCTTGATCGCCTCGACCCGCGCGAGCTCGTCGTGCGACACGCACCGCAGCCACCTGGCCCACAGCATGCCGATGGTCTGATAGGACGGCCTGGCCAGCGCCGCGGCGCCGCGCGCGGTCAGCTCGAGCCTGGTTCCCGCCAGCTGCCCAAGGCCCCCGGCCTGCAGCAGCAGCGGCCAGGCGAACGCCGAGATGGGCTCTCCGGCATCGTAGAAGTCGCCGGCCACGAGGACGTCCTCGACCAGCCTGACGCTGGCGGCCGACGGCCGCCTGGTGATGGCGCTATAGCCCACCTGGCCGTCGGCGACCAGCTCGAGGACTGCGACGAGATTGGACAGCGCGTCCGGCGCGGTACAGCGGACGAGGGGTCTCGCGGGAGCGATGGTGCCCGGGGATGTGCACAGCGCCACCACGTAACCCTAACGTCTCGGCGGGCCGAAATCCGGGAGGCTCGCCGGATTACGGCTATCGCGCCTTTTGCGCCCCGGCTAGGGGGCGGAACCTGGCGCCGGTGACCTTTTCTGCGATGCCGGTGCGGTCCAGGTAGGGAGTGATGCCGCCTAGGTGGAAGGGCCAGCCGGCGCCGAGGATCATGCACAGGTCGATGTCCTCGGGGGCGGCGACGACGGCCTCCTCCAGCATCAGGGCGATCTCCTCGGCCAGCGCCTCCAGGGCACGCTCCCGGACCTGGCCGGCTGTGGAGGGTCGGTCGCCGCCTTCGAGCAGCGCCGCGACGGCTTCATCGACCTTGAAGTCGGGGCCGTAGATCGCGGTGCGGCCCGACTCGACCAGGGCGCGGAGCCTGGGCGAGACCGCGAAGCGGTCCGGGCAGGCGGCGTGCAGCGTCTCCGCGACGTGCAGCGCGACCGCAGGCCCTACCAGCTGGAGCAGCAGGAACGGGGGCATGGGCAGGCCCAGCGGGTCCGTGGCGTGCTCGGCGACGTCGAATGGGGTGCCCTCGTCGACGCAGCCGATGACCTCGCCCAGGAACCTGGTGAGCAGACGATTGACCACGAATGCCGGGGAGTCCTTCACCAGCACGCAGTTCTTCTTCAGCGCCTGGCCGACGGCCAGCGCCGTGGCGACCGAGGCATCATCGGTCCTTGCGGTACCGGTAGCCCTGGCCACCTCGACCAGCGGCATCATGGCGACCGGGTTGAAGAAGTGAAAGCCCACCACCCGCTCCGGATGAGCAAGCCCGGCCGCCATCTCGGTCACCGGCAGCGAGGAGGTGTTGGTGGCGAGCACGCAGTCCGGCCGGACCACCGCCTCGACCTCGGCGAAGACCCGCTGCTTGACCGCCATCTCCTCGAACACGGCCTCGATCACGAAGTCGGCGTCGGCGAACGCGCCCTTGGTCAGCGACCCGGTCACCAGACCTGTCAGCCGGGCGGCGGCATCCGGGGAGATCCGGCCGCGCGCCGCCAGCTTTGCGATCTCGCCGTGCACGTGGCCGACCCCGGCGTCGAGCCGGGCCTGATCCAGGTCGGTCAGCACGACGGGTACCTCGAGCCTGCGCGCGAACAGCAGCGCGATCTGCGCGGCCATCAGGCCCGCGCCCACCACGCCCACCTTGGTGACCGGGCGCGCGAGCGATCCGTCGGGCGCGCCGACGGGCCTCCTGGCGCGCTTCTGGGTGAGGTCGAACGCGTAGAGCGCGGCGTGCATCTCGTCGCTGAGCAGCAGGTCAGCGAGCGCCTCGTCCTCGGCTGCGAACGCCTCGTCGCGGGAGGAGTCCCTGGCCGCGGCGACCAGCTCGATGGCCCGGTACGGGGCGGGGGCGGCGCCGTGCAGTTTGCCGTCGGCTCCGAAGCGCGCGATGCCGACCGCCTGGTCCCAGTTATCTTCTACGGCGGCTCTGGCGACGGTGACCTCTTCGGTCAGGACGCGAGCGGCCCAGCGGAGGGATTCAGCTAGGAAATCGGCGGGTTCGAAGATGGCATCGGCGATGCCGAGGGAGTGGGCCTCTGCGGCGCGCAGCATGCGGTTCTGGCTGAGCGGGTTTTCCACGATGATCTTCAGCGCCTGGGCCGGGCCGATCAGCCGCGGCAGCAGGTAGGTCCCGCCCCAGCCAGGTACGAGGCCGAGCAAGCATTCGGGGAACGCGACCGCGGTGACGCCGGAGGAGATCGTCCGGTACGTGCAGTGCAGCGCGAGCTCCAGGCCGCCACCAAGCGCGGCGCCGTTGACGAATGCGAACGACGGCACGCCGAGCTCGCCGAGCCTGCGGAAGACGTCGTGGCCCAGCCTGCCGACGGCCAGCGCCTGGTCCCGCGACTGGATCAGCCTGGCCACGGCCAGGTCCGCACCGGTGGCAAAGATGAACGGCTTGCCGGTCACGCCGACCGCGGCGATACGCTGCTCCCCGGCCTCCGGCGTGGCGCGGGCGGCCACCTCCTGCAGCGCGTGCCGCAGCGCGAGCAGGCTCGCCGGGCCGAAGGTACTCGGCCTGGTGTGGTCGTGGCCGTTGTCCAGCGTGATCAGGGCCATGGTGCCCGCACCGTAGGGCAGCTGGACGTCACGGACCAGCGCCTCGGTGACGACCTCCGCCGGATACAGGGCGGTGATCTGCGATTCGCCGAGCCACAGCTCGCTGCGGTCAGGCATTGAGGTTCTCCCACAGGACGGTGCCGCCCATGCCCAGCCCGACGCACATCGTGGTCAGGCCGTAGCGAACGTCTGGATGCTCGGCGAACTCCCCGGCGAGCTGGATCATCAGCCGGACGCCGGAGCTGGCGAGCGGGTGGCCGAGCGCGATCGCGCCGCCCCACGGGTTCACCCGCGGGTCGTCGTCGGCGATCTTGAAGTGGTCGAGGAAGGCGAGCACCTGGACCGCGAACGCCTCGTTGATCTCGATCAGGCCGATGTCGTCCATGGTCAGGTCGTTACGAGCGAGCACGCTCTCGGTCGCGGGGACGGGCCCGATGCCCATCACCTCCGGGTCCACCCCGGCGAAGCCGAAGTCCACCAGCCGCATCCCGGCCTCCAGGCCCAGCCCGGCGGCCACATCCTGCGCCGCGATCAGGCAGCCGGTCGCGCCGTCGTTCAGGCCCGCGGAGTTGCCCGCGGTGACCCGGCCGTGCGGCCGGAACGGCGTCTTCAGCGCGGCCAGCGCCTCGATGGTCGCGTCCGGGCGCGGCGGCTCGTCGGCGGTGGCGAGCCCCCAGCCGCGTTCCGCGCTGCGCACCGCGACCGGGACCAGGTCGGGCTGGATCCGGCCTGCCGCGTACGCGGCGGCGACCTTGCGCTGGCTGGCCAGCGCGTACGTGTCGGCGCGGGCGCGGGTGATCGCGGGGAACCTGTCGTGCAGGTTCTCCGCCGTCGAGCCCATCACCAGCGCGGAGGGGTCGACGAGCCGCTCGGAGATGAACCGCGGGTTCGGGTCGACGCCGGAGCCCATCGGGTGGTGGCCCATGTGCTCGACCCCGCCCGCGATCGCGGTGTCGGTGGCGCCGAGGGCGATCGAGCCCGCCGCCGTCGTGACCGCGGTCATCGCGCCCGCGCACATCCTGTCGATGGCGTACCCCGGCACGGACCTGGGCAGCCCGGCCAGGACCGCGGCGCTGCGCCCGATGGTCAGCCCCTGGTCGCCGGTCTGCGTGGTGGCCGCGATCGCGACCTCGCCGATCCGCTCCGGCGGCAGCGCGGGATTGCGCCGCAGCAGTTCGCGGATCACGCTGACGACCATGTCGTCGGCCCTGGTCTGCGCGTAAAGGCCGTTCGGGCCCGCCTTGCCGAACGGGGTACGGACGCCGTCCACGAAGACCACGACGCGTGCGATACGGGGCACGGTCAGCCTCCATCGGAGAAGTAGTGCTGCCTCCCCTATATTACTGGTTAGTAACCAGTCGGCCGACGGCCGAGGTAGCCGACGAGGCGGTCGCCGGGACTGGCCGCCGCGGGCACCTGGACCGGGAGGGCGAACAGGCCCTCGCGGCCCGCAAGCAGCAGCGGGCAGAGCCCGAGCATCCGGGTGGCGAGTTCGGCCGGGATGGGGCAGTCACGGCCGCGGGCCGCCGACACGTCCCAGCCGTGCACCGCGATCTCGATGGCCCCGGTGCAGGCGACGACGCCGGAGGAGACCGGCAGGCCGCCCACGACGACGAACTCGGCGGCGGACGCGCCGTAGCACGCCCACAGGAGTTCGGCGGCGCAGTCCCTAATC
>JBOHCG010000401.1:0-7356 GCA_050698735.1 Streptosporangiaceae bacterium | reverse complement strand
GGCTGGTGGTGGTTTGGCGCTGCGGGTGATCCCGGTGGTTAATTCTGGGGTCATGCGGCGAGGCCGAGTTCCAGGCGTGCCAGGTGGCTGGTTCGTCGCCGGTCCAGCGGGGTGCCGGTCCAGTAGGCGTGCAGCCGGAGCAGGTTGAGCGCGCAGGCCATGTAGACGTGGTCGAGGCGGGTTTTGGGCAGGCCGCGGTAGCGGGCGCGCCGCGCGCCGTGGCTGGCGGCCTGGTGCATGGTGCCCTCGACGCCGGCGCGGCGGGCGTAGTCCGCCTGGAACGGGATCGTCTTCTCCGCGGCGCGGGCGGCGGCCTGGGCCTGGGCTAGGTCGCGGGGCGGCAGGGTGAGCTGGCGCCGTTTCCCGCTGGTGCACAGGGCGCGGGCCGGGCAGGGGCCGCAGTCGGCGGCGGAGAAGCGCACGACGATGGCGTCCTTGCCTCGCTGGGTGCACGGCGTCCACGACGCCGACGTCTTACCCTGCGGGCAGGTGACGGCCTGGGTGTTGTAGTCGATGGTGAAGTCGGCGCGGGCGTAGCCGGCCCCGGCGCGGGCCTGGGCGGAGGTATCGGCCAGCAGCGGGCCGATCAGCGCGATGCCCCAGGTGGCCAGCGCGGTGACCACGAGGGCGGCGCTGAGGTAGCCCGAGTCGAGGTAGCCCCGCCCCGGGGCCAGGTTCTTCGCGGCCAGGTCGTCGCAGATGACGCTGGTCATCTGGCTGTCGGGCACCGTGGCGCCGGTGGTGGCCACGTGGGTGATCAGGTTCGGGAACGCCGGGGCCGCGCAGTCCTTGTCATGGCCGCGCCGGCCGGTCCCGCCGTCGCCGGGGCAGCCGCACCGCGGCTCGTCGTCGCAGGTCTCGGTGACGTGCAGCTTGTACCCGAGCCAGAAGGTGTCCCGCTTGACGCCCCACCGGGCATCAAGATCGTAGGGAGAGGCGATCCGGATATGGCCGGGCGGGAGACCGTCACCCTCCGGTTCCTTCTCCCGCCGCTTGATCACCTCCGTGCCATCGGTGATGGTGCGGGTGTAGTTCTGCGCCAGCACCCGGCGCAGCACGTCAACGGCCGGTAGTTCCCGCAGCCAGGCCGGGGAGGACTCATCGTAGACCGCTTCGAGCAGCGCGTACCCGTCGCGGGCGCAGGCGATGGCCAGCTCGTCCTGCTTCGCCTGGGAGGCCGGCGGCCGCCAGGAGGTCATCGGCGTGCCATAGCGGCGGCTCCAGTCCGCCACGCAGATCCGCTGGGCCAGCCAGTCCGGGTGCGCCGCGGCCAGCGTCTCCAGCGCCGCCCGCACGCTCTCCCCGGCCAGCTCCAGCCGGTTCAGCGCCGCCACCGCCGCGACCACGTGCGTGGAATCAGCGCGCTGCTTCCCGCCGGCTTTGAGCAGCCCATCAGATTCCAGCTTCGCCAGCAGCGCGTCCAGCGCCACCTGCTCCAGCTCCGCCTCCGCCACCTTGCCCCGGAACTCCGCCAGCACCGTGTGATCGAACCCCGGATCATCCAGCGGCAGCCCGAGCAGGTACTTCCAGTCGATCCGGGTCCGCACCTCCCCGGCCGCCGCCCGGTCGGTCAGCTTCTCCGCCCGCTGCAAGATCGTCACCAGCGCCAGCCGCGACGGCGGCCAGCCCGGCCGGCCCCGGATCCCGAACGCGGCCGCGAACTCCTCATCGGCCAGCCACTGGCCCAGCCGGTCCCGGACCTCCACCGCCAGCGGACGCTCCGTCTTCCTGCCGCCGTACATAGCCTCGATCGCCGCGGCGATCTGCGGATCCGGCTCCGGCCAGGGGACAGGCTGCATAGACATGACACACCCATTCTGCGGCCGGGATGAGGGGGAGAAACGACCGCGGGAAGGATCATGGTTCATCAGCACAGTCCGGATCGAGCACCTCGCCCGGCGTGTCGCGAATAAGCCACCGGGATCCGCGATGCTCTCAAACCCATGCAAGCGGCCGGTGCTGACCATGCTGGCCAGGCCAGGTCGGTGCCGCTGGGCGGTACTCCAGGAAAACGGACGCACGGGCCCGCACCCGCGTGGCGGGATGGCCGGCATGTCCTGGACGGGGCCGATCAGCTCGGTCCCGGCGATCTTCCATTGCGCGGTCCAGCGGCGGGCCCAGCCGCCGGCCAGGTCCAAGGCCCTGCGGCCACCTTCACCTATCGAGTAGGGCCGGTCAAGCAGATCGGTCAGGCGGCACGAGTCCGAGGGGATGCAGGACTGGCTCGCCAGCCCCGACGGAGCGAGCGCGGTGCCGCTAGCACCGGGCTGGGCGCCGCTTTGCCCGGACCGCGTCACGCGCGGATAGTCTTCAGGGCCGCTGATCATCTGCGCGCCCGGCTTCCCGCATCAGTAGCATCGGGACCGCCCTCGATGACGCGGCGGCGTCGGCCATTTTCAAGATGCCTCCCGCTACCCGACTGGGCCTGCCTGTGCCGGTCCGGGGCGCCCCGGGGTACGTGGCAGGCATGTCGGGCACTGCCCATGGTGGCAGACGCCGGCGGTTATACCGTTCACGTCCCAGGCCCCGGACATCCTCTCTGCCAGAGTGAGGACGTATCCGCCGCCCACAGGAGGACGGAAGCGACGAACGCCATGACGATGACGGCTTCCGGGGCCGACGGGGCGGCACGCAAGCGCTCCGAGGCCCGCCAGCGCACAGAACTGGTGGCCATCCGGCTGCTTCCCGGCGAACGAGACCAGCTAACTCAGGCCGCCCGGAACCGTAACGTCAGCCTCTCCGAGCTCATCCGCCGCAGCGCCCTTGAAGCGGTAACAGCCAGCGGCACGGAGCGGACTTGACCTGTAGCCAGCCCCTTGCCCCCACCGGGATAGTGTGACAGCCTGCCGTGTTCTGTACCCTGTCTTTGGCGAGGTGGTGGTCGATGCGGAACACCGCCTCCAGCGGGAAGACCCCGTCCAGGGTCGCGTTCAGCTTCCGCGCTGGCCAGGTCGTGGCCGAACGGCTTCTCGATCACCCGGTGAGGCTCGGGCTGGCCGGGGCCGGGCCTTTCGGTTCTGCGGTCACCCCAGTCCCATCTTCGTGCTGATCGTGTCGAGCAGCTGGATCCAGGACGCTTCGAACTTGGTGACGCCTTCGTCCTCGAGTAGCTGCACGACATCCTCGTACCCGATGCCGATCTTCCCCAGGTCGGCAAAGACTTGCCGCGACGCGTCGTAGGTGCTGTGTACGGTGTCTCCGAGCAGCTTGCCGTGGTCGGTCGTGGCCCGGATCGTGCCCTCGGGCATGGTGTTCACCGTGTCGGCCACCACCAGGTCGACGACGTACATCGTGTCCCCGAACGACGGGTCCTTGACCGAGGTGGAGGCCCACAGCGGCCGCTGGATATTTGCGCCCCGGGTGCTCAGCGCCTGCCAGCGGTCGGTGGCGGTCCGCTGTTCGAACAGCTCGTAAGCCAGCCGCGCGTTCGCGACCGCGGCCTTGCCGCGCAGCGCCTCGGCCTCGGGGGTGCCCAGCTTGTCCAGCCTGTCGTCGACCTCGGTGTCCATCCGGCTGACGAAGAACGAGGCCACCGAGCGGATCTGGGACAGGTCATGCCCGGCCGCGGCGGCCTGCTCCAGGCCCGCCAGGTACGCGTCGATGACCTGGCCGTAGCGCTCCAGTCCGAAGATCAGCGTGACGTTGATGCTGATCCCCTCGGAGATGCACTGCGTGATCGCGGGCAGCCCCTCGGCGGTCGCGGGGATCTTGATGAACAGGTTCGGCCGGTCCACCATCCACCTCAGCGCCCGCGCCTCGGCGATGGTCTTCCCGGTATCCTTGGCCAGCCGGGGATCCACCTCGAGCGACACCCGGCCGTCCAGGCCGCCCGTCCGCTCGCAGACCGGGCGGAACACGTCGCAGGCCCAGCGGATGTCGTACGTGGTGATCATCCGGGACGCCTCGTCCACGGTCACGCCGCAGGTCTTCAGGTCGTCGATCTGCTCGTCGTATGCGTTCCCGGAGGACAGCGACTTGGCAAAGATCGTCGGGTTGGAGGTCACGCCGACCACGTGCAGGTCGTCGATCAGCATCTGCAGGTTGCCGGTGCGCAGCCGGTCACGGCTGATGTCATCCAGCCACACCGACACTCCGGCCTCGGATAGCTGCCCGAGAACGTCAACTGACACTGTTGCTTTCCCTTCCCTGCGTGCCGCGGGCCGGGCTAGGCCCTGACCCGGGCCAGGCTGTCGCGTGCGGCAGCGGCCACCCGCTCCGCGGTAATGCCGAACTCCTGACAGGTCTTCTGGTAAGCGGCCGAAGCGCCGAAATGGTCTACTCCGATTGAAGCGCCCGCAACCCCTACGCACAACCGCCAGGATCCGGTAATGCCCGCCTCCACCGACACCCGCGCGGATGGCTGGCGGCAGGACCTCGCGCCGGCAGGCTCGTCCTGGGCGTTGAACCATTCCACGCACGGCATGGACACCACCCGGGGCGAGGCGCCCTCGGCAGCCAGCTGGTCGCGGACGCCGAGCGCGATCGAGACCTCGCTGCCGGTGCCGATCAGGATGACGTCGCCGCCATCCGTCGCCCTGGCTGCGAACGACCGTGCCGGCCGCCGTCGTTCGTCCGCGCGCTCCCGGGCGGGAAGCCGCGCGCCCGCTCGGTCACGCCCCCGGGTTCAGCGAGAACTCGTGCTGGCCGCCGGGTCGCAGCTCGACGGATTCGTCGCGGACGAGCACCGTGATCGGTCCGGCCGCGCCGGGTCGTGAGCCGATGGTCACCCGGTCCTCGGCGAACGCGACGTCGAGGCGGTGGCCGCGGTAATGGATCCTGAAGCGCAGGCTCTTGACCTGTGACGGCAGCGCCGGCTCGAACCGCACGACCGGCCCGCGGGCCCGCAGGCCGGTCAGGCACCGCAGCACGAGGTCGACCGTGCCGGCCATGGCCCCGAGGTGGATGCCCTCGGCGGTGGTGCCGCCCTGCACATCGGCCACGTCGCTGTCCAGTGCGCGCTGCAGGAACCGCCAGGCTTCCTCGGGCCGGTAGCGGGCCAGCACCCACGCGCTAACGACCGAGCTCAGGGTCGATCCGTGCGAGGTGCGGTCCAGGTAGTACGAGACGGTCCGGGCCAGCTGCTCGTCGCTCACCTCGTAACCGAGGCCGCCCAGCAGCTCACGCAGCTCGCGCCGCGACAGCAGGAACAGCAGCATGAGCACGTCGGCCTGCTTGGAGACCTTGTACCGGTCGATGCTGTCACCCTCGGCTTCGAGCACCCGGTCCAGCCGCTGGATGTCGCCGTACCTGTCCCGGTAGCCCTCCCAGTCGAACTCCCGCAAGTCTTCGTAGCCCTGGAACTGGGTGAGCACGCCGTCGGCGTGGAAGACGACCCGCATCTTCCGGCTGATCTCGCGCCACCGGTCCAGTTCCTCGTCGCGGATCGTCAGCTCGCCGGCCAGCTCCTGCCGGTAGTGCGGCGGCAGCACCTCCAGCGTCTCCAGCGCGCGCTGCAGCACCCACACGGCCATGACGTTGGTGTAGGTGTTGTTGCGCAGCCCCTGCTCGTCCGAGTCCGGGTAGCCCTCGTGGTACTCGTCCGGGCCTATCACGCCGAGGATCTCATAGCGGTTGAGCTCAGCATTGTACGTGGCGATGCTCGACCAGAAGCGGGCGATCTCGATCAGCAGCTCGGCGCCGGCGAAACGAAGGAAGCCGATGTCCCCGGTGACCATGTAGTGCTGCCACACGTTGTAGGCGATCGCGATGTTGACGTGACGTTGCAGGTGCGTGTGATCGGGGAGCCACCGGCCGGACTTCGGGTTGAGGTGCAGCTGCTGGGTCTCCTCGCGCCCGGTGGAGCCGCTCTGCCACGGAAACATCGCACCGGCGAACCCGGCCGCCCGGGCCGCCGCCCGGGCCGCCCCGAGGCGTGCGATCCGGTACTCCAGCAGGGTCCTGGCCAGCGTCGGGCGCTGGAAGTTGAGGAACGGGAAGACGAACATCTCGTCCCAGAAGATGTGGCCGCGGTAGGCCTCCCCGTTCCAGCCCCGGGCCGGCACCCCCGCGTCCAGGTGCTCGGTGTGCAGCGAGACCGTCTGCAGCAGGTGGAAGATGTGCAGGTGCAGGACGGTCTCGGTCCACTCGTTGGCACTGTCCAGCTCGATGTCGAACCGGTTCCACGCGCTGGCCCAGGCGCTCTCGTGGCGCGCCAGAAGCCCCGTGAAGTCGCCGGCAGCCGCCGCTGCCAGGGCGGCGTCGCGGCGGCTCTCGGAGATGGCGCGGTCGCGGGACGTGTAGAGCGCCACGATTTTCTCGACGGTGGCCGGGCGGCCCTGCTCCAACCGGACGGTGAGCTGGTGAGCCACGAACCCGGGTTCTTCGACCAGGCTGCGCTCGGCCTCGGCGATCTCGCCGCCTTGCAGCAGCCGGGTGCGGGCCGCCAGGGCGATCTGCACCCGCGACTGCGTCGTCTCGACCTGCAAGTCGACCGTCTCGTGGTCGACCTCGTCCTGGCCCAGTGTCCTCAGGTGACGGCCGTCCAGGTCGCGGTACCGCGGCACCCCCGCGTTGACCACTGTGCCGTCCAGGCCCGAGCGGACCTCGAGCGTGCCCGTCCAGTTCTCGGCGGTGAACTCGCTCTGCAGGCCGGCCAGGTGCTCGTCCCTGCGGCTGACGAACCGGCGCTGGATCAGACTGGTCCGCCGGCCGTCCGCGTCGTGCCAGGTCAACCGGCGGGTCAGCGTCCCGTGCCGCATGTCAAGCTCGAGGCGGTGGCCGTCGACCTCGGCCCGCCGCACGTCGAACCACGACCCGCCCGCAGCCCGGAACTGCAATGACAGCCAGTTCGGGAGGTTCACCAGGTCCTCGTTCTCGACCTGGCGTCCGGCGATGTCGCTGACCAGCCGGTTGTACAGGCCGGCGACGTAGGTGCCCGGGTAGCTGACGCCGTCGGCCTTGGCCTCAGGCAGGGCGCCCCGGGTGACGAAGTACCCGTTGCCCAGCGAGCAGAGCGCCTCGCGCAGCCCCTGACGGGCGGGGTCGAAGCCGTCGTACACCATCGTCCAGACGCTCGGCGGCTGCCCCGTGTGCCGGCCGCGGATCTCGGCGGCCTGTCCGCGTTCCTGCAGGCGGCCCTCGTTCAGCGCCCGCACCGAGACGTCGTCCAAGGCGGTCACCACCAGGTCGGCGCCGGCTCCGGCCAGCATCTCGTCATCGCCGAGGCGGGCCACGCCGATCGCGGACATCCCGCCCGCCTTGGCCGCCTGGACCCCGCTGGTGGCGTCCTCGATCACGAAGCAGGCATCCGGAGGCAGGTGCAGTTCCCCGGCGGCGGTGAGGAAGATCATCGGGTCGGGCTTGCCGCGCGGGAAGTCACGGCCGGAGATGTCGGCGTCGAACAGTTGCTCCAGCGTC
>JBOHCG010000400.1:0-7374 GCA_050698735.1 Streptosporangiaceae bacterium | reverse complement strand
TGCTCGTCACTGCCGGCGACGTACATCAGCGCCGGAACCGGCGATTCCCTGTTCGCGCAGTCGCAGCAGTTCGCCGCGCCGTCCGGCCCGCCGCCGTCCGGCCCGCCGCCGTCCGGCCCGCCGCCGTCCGGATAATAGCGCTCGCGAACCTGCCGCTTGAGCACCTTCCCGGCCGGGTTCCGCGGCAGCGAATCGACGAAATCGATGCGCTTCGGCACCGCATACGACGCGATTCGTCCCCGGCAGAATTCGGCCAGTTCCGCCGGGTCAACCTGCTTAGCCGGGACCACCACGGCGCAGACCGCCTCGCCCATCCGCTCGTCCGGTATGCCCACGACGCAGACTTCGCTGACCGCCTCGTGCTCGGCGAGGACGTTCTCGACCGTGACCGGGTAAACGTTGAAGCCGCCGGTTACGATCTTGAATTTCT
The DNA here is from genome assembly GCA_050698735.1 of Streptosporangiaceae bacterium. Taxonomy (GTDB): domain Bacteria; phylum Actinomycetota; class Actinomycetes; order Streptosporangiales; family Streptosporangiaceae; genus Palsa-504. The sequence continues at coordinate 6,944 of JBOHCG010000400.1, read as the reverse complement.
TCCTGTCGACGATGAAAAGGTAGCCCTGCTCGCTCTGATAGCCGAGATCCCCGATTTCCAGCCAGCCGTCACGGAGCACTTCCGCTGTTTCGGCAGGAGCGTCCAGGTAACCGTTCATCAGCGTCTGGGTGCGAATGGCCACGGTGCCGATCTGCCCGCGGGGAAGCTCGTTACCGTCGTCATCGACGATCCGCAACTCGGTATGCAGCGTCGGCCGGCCCACCGAAGTCAGGATTTCCGGCGCCCCGTTGAGCGCGTGCAGGTGCTCGGTGTGGTGCAGGATGGTCGTCCAGCCGCCGGTGGCTTCCGTCGAGCCGTACCACTGCTGCAGTTCGCAGCCGAACTCGCTGATCGCCCGCCTGATGAGACTCGGCGTCGCCGGGGCGGCCCCGTAGATCACCAGGCGGATGGACCGCAGTCCGTCGCGATTGAGATCAGCGGCATCCAGCACGTCCTGCATCATCGTCGGAACAAGCAACGCCACCGTGACGCCCTCGCGCTCGACCAGCTCCACGAAGCGCTGTGGCGAGTAGCGATCGAGAAAGACGCTCTTGGAGCCGGTGAAGACATTTCCGCCGGTGAAGATGATATTCGCGCCGCCGAGGCACGATATGCAGTTCAGCATGACGTCCTCGTGCCACAGGCCCGCCTGGGACCAGGTGTTCAGGGCGGCGGCGACAACCGCGCCGTGCGCCGAGACGGCTCCCTTCGGCAGGCCGGTCGACCCGGATGTGTAGCCGATGGTGGCAAGGTCGTTCGGCCCGAGCTTCGGCCAGTCCTCGGCGGCCAGGGGTTCATGATCGCTAAGCAGCCGTTCATAATCCTGGCTTCTGTGATGGTCGCCGAAGCCGACGACGTGCTCAAGGGTCGGCGGGAGTTCCGATATCTGGCCGAACGTCTCCTCAGCCCTGCCACCCTCCAGCAGCAGCACCTTCGCCGCGGAATTACGGAGAATATGAGCCGCCTCACGTGCCGTGTAGCGGTAATGGATACCGGTCCGCACCGCGCCTATTATCGCCGAGGCATAGAACGCCTCGACGACCTCGTGGGTGTCGGTGGACATGCAGGCGACCACGTCGCCGTGCCGCACGCCTAGCCGACGGAGCGCGGCGGCGAGCCTGCATGCTCGATCCGCTACCTCACCCCAGGTGAGCGTCGCCGTCGCCGATGCGAAGGCCTGCCTTTCCGGCCAGGACTCCGCGTTCCTGATGAGGTAATCGCGCAACAGCACGAGCCACGTCCTCCTACCCGCCGCGGAAGATGAGGCCGCCGTCAACGGCCACGGTACACACGGTACAGGTGTGACTGCCGTCACTCACCTCAAGGATTGGCGTCCGGGCTGATCCCGGCTGGCGAGGGGACCGGCCGGCCCGGCTCGCGGCCCGCTCCCGAGCCGGCCCTCTACAACCAGAATTATTCAGAACGAACCGGCATACTCGCCCGCGTCACCCCACCCGGTCAGGTGGTCCCAGAACCCGGCGACGCCACCGGCCGTCGACACGCTGCCGTCCCGCGGGGCAAGATGTCTCTTGACTACCTATCGATGATAGGATAAATTCCTATCAGTGATAGGGGAGTACTGAAGGAGGCTCACATGACACCGATCTACATGACCCGCGACCTGGCCAACGGCCGGCACCGGGAACTGCTCCAGGAGGCGGGCCGTCGCCGGCTGCTGGCAGCCCTGCCCCAGGAGCCCGGCGTGCTCCAGCGGTTCGCCCTCCGGGCCGCCGGCTGGGACCGTAGGCCGGCGGTGGTGGCGGGACGTCCGGCGGTCGTGCCGTCGGCGTACGAGCCGTCGACAGTCTGAGCGGGTCCGCGATGGCGGGCTCGGTCGCGAAGCGCCGTGAGGCGAGGATGGCTGGGATCGTGGCGTGTGCCTGGACGCTCGCCAGGGAACACGGGATCGCCGCGGTATCGCTGCACGCCCTGGCGCGCGAGGTCGGAATCCGTCAGCCGTCCCTGTATGAGTACTTCGACTCGAAGAACGCCCTGTACGACGCGATGTTCGCCGACGGTAACCGGCAGCTGATCGAGCGCCTGGACGCCGCGACGTTCTCCGCAGAGCCTCGTGATGCTCTCAAGCAGTGCCTGACCGTCTTCACGACGTTCGCAACCGAGGACCCGGCCCGCCACCAGCTGCTGTTCCAGCGGCCCATCCCCGGCTTCGCGCCCTCGCCGGAGTCGTATGCGCTGGCCGAGGAGGCGCTGGGCCGCGTGGTCACGCTGACGCGGGCCGCCGGCGTGACCGGGCAGGGGGACATCGACTGCATCGTCGCCATGACCGGCGGCCTGATGGACGCCCAGATCTCCAACGATCCCGGCGGCAACCGCTGGGTCCGCCATCTCGATCATCTCGTCGACCTCCTGGTCGACGACGCCATCGCTAGGGGAGGAACAGATGAAACCTGACCGCATCGACCGCAAGGAAGCGCGCCACCTCGCCGAGGAGGAGTTCCAGCGCTTCGCGGACCTGGCCGCCAGCCTCACGCCAGATGAGTGGCCGCTGCCCACCGACTGCTCCGGCTGGGACGTCCGCAAGATCGCCCTGCACGTGCTCGGATCGGCCCAAGCGCAGGCCTCGGTGCCGGAGTTCATTCACCAGATGCGCCGCGGGCTGCCGCTGAACAAGCAGATCGACTCGCATCACTGGGTAGACGGCCTGAACGAGCTGCAGATCCGCGAGCGCGCCCGTCTCTCCGACGCGGAGCTGGTCGGCCTGCTCAAGGAGGTAGGCCCCAAGGCCGTCCGGGGCCGGTGGCGCACCCCGCCCCCGATGCGGTACCTGCCGCTCCCGTTCGGCCCGCCGATCGGCTGGCAGCCGCTCAAGTACCTCCTCGACGTGGGGTTCACCCGCGATATCTGGTGCCACCGCATCGACATCTGCCACGCTACCGGCAGGCCGATGGACCTCACGCCAGACCACGACGGCCGCCTGGTCGCCGACATCGTCGCCGAATGGGCCGCGATCTACGCCCAGCCGTTCGACCTCGTGCTGAACGGCCCGGCCGGCGGTACCTTCCGCCAGGGCCAGGACGGCGAGCACGTCGACATCGACGCCCTTGACTACATCCGCACCCTCACCGGCCGCCTGCCGGGGAGCGGCGTGCTCAGCCACCCGCTGCCCCTCTGATCCCCGTTCCACCGCCAAAACGTCGCGCCATGGGTGATGAGATCATAGGGAGCCGAACGACAACCGCTTTCGCGGAGGGCCCGTCCTGAAGCTGCTGCCCGGCCGGGAACAAGCGCCCTGTCCGCGGCATGAGAGCGCGCGTGATCGGGCGGGTCCGGTGACCGCGCTATCATGGGATATCACATGGAGGCAGAAATGACAGATGTGCTGATCCGTGATGTGCCGGAGGAAGTCGTCGCGGCACTGGATGCTCACGCCGCCCGGCTGGGCCTGTCCCGGAGCGAGTACGTGCGCCGCCGCCTCGCTCAAGACGCCGCCGCATCTGGTTCTCCGGTTAGCGTGGAGGATCTGGCGCGGTTCGCCGGTACCTTCGCTGATCTGGCCGATCCGGACGTGATGTCCCAGGCCTGGACGTGACCGCCTGGCTGATCGACAAGTCCGCCCTGGTCCGGCTGGCCGCGAGCCCAGATGCCGCCGGGTGGGCCGCGCGGATCGAACGCGGGCTGGTACGGATCACCACCGTCACCCGGCTGGAGACCGGCTATTCGGCCCGGTCAGGCCCCGAGTTGCGGACAGCGCTCCAGAAGCCTCCGCTGTCGTCGATGCCGGTTGAATACCTGACCCCGGCCATCGAGGACCGGGCGGTGGAGATTCTCACGCTGCTCGCGGACCGGGCCCAGCATCGCGCGCCGTCAATACCGGATCTGATCATCGCGGCGACCGCTGAACTCGCCGGGCTGACCGTCCTGCACCTCGATAAGGACTTCGACCTCATCGCCGGGGTCACCGGTCAGCCCATGGAACGCCTGAGCATGCCCCGCCTGCGGTCACGGAAGACGATGCGGGCCAGGCTGAGGCTTGACTCGACCCTGTCCGCGGCATGTGAGCGCTGGGTGAAGGCATCGATGGCATGCCATCCGGCTTATCGTCGATCCCGGCGAACGAGGCCAGGGCCTCGGCCGGCGCCTGGCGATGGCGCTGGCCGGCCGGGCCCGGTCCAGGCATCCGCGGGTCTTCCTGCGAGTTCATCCGGGCAACCTCGCCGCACGGCGCTGCTATGCCGCGGCGGGCTTCGAGCCGGTCGCCCGGCATCAGGCGGCTGTGTGGAACGCGCCGCAGCCGATCGACTATGTGTGGCTCAGCCTCTGTCGGCGCACGCCTTTCAAGTTAATCTCGTCCTCGGCGCCGCCCAGCCCGGACCAGGCCGGTCCGGGCAACGCTATGGCCGTCGAGGAAGCCCCGGAACCGGTGAGGGTTCATGCCATTCCGGTGTCCTGAGACCAAGATATGGGAGCGGGCGACGGGAATCGAACCCGCATGACCAGCTTGGAAGGCTGGAGCTCTACCATTGAGCTACGCCCGCAGCGGCCGCCCCGGACGGACGGCCGACACCGGTAGCGTACCGTCTCCTGCCCCACCACCGGGCCACGCAGCGAAGCCGGCTCACGGCACGATCACCATCTGACCCAGCACTGCGCCCGTGATCGTGATCACCCTCCCCGCCGTGTTCGTGGCCGTCACGATCGGCGTCACAGCGCCGCTGCCCGGCGTGCTGCCCGGGGACAGGACGTAGGCCCGCCTCCCGTCCGGCGTGACGACGATCCCCTCCGGTCCCTGCCGAACCTTCATCGGTGCCTCGGCCGTGTCGGTCGCGACCGAAACCGGTGTCACCGTGCCCAAGCTGGTGATCACGTAAAGCGTCCTGCCGTCCGGCGTGATGGCGGCGGCGAGGGGCGCCCGTCCGACCGTGATCGCGGGCCGGGCCGTGTCGCTGCCGACCGCAATCGGGGTCACCGTCCGGGAGAAGCCGCCGACGTCGACCACGTACAGGGTCTTCCCGTTCGGCGTTACGACCATGGGGCCGGGACCCGGCCTGGCCTTGATCGCCCGCCCGGCCTTGAAGGTCGCCACCGAGATCGGCAGCACCTCGTCCCTGGCGAACTGGGAGACGTACAGCGTCTTCCCGTCCGGCGTGATCACCATCGACCTGGGCTGCCCGTAGATCCAGGTCGTCTGCCCGGCCTTGCCGCTAGCCACAGAGATCGGCGTGACCGTGCCCGACGTCGTGCTGAGCACGTACAGGGTCTTCCCGTCCGGCGTGATCACCATCGCAGACGGTGCCCGCGGTACCTCGATCCGCGCGCCGGCCTTGCCGGTCGCCACCGAGATCGGCGTCACCCAGCCCTTGCTCCGGTTGAAGTTCGCGCTGGCTACGTACAGGGTCTTCCCGTCCGGCGTGATCGCCATGGCCGTGGGCTGCGGAACGACCGTGATCGGCCGGCCCGCCTTCCCTGTGACGGTCGAGATCGGCTGCACCAGCCCGGACGTTTCGCCGCCGGCGATGTATACGGTCCTCCCGTCCGGCGTGCCGATGATCAGGCTGGACATCCCGGTCGCGATCCGCCGCCCGACGGCACCGGTGCTTGCCGAGATCGGCGTGACCGCGCCGCTGCCGGGCTCGCCGGAAGACGCCGAGGTTACGTACAGGGTGGGCGGGATCGCCGGGGCCGACGCGGGCGCCGGCCGCGACCCGGCATGCAGCGCCGGGACAGCCGCCCCGACGGCTATGAGCACGGCCGCGAAGGCCGCGGAAGACGCGCCCGCCCGGACCCGCCGGCGCCTGCGCAGCCGAAGGCCCTGGCGCTCTGGCTCTTCACGTTCCCCGTCGAGCAGCCGAGCAGGTCCGCGACCTGCTCCACGCTCAGGTCGGCCCGCCGCGAACTCGGTGAACTCCTCCTCCGTCGCCGCCACCCGACCTCCGCCCGTCTGCAGACCGTTATCTACTAGACGCCGCATCCCCCCGCCAGGTTGCACGCCGACCCCGGCCAAACCCCCCGCGAGGATCTCCCGGTACGTTTCTGATACCTGGCGAAGCACCAGCCAAAGGAGATACCCAGCCATGGCGGAAGCAGCGAAAGCATCAGCGCAGATCGGCGTCACCGGCCTCGGCGTCATGGGCCGCAACCTGGCCCGCAACTTCGCCCGTCACGGCTATCCCGTCGCGCTGCATAACCGAACCCTCGCCCGCACCACCGATACGGTCGCCCAATTCGGCCACGAGGGCACCTTCGTCCCGGCCGAGACCGCCGAGGAGTTCGTCGCCTCACTAGAGCGCCCGAGGCGCATCCTGATCATGGTCAACGCCGGGGACGCCACCGACGCGGTGATCGGCGAGTTCGCCCCGCTGCTCGAGCCGGGGGACATGCTGATCGACGGCGGCAACGCCCACTTCCTCGACACCCGCCGCCGCGAGGCCAGCCTCCGCGAGCAGTACAACCTGCACTTCGTCGGCATGGGCGTGTCCGGCGGCGAGGAGGGCGCGCTCAACGGCCCGTCCATCATGCCCGGCGGCTCGGTGGAGTCCTACCAGGCCCTCGGCCCCATGCTGGAGGCGATCAGCGCGCACGTCGACGGCACCCCGTGCTGCACGCACATCGGCCCGGACGGCGCCGGCCACTTCGTCAAGATGGTGCACAACGGCATCGAGTACGCCGACATGCAGCTCATCGCCGAGGCCTACGACCTGCTCAGGCACGCCGTCGGCATGACTCCCGCGGAGGTAGCCGGGACCTTCAGGCGCTGGAACACCGGCCGCCTGAACTCCTACCTGATCGAGATCACCGCCGAGGTGCTGGCCCACACCGACGCGGCCACCGGAAAGCCATTCGTCGACATCGTGCTCGACCAGGCCGAGCAGAAGGGCACCGGCCGCTGGACCGTGCAGGACGCCCTCGACCTGGGCGTCCCGGTCTCCGGCATCGCCGAGGCGGTCTTCGCCCGCTCCCTGTCCGGCCACGCCGACCTGCGCAAG
>JBOHCG010000399.1:0-7384 GCA_050698735.1 Streptosporangiaceae bacterium | reverse complement strand
GCTTCAGGGCGCCCACGACCCGTCCGGGGTCGTGTTCACCGTGCTCGCCGCGCTGTCGGGGATGGAGCGCGAGTACATCCGCGACCGCACCCTGGAGGGACACGAGTCGGCCCGCGCACGGGGCAAGTCGATCGGCGGCGCCGCCGTCACCGATGAGGCGATGCTCGCCGCCGCGCTCCACCTCCGGGGCCAGGAGCTGAGCCTGCGCGAGATCGCCGGCCGCCTCGTCATCGCCACGGGAAAGAAGAAAGGCCAGCATCCCTCACCGGCGACCGTGATGCGCATGCTCCGCGAGCACGACGAGAAGACCGCCGCAGCGGCCGTCGCCGGGTAACCGCCCAGCACCGCTAGATCCTAAGGCCGCCCCCATCAGGGCTCTCTGCCGCGCTACTTTGCGGCTCGCCGTAGCTATAGGAGTTCCAGGCCGCCACTGGTGGCTTGTCAGTGCGGAACCCGGTCTGGCGTGTCGTGGCGGGTGCCAGCCGGCAGCCTGGGGCAGGACGCCGCCGTGCTCCAGGCCGATGGAGGCACCAGCGGCGCCGGTAAAGCTGAACGCGCTACCGGTAACCCCGCTTGAGCAGGTACTTGGCTCCTGCCTCGAAGCCCTCGGGGCTGAGCACCTCGAAGCCGAAGGCGTCAGCGAGCCGGCCGGTCGTGTTGAACGCGGCGCAGACCGCCAGCGCGTCCTCGACCTGCTGGCGTGAGACACCGGCGGACAGCACGTGCCGCATGTCCTCGGCGCCCACCTCTCCCTCCCGGGTCAGCTTGCCGAGCATCCGCAGCGTTGCCCGGAGCCCGTCCTCGACGGGGGCCGATTCCACGTCGGCCAGCACCGCCGCGACCTTTGGCCCGTCCTGGTACGCCTGCCGTGCGGTCGCGCTGTGCGCGCCGATGCAGAATGCGGACTCGTTCACCTGCGACACGTAAGCCGCCATCAGCTCCCGGTCGCCTACCGACCAGGCGGAAGGCCCGCGCATCGCCTCATGGGTGAACTCCTTCGCCCGGGCGCCGTAGAAATCGGGCCGGTAGAAGACCAGCTTGGCGGCGTCCGGTACCGGGTGCCGGGAGAACAGCCGGATGAGCGCGAACAGCAGCTTGGTACCGGGACCGTAGCCGCGGTTGAGAACGTCAAGGCGCATTACCCGTCCTCCTCGCCGCCGACGGCGTCGGCCAGGGCGGCCAGACCCGCGTCATACAGCCGGGCGGACTGTCCGACCGCAGCGCATACCACCAGCTCGAAGAGCTCGTCTTCACTGAAGCCCGCTACCCGAGCGGCCGCGAAATCCGCGTCCGTGACCCGCGTCGGCCTCGTAGCGACTTTGCCGAGCAGCCCCTCCAGCGGCTGGGAGAGGCCGGTGTTGCTGAACGCGCGGGCTCGCTGCTCCGGCGACGCTCTGCCCTCTCCGTTCAGGATGCGATCCTGCAGGGCCCGGTAGGCTGCCCGCTTCTTGTCTTCAGCCAGCACCGCGCGGTGCACCTCCTCTACCTGGCGCTCATTCACCGCCACGTCTCCCTCACGAATACGACGATCGGCGCACCGCCGGATACGACAGGCTCCCCGCGAAATGTGCCCGGCGGGCCCGGCGGGAACCGGGCGGACATTTCTCCCCCGGAGATGTCGCGACGAGCGCTCCGCCGATCGTCCTGCTAGCAAAGCGCGGTCGCTGAGCTGCCCGGTGTTGACGGCACCTTTATCTGGACACCAAGTCATGACAATGGCCACGCTGTTTGCCTGCCGCTGTCCTTCGTTCGTGGCTGTGATCCCTGCCGGCCCGGAACCGCGGTCCAGGTGGAGCGCCCGCAGCGAAGTGAGGACGAATGACCTAGACGGTCGGCGGCCGGTGGAACTGCCTGGAGAGGCCACCGCGCGGGCGGGGACGGCGGGGTGGACATTGTGCCAAGTTCACCGAGGCGTTCGATGCGGTATTTACCGCCACCGACGTGCGGATCACGTGGGGAGGGCCGTCCGGGGTTGATGGTCACCGTGCGGGCCAGCGGACCCGACTCGATGCGGCCACGAAGCTCAGGCGAGGTGACACCCATGAGCCGAACCTATTCGTCCGGGGGCAGATCAGGATGGGTGAGGACGGCTGCGGCCAGCCTCTCGACGCGTTCGGGATCGCCGATCGAGTCGATCTCGATGATCTTGTCGTGGCAGATGGTGAAGGCCATGATGGCGAAGGGGCGTCCGCGCCTGGTGATGACGACGCCGGCGGTGCCGTTGATCAGGGCGGGAAGCACCTCTGCGGCGGGGCGAGCGCCGAGGCGGGCCTGCCGGGCGACGGCTGCGGCACCGCGGATCATGGTGGAGCGACCTGGCCGGCCGGGGCTGAAGTCGGCTCGCAGCACGACGTCGGGGTGGAGGACGGCAATGAGAGCGTCGAAGTCGCCGGCGCGCCCGGCGGCGAAGAAGGCGCCGACGACCGCTCGCTGCCGGGCCAGGTCGAGTTCCGGGGCGGGGGTCTCGGCGCCGCGGACCCGCCGTCGGGCTCTGCTGGCCAGCTGTCTGGTGGCCTGGGTGGTTCGTCCCATCATGGGACCGATCTCCTCGAAAGGCAGGTCGAACATGTCGTGGAGCACGAAGGCGAGGCGCTCGGCGGGGGAGAGGGTGTCGAGCACGACCTGGAGGGCCCAGGCCGACCGAGTCGGTCATGAGCGCCTCGTCTTCGGGAAGGACCTGGGCGCCGGTGGTCACGATCGGATCTGGGACGAAGGCCCCGACGGAGTCTTCTCGCCGGGTGTTGCGCGAGCGCAGCGTGTTGAGGCAGACCCTGGTGACGATGGTCGTGAGCCAGCCGCTGAGGTTCTCCACCTCGCCCGTCCCGGCACGGCTGACGCGCTCCCAGGCGTCCTGGACGGCGTCGTCGGCGTCGGCGAGCGAGCCGAGCATCCGGTAGGCCACTGCCCGCAGCTGCGGCCGGTGCTTCTCGAAGCGCTCAGCCAGCCACTCCTTGTCGTCCATCTCCGCCGTCCTCGTAGTCGAGCCGCTATGACGATGACCCCTGGGAAGCCGCAAATGTGACATGCAAGCAACCCGGCCTCGCGGGCCAGCGCCACGCCCGGGCACGGTCCTCTGCTGAGCTTGCTGTCTTGCTCACGAGAGCGCAACAAGTGATGGAAGACCCTCTGACCTGCAGCGAGTCACATCGGCCGACGCTCGGGTGTCGTACACAGCAGGTAAGTATCCGGAGGGAGGAAGGTCATGCGAGTCTTTGTCGCCGGGGCGACCGGTGCGATCGGCCGGCGTCTCGTAGCCCAGCTCATCGAGCGAGGTCACGACGTGGTGGGCAGCTACCGATCGTCCTCCGTGAGGGCGGAGCGCCTCCGCGCCGCCGGGGCCAGGATGGTCCCGCTCGACCTGCTCGACTCTGCGGCCGTCCGCCAGGCCGTGGCCGACGCCAGGCCGGATGCCATCATCCACGAGGCGACTGCGCTCGTCAACGGGGGGTTCTCCAGGAAGCTGGACAAGACCTTCGCTCAGACCAACCGGCTGCGCACCGCGGGGACCGACGCCCTCTTGGCGGCCGCTCGCGAGGCGGGCGTCGAACGGTTCGTCGCCCAGAGCTTCGCACCGTACCGCTACGCCCGCCAGGGCGGGATGGTCAAGACCGAGGACGACCCGCTGGACAAGAGCCCGCCGACGGGAGCCGGCGAGACGAACGCCGCGATGGCGCACGTCGACCAAGTCGTGCCCGGCTTCGGCGGGATCGCGCTCCGCTACGGCGGGTTCTACGGCGATCCCGGCGACCAGCTCGTGCGGATGGTGCGCAAGCGCAGGTACCCGATGATCGGCAATGGCGCCGGGGTCACCTCGTGGATCCACCTCGACGACGCCGCGGCGGCGACCGTGCTGGCCCTCGATCACGAGGGGCCGGCGATCTACAACATTGTCGACGACGAGCCGGCGGCCACGAGCGAGTGGCTCCCGGTGCTAGCGGAGGCGCTCGGGGCCGGGCCGCCCCGCCACGTGCCGGCCTGGGCGGTCCGGCTCCTCGCGGGCGAGGACGCGGTGATGGGGGCGACCCAGTCTCGGGGGGCGTCTAATGCCAAGGCCAAGCGCGAACTCGGATGGACGCTCCGCTACCCGACCTGGCGGGCGGGGTTCGTTGCCGCCTACTCGGCCGGCGCGCCCGCCGAACGGAAGCTCGGTGCCCGCTAGAGCTTTGGGTCCGGTGGGGGCACTAGCCGGCCTCACAGCCACCCTTCGCTAGCTGTCACCTGCACGAACCGCAACGCGCACCCGCAGAGACACGAAAAAGAGACACGAAAAGAGGCTGCTTCGATGAACACGTTCCTTCCCCGGGTGGAGAAGCCACGCAACCCGATGATGAAGATGGTCTATGCCATGGACCGCCGCATGATCGGCAAGGTGACCGCACCGATCGCGGTGTTCGCGGCGCGCATGCCAATCGCATTCGGCAGCTTCTACGGCAAGGTGTCGCGGCTCGACAAGAAGCTCAAGCTGCCGCACTCGACCGCTGTCCTCGTCCGCGAGCATGTGGCGTCGATCAACATGTGCCTGTTCTGCATGGACGCGGCCAGGTGGTTCGCGCTGAAGGAGTCGGCGGAGAACAGGGCTCGCTTCGACGCGCTGCCGGAGTACCGGACGAGCCCGCTATTTACTGACGCCGAGAAGGCGGCGCTCGATTACGCGTCCGAGCTGACCCAGAGCGAGACCGTCAGTCCCGGCACCTTCGCCCGGCTGCAGAAGTTCTACAGCGAGCGGGAGATCTGCGACATCGTGTGGCTCGTCGCCAGCGAGCACATCTACAACGTGACCAACCGCGGTCTCGGCATCGGCTCCGACGGACTCTGTGAGCTCAGCCCCGAGCGAACGAAGAAGCGGCCGAAGCCCTCACAGGGCGGTGAACAGCCGTCATCGGGGATCTCCCGCTGAGCCTGCACTGGCGTGATCCGAGACACAGGAAGTTGACGTAGTGGCCGGCTTCGCCCGGTGGTGTTTCTGCCATCGAAGGACCGTCCTTGCCGTGTGGCTGATCGCCCTACCGTCCAGACGATCGCGATCGGCTGCATGCATCCTCATCGTCACGATCGGCCTGCCCTTGCTAGTGCGCCGCATTCCCGCCTCATCTCCTCTGGCGCCTCCGCGCCTTCACCCCGCGCGGCCCCGCCCGCTCGGCTGGCCGGGTGCCCTCGTCCACCCGTTGACCGGCCGGTCACGTCCCTCCGCTGCCGCGGAATGCGATCGCCACGGGACGGGCTGATCTACTTGGGCTGGTACACGGTGGCCGTCGCCGACCGAGGGAGCTGGGCCCGTGGGTGAACCCTTCAAGCAGGTCCAGCCCACATAAGCCCAAACTGGGGTATTCAGTTAACCGGAGTGGGATGGGTAGCTGCAGCTGGAGTTCCCTGGTTCTCCACGGCCGGTTCGCTGCTGGACGTTCCAGGCTCGGCGGGTGGCCCCAGCCCCCGGCGTGCGGCGCTGGCCGCGGTTTCTTGCTGGCGAGCAGGTCCTGGAAGCGGACCGGGTCGTGGCCGGCGGCCAGCTCCAGCACCCGGTAGAAGACCATGCCGCGGCTGGACGAGCGGCGCCGGTTGAACCGGAAGACGAACTCATCCAGGTAGGCGGGCAGGTGGGCCTCGTCTACCGATCCCTGGTGAGTGCCCAGCAGCCACCGCTTGGCCAGCGACGCGACGCGGTGCACGGCGGGCAGCAGCTCGCCAGGGTCGTCCCCGCGGGCGCGGGCGGCCCGCTGGCTGCGCCGCTCGTGCACATAGCCGAGGCCGGCCAGGCCGTGGTAGCCCATCCAGGCGTCGGTGATGACCGTGGCGCCCGGCTCGACCGCACCGGTCACGAACGGATGCAGCGACCCGGCCGAGCCATCGGCCAGCACTGCCATCCGGCACCGGCCGATCCCCTTGGGCTGGTACACCTCAACCGCGATGCCGGTCAGGACCTTCTTGCCCGGGGCCCGGCCGCCGCGCAGTCCCGGCTCGTCCCCGCCGATGAACGTCTCGTCCGCTTCCACCGTCCCGGCCAGCCGGTCCCGGCCCGGCCGGACCAGCACCGACCGCAGCCGGTGCAGCATCGCCCACGCCGTCGGGTACGAGCCGATCTCCAGCGACCGCTGCAGGCTCTGCGCCGAGATGCCGTCCTTCTGCGTGGCGAACAGCCAGCAGGCGGTGAACCACACCGTCAGCGGCGTCCGGGTCCGGTCGAAGATCGTGCCCGCCGTCACCGACGTGCGCCCGTGGCAGGCCGCGCACTCCAGGCGGCCATCGCCCAGCCGCCAGCCCCCGGCGTGACTGCAGGAAGGGCAGGTGAACCCGCCCGGCCAGCGCAGCCACTCCAGGTAGTCCAGGTAGTCCAGGTAGTCCAGGCAGTCCAGGCAGTCCGCGTCAGTGCGGAACCACGCCTGGAACTCGCCGGTCGACCGCGAGTAGTGAACTCCGGCGCGGAGCTGATCCACGGTCCGGGATTCTACTCCGGTTAACTGAATACCCCAGAGCCCAAAAACCCTGATGGGATGATCTTGAAAGGTCGTAGAGGCCTCTGAACTGCGGGATTGCGAACAGAGTCGACTGGCCTGGTGGATCCGGGTTTCTTGGCTGGGCTGTGAATGATCGGGTTTTCCTGCGCTGTGGGTAGTTGTGTCGCTACGGTGTGGCCCGCCGGTTGAGGTCCCAATGGCGGGGTGATCAGCGCGCCGGGCAGGTCGCGGGGGGTCATTGGTCGTTCACCTCGGTGATGGCGGCGCGGTCGGCGATGGTCTTGCGGGTGGTGTATGAATCGCCCCGGGTTTTGTGGAGGCTCCCAATCCACGGGAGAGTGGGACGATGGGAGCAGCACGGAAGTATCCGGACGAGCTGCGTGACCGGGCGGTCCGGCTGGTGCTGGACCTGGTCAAGGACCAGGACGCCAGCGTGACGGTCGCCTGCCGCAAGGTGGGCGGCGAGCTGGGGATCAAACCGGACACGCTGCGCGGCTGGGCCAAGCAGGCGCAGGTCGACCGGGGGATGCGGCCCGGGACATCCACGGCGGAGGCGGCGCGGATCCGGGCGCTGGAGCGGGAAACGCTGACCTGCGCCGGGCCCAGAAAGAGTGCCGCTCCGCCCTGCTGATGCTGGCGCACGCCGCCACGAGCCTCGCCGGCGAAGACGACGACGCCGGGCTGAACGCCACCCAGGCGGCCGTCGCCGAGGACGCCGCCAGGATGGCGATCCGCCAGGTGCTGGCGCAGACACGCGGCGCTGAGGTGGCTACTCCGGCCCTGGAAGCCCGCCACCGCGGGCTGCGGGCGGAGGGATCGGTAAGCCCTCTCCGGCGGCCCGGGCCGCCGGACATCATCGCCTAAGGCGCGTTATGTCAGTTGAAGTTGCGCCACGCTGAGTGCGGGGCTTGACCGGCGGGGGCTCCTGTGGC
>JBOHCG010000398.1:0-7391 GCA_050698735.1 Streptosporangiaceae bacterium | reverse complement strand
CGCCAGCGCCCGCCCGCACCCGGAGTTGACGCCCCCGCCCCAGCCACACCATGATGCTCACGTAACCGGCCAAGGTGGTCCCTAGGTCATGGCGAGCCACTGGTCCCATCCCGCTGGCGGATGACACATCGATCTGCCGCTGCTGTTCGGCCCGACTCCGACACCTGTACTTGCTCGCGCAGGGTTTGCACTTCGAGAGTGGCTTCGGCGGCCGCAGCCTCAAGGGCCTGTACCTTACCTTCTGCCTCTGCTTTCCACGCGAGTAGAGACTCATATTCCTTTTCGATGTCGCGATGGGTTTTAGGAGGAGGCAGGAGATGAGAGGCCGGCTGAATTGAGTTGCCGCCGGGTGGGCGCCGCCGGGAGCATGAGGTCATGGCGGAGCGATTCGATGTCAGCCGGGACGGCATCACCCTGGCGGGGGAACGGTGGCCGGGTGGCGGCCCGGCGGTGGTGCTGCTGCATGAGGGCGTCGCGGACCGGCGGGGATGGGCGGAGGTAGCCGGGCTGCTGGCACCTGAGCTGACCGTGGTGGCCTACGACCGCCGCGGGTACGGGCAGACGCCGCCCAGCACCGGTCCGTTCTCGCACCTGGATGACCTGCTCGCCGTCCTCGATCATGCCGGCGTCGGCCCGGTGTGGCTGGCCGGCGCCTCGGCGGGAGGCGGGCTGGCCCTCGATGCCGTCCTGGCTGCCCCCGGCCGGGTCGCGGGCCTGGTGGTGATGGCCCCGGCGGTGAGCGGCGCCCCCGAACCCGAGCTCGACGCCGCGACCAGGCGGTTCGAGCCGCTGCTGGAGAAGGCCTACGCGGCACGGGACGCCGGCGAGATCAACCGTCTGGAGACCTGGCTGTGGCTGGATGGCCCCGGCCAGCCAGAAGGGCGGGTGGGCGGCGCCGCCCGGAAGCTGGCGCTGGACATGAACGCGATCATCATCGGCAACGACGTGCCGGAAACCGCCGGAGCCGCCGGCGTGGACGCCTGGCACCGCCTTGCTGAGATCAAGGTCCCGGTCACCGTCGCGTGCGGCGATCTCGACGTGCCCTTCCTAGCCGGCCGCTGCCGCCTGCTCGCGGACCGGGTCCCCACGGCCCGGCACCACGTGCTGGCCGGCATGGCGCACCAGCCCTACCTGGAATCGGCCAGCACGGTCGCGCAGCTGATCCGCTCCACGGTGACCGAGGGATAGCATGCCCGCGACACAAGCACGGCCCCGCGCGCCTGACCACACGGTCCCAGATCGCGAATCGCCAGCGCTGGCAACGGTACGTAACCGTTTGCCGGTCCCTTCCTGCGCTAGATCGCCGACTCGGCGCGGGTGGGCGGGCCTATCCTGAGGGTGCGTTTCACGCGCAGATGGACCGGTTATGCGGGTGTGCGCCGGAGGGTTGCCGCGATGGCGGCGGCCTGGCCGCTGTTCTGAGCGGCTTATACGTGCGGCAGGGAGCGCGATGAGCAGTCTCCGCGGGAGGTGATCACCTCGCCGATGATGGCGGTCTGCCCGGCAACGGCATTCCGCAGGTGGTCGGGCAGAGAAGTGCTGGCCAGTACGGCTGCGGCCGCGGCCTCAGTGGCGGCATCGCATAGTGTCGACGGGAACAGCAGCCGCCCGAGCCGCTGCTGCGCCCAGTTGCTCATTCCGGCGAGCGCGGGCAGTGCTTCGCCGAAGCGCTGTCCGCGATCTGCTCCCGTAGCCCGGCCCGCTGGTCCGCAGGCGCATAGACATCAGCGCAGCGGACCGCCCGGTCGAGCAGCACTTCCGCCCCGGCATCTGGCAGCCCTGCCTGCCCATCAGCCAGGCGCCGTGCCACCAGGCCGGCGAAGGACGCGGCCGGCAGGCGCGCGCCAGTTACCAGCTGCCAGGCCGCGTTCCAGCACACCGCCTCGGTGACCGGATCATCCAGCTCCAGCGCGGCACCGGCGAGCGCCTGCCATGACCGCTCATCGAACGTGACCCGCGCGTACCCCAGGTCACCGTCGTTCGCCACCACCGCATCCGGCACCGCCTCACCGGTACCAGTACCCGTCGCCAGAGGAACCACCGTCCGCTCGCCGGCCAGTTCCACCTCGGCTAGCCGCCGGCGCCGCAGTCCCCGCCCAGTCCCGGCGCGGTCATACAACCCGACGCCGACCATCTGCTGGCGGGGCGGATCCTGCGTGACCACCAGCGAGCCGCCCGGCTCAGCCAGCGGGTCAGGCCCGGCGGCGGATGAGGCCCGCAGCTCCGGCGCGCCCTCGCTGCGCAGCCACGCGTCCGCCCACCCGGCCAGGTCCCGTCCCGAGGCCCGTGACCAGCATGCCAGCAGGTCCTCGGACGTCGCTGAGTTCCCGGCGAACCGGGCCAGGTAATCCCGCATCCCGGCACGCAGCGCCTGGTCGCCGATCAGCGCGCCGAGCTGCCGGATCACCGCCGCGCCCTTCATGTACGTCAGCTGGGCAGGCCTGTCCAGGGCCTGCGCCGAGCTGGCTACGGGGGACGATACCGGAAGCCGTCCCGGTAGTTCATCGGCCCGGTACGCGCTCTCCTTCAACCGGTGGCCGAACGCCGCCCAGCCGCCGGTGAACTCCGCGCACAGGTAGGTGGCCAGCGCCTCCTCCAGCCACAGGTCATCCCACCAGCGCAATGTCACGTGCGAGCCGAACCACAGGTGCGCCACCTCATGCGCGCACACCATGGCCGCCCGCTCATCGCCTGGATCGGCCATCTGCGACAGGAAAGGCTCGCTCACGCACATCATCCCGGGCACGGTGCTGGCCAGCCCGGTGAGTTCGGGCACGAACACGATGTCGTACTGCCGGCACGGGCACGGCGTTCCTAGCGTGTTCTCGTAGTGCCCGAGGGCCCGCGCGGCGGTCTCGCCGAACCGCTTCAGCGCCTCATCCGTGCCGGTGAGCGATGCCCGCCGCCAGGCGCGCATCACGACGCCGTGCCCGCCGCTGCCCGTCCAGACCTGCTGGTACGGCCCGGCGCACACGGTCAGCAGGTGCGGCCGCATCCCGCGCAGGGTTTCGAAGTGCCATACTCCGCCAGCGTCGTCGCGGGCTTCGCCGTTGCTCAGGCACCGCCAGCCAGGGGGGACCCGGACGGTAAGGGTCATCGCGCATGGCAGGCCCGGCTGGTCAAAGCAGCAGAACAGGCGCGCCGCCTCGCCGGGATACCCATCGGCGATCACATACCCGGCCCCGTCAGCCGGATCAGCGAACCGGATCAGCCCCGGGTCCATCCCCCCGACATCAGCGATCGTGCCGCCGGCGGTCAGCACGTTCTCCGCAGCCAGCCCAGCCAGCCGCACCCGCCCGCCCGCCGGCGGCGGCAGCAACTGGCCGTTCAGCCTCACCTCGCCCGCTTCGGCCAGGTCAAGCTGCGCGAACGTGTCCGCCCCCGGCTGCGCGCACCCGAACCGGACCCGCGTCCGGGACCTGGCCGGGGTCGCCGCCAGATCCAGGAAGACCTCATACGCGATATCTGTCAGCAGCTCAGCCCGCTCCCGCACCTCACCTTCCGTCACCGATGGCACCGTGACCGCCTTTCAGCCTGCCCTAGCCAACGTAGCTAGTGATGTGACGGCAGGGCAGCCGGAACCCGCCGGAACAGGCACGCTCACTAGCAATCTCACTAGCAAAGTCCCCGGGGTTCACGAAGGGGTGTTAAGGAGTGCGGCTGGGTGTCACCTGCTCCGCCTCCGCGGCGGCGGCCCGCCGCTGCCGCGGGCAGGCAACGAGGTGACCGCCCATCCCGCGCGGTTCGCGGCCTTGCTGCCGGAGCGGGATACATGTCTGATCCCCTTGCCGGTCGGAGCACGGCAGGGGATCAGGGTCTCACGTTAGCCTGCCCGCCGCGGAGCGGATGTACAGGTCGCGGCGGGCAGGGGTCTCAGGACGAACCGCCATCGGTGCCGCTGATCACCACGGGCGGCATCGGGGCGGGTCTCCCGGTCAGCCGGGCGGCGATCTCCTGGGTCACCCGGGCAAGCAGGTCTGCTAGCTCGGCGTCGGTCAGCCCGGCGAGCCCCCGGGCTCGGCGTCGCAAGCTCCGCTTGCTCCGGCTAGGTCAGTGTCCACTGTGCCCTCCTGTCTGGGCAGGATGCCCCGGAACCGGGTTCCCGGGCCTGGGTAGTAAGGGGTTCCCGGCAGGCGCACCGGGGCATCCTGCGGTCTTGGTGCCCCCGCCCCGGCGAGCCAGATGACGGGGCGGGGGCGGGTTCCGCCGTGCCTGGGCGGATCAGGGGCGGGGAGGTGACAGCCGCACTCCCGCCGTCCCGCCGCGCAACCCCGTTACCTGCGGCGCTGCGGGAGCCTGCTAGGCGGTCATCGGTCATTCCTTCCGTATGGCCCGGCTCCCCGCCCGAAGTGGGTTGAGGCGGGGAGCCGGGGGCTTTCACCGGGGACGCCGGAACCGTCGCCGGGGTGCGTGCCCGGGGGCGTAGTCGACGGACACGAGCAGCGCGCCACGGTCGGCGGGATCGACGTGCACCGTCCACCACGGGCTGATGTCCAGCGCGGACAGCACGGTGCGGAACGCGCCCGCCCACAGCTCGGCTTCGCCTTCGGTCTCGGCGCGGTGCAGCACCACCCGGCGCCCGGACGGCGGCCGGGTCACTGCTCCCCCTGCCGGGGCACCGGGCTGGCAAGGTAGTTTCCCCTGACCAGCTCAAGCAGTCTCTCGGGGTCGGGAGCGGTGATCATCGTCATGTCGTCCCGCCGGTAGGCGTGCCAGGCGCCCATGCCGGGGCACGCGAAGATGTACGCGCCGCCCCAGTGGTGGGCCAGCTCCTGCAGCATGCGGTGGATGTACTGCTCGTCCTGCTCTGTGCCAGACTTCACACGGGTCGCCTCCTACTAGGCGATCAAGGGGCGGCATGGGCGTGCTGAGCGCTCGTGCCGTCCCGCTTTGCGTTCGCCTTCACCATAAGGCAGTAGCCCCTAGTGCACCATAGGATGCTGGAATCTCCTGCGGTGTCCTGCGGGTTTCCTCGGTGATGCGCATGCCGCTACGGTGCCGTGGTGACCGTGGATCCTGGCAGCGAGATCGCCCCGTACATCCAGTTGGCGATGATCCTGCGGGCAAGGATCGAGTCGGGAGACCTGCCCCCGGGTGCCCGGCTTCCCTCTATCGTGGAACTGTCAGCCACCTATTCGGTGGCGAGGGTGACGGCGAACAAGAGCCTGCGGTTGCTGGTCGACGAGGGGCTAGTGGTCGTGTCGCGTGGGCGGGGCACCTACGTCAGGCGGAAATAAGTGACCCCCGGCAGGGAACGGGCTGCCAGGGGTCACCGTTCCGGGGTGTTCGTCCAGGGCAAGGAGTCAGCCTGTCCGGAATTCTCTTCCGGCTCGATTCCCCGGCGCTATCGGCTGTCACGCCACTTACCCCGTGGCGTTCCTGCGGCGTCCTTCCGCCCAGGCACGGCGGTTACCCGCGCTGATCTTCCGCCGGGTCACGTCGGTATGATTCCGGCCGTCCAGGATGTTGAAAAGCTGGTGCTTCTTCCTGAGCCTGCGGGTTATATCAGCTTCCGCGATGTACCGCTCGGCATCGGGCAACGTGGCAAGTTCCCGGTACTCGGGCGTCCCGTTGGCGAACAACTGCGCAAGCCCTTTGACCTGTAGTTTCTGCTCACAGTCCCATTATCGTTCTGAAAAATAAGAAAAATAAATATGCCGAACGGGCCGTGGTTTCACGGTCCCGGACCGGATCGGGTAGACAGGGTGGTCGTGCCGGCGACCGAGATGACCTTCCAGCTGCTCGACGGGGCGCAAGCCGCCGAGCATGCCGCCGAACTGCAGGCGCTGCACGCCGAGGTATACCCCGACGATGACGAGGGGCGGTTCGCAGGCCGGTTCCGGGTGCAGCGCCGCCAGCCGGGGTTCGTACTCGCCGAGGCCACGTCCGGCGGCTACCTGGTGGGTTACGCGGCCGGGATGCCGCTGCGGCCGGCCACCTCGTGGTGGCGGGGACTGACCGCGCCGCTGCCCGAGGAGATCACCGCAGAGCACCCGGGCCGCACCTTCGCGCTGGTCGACCTGCTGGTCCGGGCGTCGTGGCGGCGGCAGGGCATCGCGCGGACGCTGCACGACCTCATCCTGGCGGGCCGGCCGGAAGAACGGGCGACGGTCACCGGGCGGCCGGCCGCCGCCGCGGCGCAGCATGCGCTGCGGAGCTGGGGCTGGCAGCGGGTCGGCCGGACGCGCGACCCTGACGACCCCAGCTCACCCGTCTCCGACGTCCTGCTCATCCCGCTACCCCTGCGATAAATCGCCGCGATTGGGTCGCGAGCATGACCGCCACCCTGGAGAAGCTTGACGAGCAGTGCGCCGCGCGTTAGGCGGCGTTTCGGGGGGTGGCGGTCGGTAGGATCGGACCGCGACACGCGGCGGCGCGGTCGCCTTCCCCTGATCTTGTCATGGAGACATGTTCGACGCCGACCTGCACGTCCACTCAAGGTTCTCGCGCGCCTGCAGCAAGGACTGCGACATCGAGCACCTATCCCTCTCGGCGCTGCGCAAGGGCCTGGCCGTGCTCGGCACCGGGGACTTCACCCACCCCGCCTGGGCCGCCGAACTGCGGGAGACCCTGGTGGATGCCGAACCCGGCCTGTTCCGGGTGCGGCCCGAGCTGGAACGGCGGCTCGCGCGTGATACCCCGGCGAGTTGTGCCGGGACCGTGCGGTTCATGCTGTCCGTTGAAATTTCAACTATCTACCGGCGCGACGAGCGGACCAGGAAGGTCCATCACCTCATCTACGCGCCGAGCTTCGAGGCCGCGGACCGGATCACCACGGCCCTGGCCCGGATCGGCAACCTGGCCTCGGACGGGCGGCCGATCCTCGGCCTGGACTCGCGCGACCTGCTGGAGATCACGCTGTCCGCCGATCCCGGCTGCTTCCTGGTGCCCGCGCACGTCTGGACGCCGTGGTTCGCCGTGCTCGGCTCGAAGTCCGGCTTCGACGCGGTGCAGGACTGCTACGCGGACCTTGCCGAGCACATCTTCGCGGTGGAGACCGGCCTGTCCTCCGATCCGTCGATGAACTGGACCTGCTCGTCGCTCGATCGCTACCGGCTGGTGAGCAACTCCGACGCGCACTCACCGCCGATGCTCGGCCGCGAGGCCACGGTCTTCGACACCTCGCTTGACTACTTCGCCATCGCCTCCGCGCTACGGACCGGGGACGGGCTCGCGGGCACCGTCGAGTTCTTTCCCGAGGAGGGGAAGTACCACCTCGACGGGCACCGCAAGTGCGAGATCCGGGTCGATCCGGAGCAGACCCGTTCGCTTGAGGGTGCGTGTCCGGCGTGCGGAAAGCCGCTGACCGTCGGCGTGCTGCACCGGGTGGCGGAGCTTGCCGACCGCCCGGCGGGGTTCCGGCCGCCAGGCGCCGCCGGGTACACCTGCCT
>JBOHCG010000397.1:0-7415 GCA_050698735.1 Streptosporangiaceae bacterium | reverse complement strand
GACCAGGTCCGCCGGGAGGTACGCGTCGAATGCGGCCTCACCCGGGCCAGGCACGCCCGTGCTCCCTTGCCCCGGCGGCGCCGCTGGCTGACATGATCACACTCCGGCCAACGATTGATACCGGCTGGTAATTGAAACGAATACATGCGAGGCGATGGGAGCGAGGAGTTCGGTCCATGTGGCGTCCATCGCGTCGTCCGGTGTCACGCGCACACCATCGTCGCCCGCCATCAGAATCACCTCGCGTCCGGGTTGTATCCCGACGCGCTTGAGTTTAAGCATCAAATCAAGGTCACTCTGAATTTGTTCGCCAATTCTTCGTATGATCACCCGCACGGTGTCCCGGGATGCGACCTTTGTCATCGCCTCGCCCGTCTCGCCGGTGGCCGCGTGCACTCGCTGCGCCGCCTCCGGCGGCAGCCCGAGCTCGGCAAGGCCCGGGATCAGGTTGCCGTGCGGGCAGCGGACAGGGTAGTCGAGCAGCTCGAGCAGGCGGAGTTCCACGCTCTCCGATATCACGTGCTCCCAGCGGCACGCCTCGATGTGCACTTCCTCCCATGGCAGCTTGATGACCCCGACCAGTAGGCATTCGGCCAGCCTGTGCTTGCGCATCACCCTGGTGGCGAGCGTCCGGCCCTCCTCGCTGAGGGAAAGCTGCCGGTCGCCGGCCACGTGCACGAGACCGTCCCGCTCCATTCTCGCCACCGTCTGGCTGACCGTCGGGCCGCTTTGGGCCAGCCGCTCGGCGATCCGGGCACGCAGCGGGACGACGCCCTCCTCCTCCAGTTCGAAGATCGTGCGGAGGTACATCTCCGTGGTGTCTATCAGGCCGTGCGCTGTCAACTGCTCATCCCTCCTGCTGTGATGCTATGCGCAGAAGGCAGGCGTGTGCAGATGCCGCAGGCCCGCGCTACGGGGACAGGCGCTCGATTACCCAGGCCGCCCCGTCGCGCCGGTAGCGCAGGCGGTCATGCAGCCGGAAGGAGCCCGCCTGCCAGAACTCCACGGTGTCGGGGACGAGCAGGTAGCCGCCCCAGAAGTCGGGCATGGGCACCCGGGCCGGCGGCGGCCAGCGCCGCTCGAGCTCGGCCACCCGGTCCTCAAGCTCCGCGCGAGAGCCGATGACCCGCGACTGCCTGCTGGCCCACGCCCCGATCTGCGATTGCCGCGGCCTGGAATGGTAGTAAGGCTCGCTGTCCGGCATCGACATGACCTGGACGCTGCCCTCGGCGGTCACCTGGCGCGACATGGCGTACCACGGGAAGACCGCGCAGGCCCGGGCATCGGCCGCCAGGTCCTGCCCCTTGCGCGACGTACGGTTGCTGTAGAACGTGAAACCTGCCTGGCCGTGGTCCTTCAGCAGCACGGTGCGGGCATGCGGCCGGCCGTCGGAGGCGGACAACGTGGCGAGGACCATCGCGGTCGGCTCGGGTATGCCCTGCGCCGTGGCATCGGACATCCAGCCCGCGAACTGCGTCATCGGGTCGGCGGCCAGCAAGTCCTCGGTCAGGCGATCGGCTTGGGTCGTGTTCATAGGTAATGATCCTCACACCTGTTCCTGCTACCGCAACCCAGATCAGGACGGTTGAATGGTAACGCTGGAATCCAGCCGCCGATCAGCGCGGATCTCGGCGCGAGGTGACCTCTGCGGCCCATGAGGAAGCACGAGGAAGAAGAGAGGAAAACACC
The DNA here is from genome assembly GCA_050698735.1 of Streptosporangiaceae bacterium. GTDB lineage: Bacteria > Actinomycetota > Actinomycetes > Streptosporangiales > Streptosporangiaceae > Palsa-504. Next base: position 5,726 of record JBOHCG010000397.1, on the reverse strand, counting down.
GATGTCGGACTTCAAGCCGGGCCTTGAAGGGGTCATTGCCTTCGAGACCGAAATCGCCGAGCCGGACAAAGAGGGCGGATCGCTGCGCTACCGCGGCGTCGACATCGAGGAACTCGTCGGCCATGTCTCCTATGCGCACGTCTGGGGCCTGCTGGTCAACAACGCGTTCTCGCCGGGGCTGCCGCCCGCCGAGCCTTACCCGATCCCGGTCCACTCCGGCGACATCCGGGTCGACGTGCAGAGCGCCCTGGCCATGCTCGCGCCCGCCTGGGGGCTGCGGCAGTTGCTCGACATCGGCGACGAGCAGGCCCGCGAGGACCTCGCCCGCGCCTCGGTGATGGCGCTGTCGTTCGTGGCCCAGGCGGCCCGCGGGGTCGGGCTGCCCATGGTCCCGCAGCGCAGGGTAGACGAGGCGGCGACGATCACCGAGCGGTTCATGATCCGCTGGCGCGGCGACCCCGACCCGCGGCACGTGAAGGCGGTCGACGCGTACTGGACGTCGGCGGCCGAGCACGGCATGAACGCCTCCACCTTCACCGCCCGCGTCATCGCCTCGACAGGGGCCGACGTGGCCGCGGCCCTGTCCGGGGCGGTCGGCGCGATGTCCGGACCGCTGCACGGCGGAGCGCCGGCCCGCGTGCTGCACATGATCGAGGAGGTCGAGCGGACCGGGGACGCCGAGGCCTACGTGAACTCCGTGCTTGACCGCGGCGAGCGGCTGATGGGCTTCGGGCACCGGGTATACCGGGCCGAAGACCCCAGGGCACGGGTGCTGCGCCGGACGGCGAAGGAACTCGGCGCGCCGCGCTACGAGGTCGCGCTTGCGCTGGAGAACGCGGCGCTCGCCGAGTTGCGGGCCCGCCGCCCGGACCGGGTACTCGAGACCAATGTGGAGTTCTGGGCGGCCATCGTGCTGGACTTCGCCGAAGTGCCCGCGCACATGTTCACCTCGATGTTCACCTGCGCGCGCACGGCGGGCTGGGCGGCGCACATCCTGGAGCAGAAGCGCACCGGCCGGCTCGTCAGGCCCTCAGCCCTGTACATCGGCCCGCCGTCGCGGCCGGTCCGCGACGTGCCAGGCGCCGCGGAGGTGCTCGACAGGGGCGTCTGAGCTCGCGCCGGTAAGCTGCGGGCAATGATGCCCCCCGCGCCGGTAGGCTGCGGCAAATGAGTACCGTAATCATTCCGGCATCGCTTAAGCCCAGCGACGGCAGGTTCGGCAGCGGCCCGACCAAGGTCCGCCCCGAGCAGCTTGCCGCGCTGGCCGCCTCCGGCGCCAGCTACCTGGGCACGTCCCACCGCCAGCCGCCGGTCAGGTCGCTGGTGCACCGGATCCGCGCCGGGCTCGCCGAGTTGTTCGGCTTGCCGCGTGACTACGCGGTGGTGCTCGGCAACGGCGGAACGCACGCGTTCTGGGACGCGGCCGCGTTCGGGCTGGTCCGCGAGCACTCCCAGCACCTGCGCTTCGGCGAGTTCTCGGCGAAGTTCGCCGACGTGATCGGCCGCGCCCCCTGGCTGTCGGCGCCGACCGATGTGGACTCCGAGTACGGCACGCACCCGGAACCGCGGCCCGAGCCGGGGACGGACGCGTACGCGCTGACCCATAACGAGACCTCGACCGGCGTCGCGATGCCGGTGCGCCGGGTGCCCGGTGCCGATCTCGGATCCCTTATCCTCGTCGACGCGACCAGCGCGGCGGGCGGCCTGCCGGTCCGGCCGGAGGACTTCGACGTCTACTACTTCGGCCCGCAGAAGGCCATGGGCTCCGACGGCGGGCTGTGGATCGCCCTGATGTCCCCGGCCGCTGTGGAGCGGGTGGATGAGATCGCCGCCAGCGGCCGGTACATTCCCGACTTCCTCTCGCTGCGGATAGCGCTGGAGAACGCGGTCAAGGACCAGACGTACAACACGCCGGCGGTGGCGACCCTGTTCCTGCTCGCCGATCAGGTCGACTGGATGCTCGCGTCAGGCGGCCTGCCGGCGAGCACTGCCCGCTGCGCGCGATCGGCTGCCATACTGTATACGTGGGCGGAGAAGGCGGCGTACGTGCAACCGTACGTCACAGACCCCGCGCAACGCTCGCAGGTCGTCGGCACGGTAGACGTTACGGGAGGGCTGTCCGCCGACGGCATAGCCTCGGCACTGCGGGCGAACGGAATCGTCGACACGGAGTCATATAGGAAGCTCGGCCGAAACCAGCTCCGCATCGGGATGTTCCCCGCGATCGATCCGGCGGACGTGGAAGCGCTCACCGCCTGCATCGATTACGTGGTGGAACACGAGGGCAGCTAACGGACGATCGACCCGATCACCACCGTCAGCACCAAGAGCACGAGCACGGCGGGAAGCAGCCATCTGGGCAGCCGGTTCACGATGACAGCCTACAAACCGCCGGCGAGATCAGATCCGAGGTGGATCCCATGGGTAACAACTCTCACCTGGCGGGGCTGCTCACCGGGCCCGCGCGCACGTCACCTTCCGGTTTAGCCCGCCGGCCACACGAGGGGGTCAAGCGATCTCCGGTCTCCGGCGCGGCCTCGGGTGACCTGATGCGGCTGTTCGTGGCCATCGCCCCGCCGCCGACCGTTCTCGACGAGCTGGACGCCCGCCTCGAGCCGCTCCGGGCGGGACGGCACGACCTGCGCTGGACCAACAGGGAAGCCTGGCACGTTACCCTGGCCTTCCTCGGCCAGGTCGACGAGACCGCCGCGGCCAGGCTGCTGCCGCGGCTCGAGCGCGCCGCGCGCCGTCACGCCGAATTCCGGCTCGCGTTCGCGGGCGCGGGCGCCTTTCCGGCCGCCACCCGGGCGAACGTGCTGTGGTGCGGCCTGTCCGGCGATCGCGGCGCGCTGGCGAGGCTGGCCGAGTCGGTGGCCGCCGGAGCCCGCCGCGCCGGTGCCCCGCCGCCGGACAAGGGCCGCCGCTTCCAGCCGCACCTCACGCTGGCCCGCTGCCGGATGCCCGCCGACGTCACCGAGCTGGTCGCGGCGCTGAGCGACTACGAGGGCCCGCCGTGGACGGCCGACCGGGTGCACCTGGTCCGCAGCCGGCTCGGCCCGACGACGCTGCCCCGCTTCACCTCGCTCGGCGACTGGCCGCTGCGCGCGATCGGTACCGCGGTCCCTGACGCCGACCCGGATCCGCCGGCCGCCCCGCCCTGACCGCGCGCTCAGGACTGGCTGAGCTTTTCCAGGATGGGCACCGCGGCGCGCAGCGTGGCCCGTTCCGCGGCGGTCAGTTCCGTCAGCCTGCGGGCCAGCCAGGCGTCCTTGCGCCGGCGCACGCGCTGCACGACCGCCCGACCCTCCTCGGTGACCGTGAGGATGACCTGGCGCCCGTCGGTCGGATGCGGGGACCTGAGCACAAGCTGGCGCTCCTCGAGCACCGCGATGACCCGGGTCATGGAGGGCGGCTGGACCTTCTCGTGCTCGGCGAGCTCGCCCGGCGTCATCGCGTGGTGCACCTCGAGCGCGGACAGCGCCGCCAGCTGGGTCTCAGAAAGCACGGCCTCGGTCATGCCGGCGGTGGTGCGCTGAGCCCGCAGGCGCCTGGCAAGCCTGCTCACCGAGATCCGGAGCGCGGTGGCCAGCCCGGCATCGGTCTTGGTCTGAGTTGCTGTCATAATCGGTAACCTTCATCGGCCAGCCTGGGGCGTGGACTAAGTACATCACGCCCGCCGGACCAGTGCAGCCACCCGCGGCCATCCGGCCGGCCGGTGCCGCCGCGGCCCGCCTTCCTCGTAGCCTTGAGGAGTGCAGCCATCACGCGGACCTGCCGAACGCAAGTCGCCGCCGCCCCCGCTCGAAGCCAACAGCCAACTGGTCCTGAGCGTCATCTCGGCCGGGTGGGCGGTCGCGCTCGTGGTGCTGCTGATCGTTCGCGGCAGCCTGCCGGCCGGCTCGAGGTGGTGGATCTGGACCTGCGTGTGCGGGGTTGCCATGGGCCTGTTCGGCCTGCTCTACGTGCCGATGCTGCAGCGCAAGCGGGCCGCGGCCGCGGCGAGGAGAACTCAGGACAACGACGGCGAGCAGGCTCAGTCGGCGCCGCGGGACAGCGGCTCGAAGACCGTCTCCTCGACCGACACCCCGGGCAGGTCGACGAGGTCATAGCCGAACTCGTCGATGACCGGCGAGAGCGCGCGGGCGATCGACTCGCTGACCACGGCCTCGGAGTGCGCGCCGCAGCCGTGATCGGCCGACACCACCCGGCCGTCGTCGGGCGCGTACGCGTTCGCGCAGGCGCCGAAGAGCAGCCCGAGCTCGCCGCTCAACGAGACGAAGAAGCCGCAGCTGAGGCAGTGCGCCGGCGCGGCGTGCGCCAGCGGCGATCGCGGGCCGTGCTCGCTGGTGTACCAGCGGGCGGCCGCACCGTCACGGCCTATCGCGGAAAGCACCCGCGACCGGCCCGACGTCAGCAGCTCGGCCGCCTCGTCGACGTCGACTTCCTCCTCGTCGGGGTACCAGTCGGTGACCGCGTCGTCGCCTTCGAGCACCACCAGCGGGACAAGTCGCTCGTCGTCTGGCGGGGCGGGCAGCAGGTCCCCGACGCCCAGGTCACCCGGGCGCAGCCGGTCCTGCCACGGCAGCCAGGCCGGCGCCAGCAGCGAGCCGGGCCCAGGCAGCAGCACGGTCTCGCTGACCGTACACACCTTGGCCCGGGGCGCGCGGACCACCGTCACGGCCCACATCCAGCCCGAATAGGCGAGGTCCGCGCAGTCGAACAGGTGCGTGACGATGCGTTCGCCCTCGGCCTGCACGCCGCGATGCTCGCCGACGGCCGCGGCGCCTACGACCGCGACGACCGCGTCACGGGCCAGGTTGACGGCCTCGGCGCACAGCTCATCGGGTTCTCTGGTTCGGGTGCGGGTAGTAGTCACGATCACCCATTCTTGCTCATCGCGCGCGGCACAAATATGTTTACCTACCGGTTGCCGCGAGGTGCCGCTCGCCGCATCGGCAGCAACCAACAATACTGGTTACATGGGAATGTCCGAGGCGCTGCGGCGAACAGGTCACGCCGCCCGCGCCACGGGCGGCGCGGTGCGATCCGGCGGCCGCAGAACCGGCGGGCTGGTGCACCGGGTGACCGGCGCCCAGGGGGCCGGCCGGACCGGATTGTCCACGCTGATCGAGCTGACCGCCGCCGGCGGCGCGGGCGACGCCTTCGTCGCCGTCTCGCTCGCCGGGACGATCTTCTTCAGCACCTCGGTCGACCAGGCCCGCGGCAAGGTGGTGCTGTTCCTGCTCGTCACGATGGCGCCGTTCGCGGTGCTCGCGCCGTTCATCGGGCCCGCCCTTGACCGCATGCGGCAGGGCCGGAAATTCCTGCTCGCGGGCACCCTGCTCGCCCGCGGGCTGCTGGCCTGGGGCATGTCGGCCGCCATCGACAGCCCGGTGACCCTGCTGCCGGCCGCGTTCGGCATCCTCGTACTGCAGAAGGCCTACGGCGTGGCCCGGGCGTCGGTCACTCCCCGCCTGCTGCCAGCGGAGATCACGCTGGTGACCGCCAACGCGCGGTCCCAGCTCATCACGCTGACCGCGTCCATGATCGGCGGCGCGGTCGCCGCGGGGATCCAGGCCACGGCCGGGTCCGCCTGGGTGCTGCGGGCGGGCACGCTGATCTACCTCTCCGCCATGGTTCTCGCGCTGCGCCTGCCGGACCAGGTCGACGTCCCGCCCGCGCCGGCGCCGGAGGCCGCCGCGGACCCAGGGAGCGCGTCCCCGCCG
>JBOHCG010000396.1:0-7439 GCA_050698735.1 Streptosporangiaceae bacterium | reverse complement strand
CCGCAGCCGGCCGCCAGCTGGACAGGCGTGCGCAACGCGACGGCGTTCGCGCCGCACTGCCCGCAGGTGGCGGGGCCGTTCGGCCAGGCCAGCACGTCGGAGGACTGCCTGTACCTGAACGTCTTCACGCCAAGCGGCTGGCGCCCCGGGTCCGGCAACCCGGTCATGGTGTGGATCCACGGCGGCGCGCTGGTCAGCGGCGAGAGCAACGACTACGACCCCACCCAGCTCGTCTCCCACGGCGTGACCGTGGTCACCATCAACTACCGCCTCGGCGCGCTCGGCTTCCTCGCGCACCCGGCGCTGGCCGACGCGAAGGGCCAGTCGGGCGATTACGGACTGATGGACCAGCAGGCCGCGCTGCGCTGGGTGCAGCGCAACATCATTAACTTCGGCGGGAACCCGCGCAACGTGACCATCTTCGGCGAGTCCGCGGGCGGCCTGTCGACCCTGTCGCAGGTGGCATCCCCGCAGGCCAGGGGGCTGTTCGAGAAGGCGATCGTGGAGAGCGGGTCGTACAACCTCACGCAGACGTCGCTCGCCAGCGCCGAGACGGCCGGCGAGGCGTTCGCGACCAGCGCCGGGTGCGCCAGCCAGACCGCGGCCTGCCTGCGCAGCCTGCCGGTCTCGACAATCCTGGCCGACCAGGACGCGTCCGGCTACACGCCGAACATCAACAGCGAGATACTGCCGCAGTCGCTGGGGACCGCGTTCGCCACCGGCGACTTCAACCGCGTGCCGATCATCAACGGCACCAACCACGACGAGTGGAGGCTGTTCGTCGCGCTCAGCACCCTGGAAGGCGCCCCGGTCACAGCGGCGAACTACCAGAGCATGATCGCCTCGACGCTCGACGTGCCGGCGGCCGCGGCGGCGGTCATCGCGGCGCAGTACCCGTTGTCCGCCTACCCCAGCCCGTCCGTCGCCCTCGGCGCGGTCGGCACCGACGCGATCTTCGCGTGCCCGGCGCTGACCATCGATGAGTCCGTGTCGCGCTTCGTGCCGACGTTCGCCTACGAGTTCAACGACGAGAACGCTCCGGAGCTCTTCCTGCCCCCGGTCGGCTTCCCCTACGGCGCGGCCCACGCCTCGGAGATCCAGTACCTGTTCGGCCTGCCGACGGCGGCCTTCCCGCAGGCGCTCTCGGCACAGCAGCAGCAGCTTGCGGCGAGCATGAAGGGGTACTGGACGAGCTTTGCCCGCAGCGGGTTCCCGACGTCGTCCGGCACGCCGTTCTGGCCGCTGTTCAACGGCGTCACCCAGAAGATGCAGTCGCTGGTGCCGCCCACGCCGCAGACGGAGACCGACTTCGCGGCCGAGCACAACTGCGCGTTCTGGACCGCCCTGGAGGCCGCGGCCTAGCCGGCGGGCGCCGCCCGAATGAGGTCATCCCGCTGGCGGTGAGAGAAGGGGCGCGTCTGCCCGGTCGCCCTGCTTCTGAGGCTGGGCGACGAGGCTGAGAAAGGCCTCCTCGAGGCTGGCCTCGGTCACGATGATGCCCGCGATGACGTGGCGGTGGTCATACAGCGCCCAGACGGTGGCGTCGGCGTCAGCGGTGTGAAGGGTCACCAGTTGCCCGTCGGCGTGCACGGCGGTGACGCCGCGGGTGCCGGCGAACTGTCCTGGGTTGCCCTCCAGCAGCCGGAAGCGGACGATGCGGCGGGCTCCGGCGGCCGCTTTTACCTGGTCGGGCGTTCCTTCGGCGATGACGTGACCGGCGCCGATGAGCACGACCCGTTCGGCGTGCTGGTCGGCCTCCTGGAGGTAATGAGTGGAGAACAGCACCGTGGTGTGATGCCGGGCGGCGTGGTCCTCGAGCGCGCTCCACAGGTCGCGGCGGACTTGGACGTCCAGGGCGGCGGTGGGTTCGTCGAGGACGAGCAGGGCAGGGTTCCCGGCTGTGGCGAGGGCGAAGCGGACCCGCTGGGCTTGGCCTCCCGACAGGCGGTCGGTCCGGCGGTGCAGGAGATCGCCGAGGCCGGCCGTGTGGATCACGGCGGCGAGGTCGAGCGGGGCCGGGTAGAGGGTGCGGATAAAGCGGAGCAGCTCGCCGACTCCCACGCCGGCCATCAGCTCGCTGTCCTGGAGCATGGCGCCGACCTGGCCGTGCGCCGCGGCCCGGCGCGGAGCAGACCCGAACAGGCGGGCCTGGCCGCTGTCGGCCTGGCGGAGGCCGAGCAGGATCGACATCGTCGTGGTCTTCCCCGCGCCGTTGGGACCGAGCAGAGCCACGATTTCTCCGGCCGGGATCCGCAAGTCAAGCCCGCCCACGGCGGTGACCGGGCCGTAATTCTTGACCACGCCGCGCAGTTCGATGGCCTGGCTGCCGCCCGCTGGCGGGGACGATTTCCGGGGCGCCCGTGGGCGCAGCGACTCGCGCCGGGCGGTGAGGGGAAGCAGGCTAAGGCCGGCTGTCCAGGCCACAAGCACCAGGACGTTGGTGGCCGTGGGGGCGGAACCGCTGGTCACATGCCAGCCGAGAGCGGCCTGGTTGTAGGAAGGCAGCGCGGCGGCGAGGTGCCGCAGGCCGGGTGAGAGTACCCCTGGCGGCACCCACAGCCCGCCGAGGGCGGCGAGCGCGAACCACAGGCCCGTGCTTACCGCGTAGGCCACGGTGCTGTTGGCGAGCGAGCCGATGGCGATGCCGAGGGCCACGAACGGCAGGACACCGATCCACAGCAGGGCGACGTCGGCGGCCCATTGCCACGCGGCCAGGTGCACCCCGTGAGCGACCACCGCGGCGATGCACACCGTGACCACGGCCGGAAGGGCAACGAGCAGCCCGGCGATGATGCGGCCCGCGAGAACCTGGCCGGCCCGAAGCGGCGTGGTGACCAGGTAGTCCGACCAGCCGACCTCCCGGTCCCTGGCCAGGCGCGGCGCGGTCGCCGACAGCGCCGCCCACATCGCCCCGAAGGTGGCCATGGCCACCATGATCTCTTTCGCCGCGGGCAACCCGAACGTGTTGTTCGGGCCCGCGGACTTCCCCCCGAAGACCGCGGAAAACAGCAGATAGAAACCCACCGGAACGATGACTGCCAGGAGCAGGTAGCGGCCGTCGCGTACGGTCCGGGAGAGCTCCAGGCGCAGGTAGCCGAGCGCCGCCCTCGTGGTCATGGCTGTGCTCCTCGCACGTAGACGTCGACAAGCGCGGCCAGGTAATCCTCGCCGTCGACGGGGTGAACCCGGTCCATCCCCAGCATCTTCTGCAGCAAGACGAACGAGACCAGCGAGCCCATGAAGGAACGGGCGAACAGCCTGATAGTAAGTAAGCGCCCGCTTATCAGCAACCCGAGACCCGCTGGACCGTCTGCTGGAGACCGTCTAGCCAGTATTACCCCGGCGTCGGCAGGGCCGGCCTTGGCGTTCCTGGTTCCGGGGCCTGGCGGGGGAGGCTGGGGAAGGTGCGGGGGCCGATCCTAGCCAGGGTCTCGGCGCGGTGGGCGTCCATCGGCATGGCCAGCAGGTAGCCCTGGCCGAACTGGCAGCCCATCGAGGTCAGCAGGTCACGCTGGAGTTCGCTTTCGATTCCCTCGGCGATGACCTCTAGCTGGAGGGTGCGCGCGATCTGGACGATGCCCTCGGCAAGCGCCAGGCGCTGCGCGGAGATGGCGATGTCGTCCACGAAGGACTTGTCCATCTTCAGCACGTCGATCGGCAGCTCCCGCAGGTAGCTGAGGGAGGAGTAGCCAGTGCCGAAATCGTCGATCGCCAGCCGCACGCCGATGGCCTTCAGCTGCGCCAGGTCGGACTGCACCCGCTCGTCCTTGCGCAGCAGGACGCTCTCGGTCAACTCGAGCATGAGCGCACGGGGCTCGAGACCCGACGTGTCCAGGATCCGGCGCAGGCCGTCCACGAAGCCGGGGGCACTGAACTGCCGTGCCGACACGTTCACGCTGACGTACAGCCCGCGAGGGGGAACGACGCCTGCGGAGGAAGGGGACGGGGCGGGAACGCCGCCGCCGGCCGGCGGCTCGTGGCGCAGGTCCCGGCGCCAGCGCGCGATGTCGGCCGCGGCCCCGGCCAGCACCCAGGAGCCGAGCGGGACGATCTGGCCGGTCTCCTCGGCCAGCGCGATGAACTGGTCGGGCTGCATCATTCCCCATTGCGGATGCGGCCAGCGGACCAGGGCCTCGAACCCGGCGAGCTCCCCGGTGGTGAGCGCGACGATCGGCTGGTAGGAGAGCGTGAACGCCGACGTCGCCACGGCCTCCTCGAGCGCGGCCTGCAGCTCGCGCCGCTTGACAAGCCCGGCGCTCAGCACGGGCTGGTAGCGGCGCCACTGCCGCTTGCCGGCCGCCTTCGCCGCGTACAGCGCGAGGTCGGCGTGCCTGAGCAGCTCGTCGGTGTCGGCGCTGTCCTGGGTGGTCGCCACCCCGACGGTGACCGTGGTGAGCACGGCGTCGTCGGAGGCGAGCGCGAACGGCTCGCTGAAGGCCTGGACGACGCGCTCGGCGGCCGCCTCGACCGCGGCCGGGTCGGCGACGTTGCCGATCAGCAGCGCGAACTCGTCGCCGCCGAGCCGCGCGGCGGTGTCGGAGTCGCGGATCAGGCCGGAAAGCCGCTCCGCGGTGGCCGCAAGCAGCTCGTCGCCCACGCCGTGGCCCATCGTGTCGTTCACGACCTTGAAATCGTCCAGGTCGACGAACAGCACGCCGGCGGTCATGCCGTCCCGCCTGGCCACGGCGAGCTGCTGGGAGATCCGGTCCTGGAACAGCAGCCGGTTGGGGAGGCCGGTCAGCGCGTCGTGGAAGGCCTGGTGCTTGAGCTCGTCCTCGAGCTTGCGCTGCTCGGTCACGTCCCGCAGGGTGAAGACCAGCCCGCCCACGGTCGGGTCGGCGCGCAGGTCGCTGCACCTCACCTCGACCCGGACGGTCACGCCGTCGCGGCGGATGATCTCGCGGTCGACGTAACGCGAGGCGACGCCCGCGCCGACCTGCAGCTGCAGCAGGGTCCTGGCCAGGTCGTCGTGCTTCCCGTCCGCGACGAGATCCCAGGGATACGCGCCCTCCACGGTGATATCACCGAAGATGCTCGCGGCCGACGGCGACGCGTAGCTGACCTTCCCCTCGTCGCCGATGATCAAGATGGCGTCCGAGGTGTCCTGGACCAGGGTGCGGAAGTACGCCTCGCTCCCCCGCCGGATCACCTCGTCGCGGAGCAAGATCCGCTCCACCGCGAGGGCCACCTGGTAGGCGAGGATCTCCAGCGTCGCGAACAGGTCGGTGAGCATGCGCTGCCCGCCGAAGATCGCGAGCACCCCGATCAGCGGATCGCCCGACGGCCGGTCGGTGAGCAGGAGCGGGCAGAGCAGCATCCAGTCGCTGCCTCTCACGAGCGTCCTGGCCTCCGCGGGCAGGCTGGCGACCGAAATGAGGAGCGGCGCGGAGGCGGTCATGCGAGGCAGCCAGGTCTCGGCGACCTCCGTGAGCCGGCTCATCAGCACCGGGTCGGCCGATGCCCCGGTCACCACGCGGAACGTGCCGTCGGCCCGCACCGCGAGCAGGATGTCGGCGCGGGGCATCGGGCCGAGCAGGGCGTCGGTCGCGGACTTGACCGCGACCGCCACCTCATCCACGCTGGCCGCCGCCACCAGGGACACCCCGGCCTGCCGCACCACCCGCTCCCGGCGGGCCGCGCGCCGGTGCGAGGCGGCCATATCCGACAGCCGAGACAGCACAAGCAGGTAGAGGATCGCGGAGAACACCGCGATCACGCCCAGGTCGCCGCCGCGGAACCGGAACGACTGGACGAACAGCACGACCGGGGCGATCAGCGAGGCGAGCATGAGCACGATCAGCCTGACCGGTGTGACTTCGGCGCGCAGCCGGGTGACCGGCTTGGTGACCTCGGTCATCGTCGGATGCAGCGCCGCGGCGCCCCACCCGCCGTAGAAGACGGCCCAGCCCAGGTCGACGAGGGTGCCGTTGTGAAATGTCCCGTACAGCTCGATCAGGCCGTACGAGGTATCGGAGGCAAGCACGGCGACGGCGCCCACGGTCAGGATCTGAATGGCACGGGACCGCCCTACCCCCGGCGCGAGCAGCCTGGCCAGCATGGCCAGGACGAGCACGTCGCCGAGCGGGCAGGCGATCGCTATGCTCTTCTGCAGCCCGGACAGCCCCGAGCTGTGCACGTACGGGGAGACCAGGTAGATCCACGACAGCAGGGCCAGCCCCACGGTCAGCGTCAGCGCGTCGATCACGCTGCGCCGGTCCCTGTCGGGCGTGCGCCACCAGATGAAGATCATCAGCCCGGCCGCGTACAGCGGGTAGGTCAGCAGGTACAGGACGTCGGCGTAGGAGGGGAACGGGAGCGGGGTGTTCATCTGCTGCGCGACAAGGAAGCCCATCTGGCCCGCGACGAAGCTCGCCTGCGCGGCGGCGAGCAGCAGCCAGGGCAGCTTTCGCGCGGGGCGATTGATGACCACGCCCGCCACGATGCCGCCGACTCCGCTCATGCCGATCAGGCCCCACGCCTCCACCCGCAGGCCGGGCAGCCAGTAATACGCCCCGACGAGCAACGCCCACCAGACGGCATAGCCGCCAAGCACATATCGCCGCACTTTCACCGAAATCCCCCGATGCCCATCGATATCTGCCCCGATTAGCCCCCGAAATGCACTATGGTTTGTTCCCAGGTGCGCATCACGATAAGCACGATAATAATTTCGTGTCGCCAGCCCACGACAGCGAAGGCAGGCGCAAAACGGGCACCACCGTACGTTCTGAATAAAAAGAATTAATTTTTACCGAACGGGCGGTGGTGTACCGGCCGTTACCATGGCCCGCCCAGCCGGGTGCATGGCCCCCCGGAGGACGGCAGCAGCTACTGATAGGAGACCATGGACAACCGCGGGGTCCTTGCCATCGTCTGGCCCGGGCTCAGCATCGGATGATCCTCGATGAAGAAGTTCTTCCAGCCGAAGAACACCCGCGCAGGGGCGGCCCTCGTGATCGCCTGCCAGGTCCGCTGCTTAGCCGCGGGGGTGCCCTGCCCGTCCATGTGGATGAGGATCGCCAGGTCCTTGTGCCTGGTATCGAGATGCTGCTCGCCGAGGATCATCGACAGGCTGAACTGGTGCAGCACGAGGAGCTTTTGCGGAAGCCGGTACCGCGCGGTGAGCGCGGCCAGCCACGTTATGACGTTGTTGACCTGGCCGCTGGTCACGCTGCCTATCTGCCGCAGCGGCAACTGCCCGGGCGCCAGCTTCCACTCCGGATCCAGGGCCAGCCCGACGCCGGGCAGCTCAAGCAGCGACCGGTAGCTCTCGGCCTGGGCGAGCAGGCTGGCCCGGCCGGCCTGCAGATCCCTGGAGTTTCGCACTTTTGGGGATCGGCGGTTCCCTGCGGTGACAGGCAGGCGAATATCGCGACACGTCGGGTTTGCATGGCTTCGGTGCATGATCTTGCGGGCTGAACACGGAAGCATCGGCGGTG
>JBOHCG010000395.1:0-7439 GCA_050698735.1 Streptosporangiaceae bacterium | reverse complement strand
ACGCAAAGTAACCATAGAGGGGAACCGCCCATCCAGGCCTAAATGCCTAAACCCCGAGGCATTGGGGTCGGGCCTGTCTTGACCAGCGGCATCGTCACCCAGGTGCGTGCCAGGCATGAGGGCGCGAGTTTCGGATCGGACGTCTTCCTCATCTCTGATGGCGTGCTGCCGGCCCGCAGGCAGGAGATCGCGGAGGTTAGCACGACGCGGGTTGAGCCTGAGATCTACGTGCCGCCGCGCCCCGGGGAGGTCGTGCGCCGCGCCACCGGGCAGGAAAGAGCGCAGGCTCTTTACTTTGATCAGATGATCTCCCGGGTGCCGGTTGGGCGTGGCCGGGACGGGTTGCCGATCTATGTGAACATGGAGTTTCTCGATGGCACGCGGGGAGCCCACGTATCGATCAGCGGCATTTCCGGAGTGGCGACGAAGACCAGTTTCGCGTTGTTCCTCCTGCATTCCATCTTCCGCTCCGGTGTTCTTGGTGCGCGTGCTGTCAATGCGAAGGCGCTGGTATTCAGCGTGAAGGGCGAGGATCTGCTGTTCCTTGACCAGCCGAATGTCCGCCTGGACGACGACCTGCGGTCGGCGTACGCCGAGCTCGGCCTGCCCGCCGAGCCGTTCGCGTCGGCTGGTTTCTGGGCGCCGCCGATTCCGGATGACCAGACTGGCAGGCCGAACGTCACCGGCCGCACGAGCGGGGTCGAGGCGTTCTGGTGGACGATCGCCGAGTTCTGCTCGCGGCAGCTACTCCCGTACGTGTTCGCGGATGCGGAGGACGAGCGTCACCAGTACACGATCGTGATCCACCAAGTCGCTACGCGCCTGCGCTTGGATGCCGTCGCCTACGGCGAGATTGGTGCGGTGAGAGTGGATGACGATGTCGTCACCACGTACGAGGAGTTGGTGGATGTGATTGTGGGCCGGCTCACTGACGATGCGACCCGGCAGGACTGGGCCGGGCCGGTCACCGGGGTGGGGACGATCAACGCGTTCATCCGGCGGCTGCGCTCGTCGCTGCGGCCGCTGCGGCCGATTATCCGCGCGGACGTGACCGGGACACCGCGCCGCCAGATCTCGACCCAGGATCAGCAGGTTACGGTCGTGGACCTGCATAACCTGCATGAGCGCGCTCAGCGTTTCGTCGTCGGCGTGGTGCTGGCGGCCGAGACGGCGCGTAAGGAGGATGCTGGTCCGGGCGGGCTGCTGTTCACGATGATCGATGAGCTGAACAAGTACGCCCCCCGGGAAGGCAGCTCGCCGATCAAGGACGTGCTGCTGGACATCGCCGAGCGCGGGCGGTCACTGGGCATCATCTTGATCGGCGCGCAGCAGACCGCGAGCGAGGTCGAACGGCGCATCGTGTCGAACTCGGCGATCCGGGTCGTGGGCCGTCTGGACTCCGCTGAGGCGGGACGCCCCGAGTACGGGTTCTTGCCTGCATCCCAGCGGATCCGTGCCACCTTGGCCAAGCCGGGCGCGATGTTCGTCTCCCAGCCGGAGATCCCAGTGCCGCTGGCCGTGGAGTTCCCGTTCCCGGCGTGGGCGACCCGGCTGTCGGAGTGCCCGGCGCCACCCCGCTCCCCTGCCGCGCCCTCGGGAGATGCCTTTTCCCGGCTGCCTGCCGCGGATGACGATATACCGCCGTTCTAGCCCGGCAGCCCGCCCAATCAAATGAAGGAATGAGCGCCCCGTGAAGTTCCTGCATACCGCCGACTGGCATGTCGGCAAGACACTCAAAGGTCGTGACCGGCTCGACGAGCAGCGGGCCGTCCTCGCCGAGATCGCCCAGGTCGCGGAGGCGAACCAGGTGGATGCGGTCCTGGTGGCCGGCGATGTCTACGAGTCGTCGGCACCGTCCGCTCAGGCGCAGTATCTGGTGGTCCAGACGTTGCTGCGGCTGCGGCAGGCGGGCGCCGAGGTCATCGTGATCGCCGGCAACCATGACCACGGGCCCACGTTCGAGGCCTACCGGCCGCTGATGGGCGTGGCCGGCATCACGCTGGCCGGGGCGGTCCGTACTCCTGATAGGGGAGGGGTGATCCGCTTCCGTGCCCGCTCGGACGGGGCGGATGTGCAGGTGGCCGTGCTGCCGTTCCTGACTCAGCGGTACGCGGTGCGGGCGGCCGAGATCGTCGCGCAGACCCCGTCGGAGAACGTGCGCGCCTACGACGAGATGATCCGCCAGGTTGTCGCATCGCTGACCAGCGAATTCAGCGGTAGCACGGTCAACGTGCTGATGTCGCACCTCACCTGCGTCGGAGGCGTCTTCGGCGGCGGTGAGCGGGCTGCCCAGTCGATCTTCGAGTACAGCGTCCCGGCCACCATCTTCCCGGTCTCCGCGCACTACGTCGCGCTCGGGCACCTGCACCGGCGGCAGTCCTTGCCCGCGCACTGCCCGGTTCACTACAGCGGCTCGCCGATCGCGGTGGACTTCGGTGAGCAGGACAACACCAGCGTCGTGTGCGTGGTCGAGGCGCGGCCCTCGGTTCCGGCCCGCGTCACCGACATCCCGATCGTGTCGGGACGTCGGCTGCGGACCGTCCGCGGGACGCTGCCAGAACTCCAGGCGCAGGCTGCCTCCTTCGGGGATGACTACCTGCGGGTGTGGCTGCGCGAACCGACGCGCGCGGGGCTGCGTGACGATACTGCCGCGCTCTTGCCGAATGCCCTGGAGGTGCGCATCGACCCGGCCTTCGCCGCGCCGTCCCGCACGGAACGGCCCGCGGAAGCCCATGCGGCGCGGAGCCCTGGGCAGCTGTTCGGCGACTACTGCGCGTCGGTTCCGGTCGAGGACACGCGGGTGGCCGGCCTGTTCGGGGAGCTGTATGACGAGGTCACCGCTGCGGGTAACGCCGGCTGACCGGGAAGGGATCTGCTATGCGCCCGATCGCGCTGGACATGGACGGCTTCGCCTCCTTCCGCGAACCGACCCGTGTCGACTTCAGCGACGCCGAGTTCTTCGCGCTGGTCGGCCCTACTGGCTCGGGCAAGTCAACGATCATTGACGCGATGACGTTCGCCCTGTTCGGGTCGGTGCCCCGCTGGGGCCGCAAGGGAATGGTCTCCCTCGCGCTGGCGCCCACCATCTCCCGGGGGACGGTCAAGCTGGTCTTCGAAGTCGCCGGTCAGCGCTACGTGGTGGCCCGTGAGCTGCGCCGCATCGGCAGCCAGGTCAGCCAGCGCGCGGCGAGCCTGGAGCGGCTGACCGACCCGCACGGCCTGGCTCAGCCCGGTGATCCGACCGAGTTGCTGGCCAAGGACCTGTCTGGAGTCAACGAGACTGTCGAGCGGATGCTCGGGCTGTCATACGAGGATTTCTGCCAGTGCGTGGTCCTGCCGCAGGGCCAGTTCGCGAACTTCCTGCACGCCAAGGCGAGCGACCGGCAGGAGATCCTGCTGCGCCTGCTGGGAGCCGAGCACTACCGGCAGATGATGATGCGGGCGAACCAGCGGGCCGCCGTGGCCGGGCAGCGAGCCGATGCTCTCGCCGAGACCCTGGTCACCCTGGCCGACGCGACACCAGAAGCTGAGGAGGCGGCCAGGGACGCCGAGACGGCCCTGGCCGCGCTGGGGCAGCGGGTAGAGACGGCCCTGCCGCGGATCCGGGCAGGCGTGGAGGAACTATCGGCCGCTGAAGACGGGCTGCGGCAGCTGGAAACGGAGCGGGCTTCCCTAGCCGCGATCTCCATACCGGAGGAGGTGGCTGGTCTTGACTCGGACCTGGCAGGCAGCCGGGCTGCTGCCGGGAAATACCGGGACGCGGAGAGGCTGGCGGAGGGGGCCGACCGGGCTGCGCGGGAGGCGCTAGCGCGAGGCCCGCAGCGAGCGCCGCTGGAATTGGCTCGTGACCGCCGCGCCGAGCGGAGCGAGCGGGTGCCCCGGCGCCTCGCCTTGCAGGAGAACGCCGCGCGGCTAGCGGCCACGTCCGGCGAGGCCTCGGCCATGGTGGAGACCGCCGCAGCAAGCCTGGAGGAGCTGCGCGGCCAGCGGGACGAGGCAGCACGCGACTCGGAGGCGGCACGACAGCGGGTAGACCGGATCGGTACCGAACACGCTGCCCTCGCGGCGGTCTCGGTCCCCGATGAAGCCAGCCGGCTCGACCAGCAGCGCCGGGCCGCTGCTGATGCTGTCACCGCGGCCGAGCGGGCCCTGCGTGAGGCGGAGCAGGCTGATACTGCCGCCCGCGGCGCCCGCGATTCGGCAGCAGCGGAGGCTGCGCTGCAGCACGCGTCACGTGATGTTCGCGACCTGCACGATCTCATCGCCGAGCTTGAATCGGCCCGACTCGGCCTGGAACGGGCGCATTCGGGGCAATCGGCGGCCGTCAGCGCGCTGGCCTCGGCGGAGGACCTGCGTCGCGAATGCCAGCGAACCATGGATGAGGTGCGCCGCGCGCATGTCATTGCTGACCTTCGTCCTCACCTGGTGGCAGGGCGGCCGTGCCCGCTGTGCGAGCAAACCGTCGAAACATTCCCCGCAGCCCCACACGCACCTGAAATCGATGACGCGGCAGCGCAGCTCAATAAGGCCGAGCAGGCCGTGCAGGACGCCCGCGAGAAGGCGAAGGCCGCCGACCTGGCCGCAGCCAAAGCCGAGGCCGAACTGAAATCCCTGGCTGACCGCAGGACCCGCCTGGCCACGGCCCTAGCCGGCGCACTCGTCGGCCCGCTGGCCGGGGCAGGCCTGACGGCCCTGCCAGCCCTCCTGGAAGGGGAGGCCGATGCGGCGCTAGCCGGCGTCATCGATGAGCATCTGGTGACGGGCGCGCTCACCGAGCTCGGCACCAGCCTGCACGCACGCCACGAGCTGGACCAGGCAGCGGACGAGGCCGCTGCCGCGGTAGGCGCCACACGCGCGACGCTCAGCTCTGCACAGATGAAAGCAGGGCAGGCCGAAGCCGACATGGCCGCCGCCTGTGCGGCATTGCGCGCGGCGCGCGATCCGCTGGTCGGGCTGGGGGCACCGCACGTCGACGACGCCGCCCTGGCCGCCGGGTGGGCAACCCTGGCCGAATGGGCCAGCGGGCAAGCCACGGCACGGGCAGCGGAACTGGCCGATGCGCGCGGGGCAGCAGCGGCGGCCGCCGAGAGGCATGAGAAGCTGGCCGCCGATTTCAGCAAAGACGAGCTGAACCTCGCCCGGCTGCGCGAGGAGGCGAAGCGCGCCGCCCTGGCTGAGCAGGAGGCCAGGACGCAGCTGGCTCAGCTGGCCGAGCGCATCGCCGAGCTTGACCGGCTCCTCCAGGACGCTCCCGACGAGACGCAGCTGATCGAGCGGCTCGCCGTGCGCGACCGGCTTGAAGCATCGGCGGCAGACGCCGAGGGAGAACTCCTCAAGGCCCGCAGCGACCGGGCCGAGAGCGAAACGGCGCTCGCTGCTCTGGAACAGGCCGAATCTGACGCCATGGCCCGCCTGTCCGCCGTCCGCGACCGTGTGGTCGCCCTCGGCGCGCCCGCTCTGGATGGCGCCGGCCTGCTTGACGGATGGACGGCGCTGGCCACGTGGGCAGCACGGGAGGCCCGGTCACGAGACCAGGACATCACAGCCGCCTCCGCGACAGCCGCCACGGCCCGGGCGAACCTGAATGGACTGACCGGCCAGCTGACCGATGACCTGGCCGCAGCCGGAATCGGCCTCGCTCCGGAAACAGCGGCCGCCGGCGCGTCCTCGGCCGTCGCCGGAGCAGTTGAGCGGGCCCGGGCCGCGACACAGCGCATCATGGAACGGCGCGCCCAGGCGGCGGAACTCACCAGCAGGCAGCAGGACGCGCAGGACGACCAGCGGGTCGCCAGGTTTCTAGGTGACCTGCTGCGGTCTGACCGCTTCCCCCGCTGGCTGGTGACCGAGGCGGTGGACGTTCTCGTCGCGGACGCGTCGGCGAACCTGGCCGCGCTATCGAGCGGCCAGTTCGATCTCACCTACGAAGACGGAGATTTCTACGTCGTCGATCACACCGACGCCGACGCGCGCCGGTCGGTTCGTACCTTGTCAGGCGGCGAGACCTTCCAGGCATCCCTGGCGCTGGCTCTTGCGCTGTCGTCCCAGATCTCCGCTCTCGCCGCGGCCGGCGCAGCCCGGCTGGACTCCATCTTCCTCGACGAGGGATTCGGCACCCTGGATCCGGACACCCTGGACGTGGTGGCGACCACGCTGGAGACCCTGGCCCAAGGCCAGCGCATGGTCGGCGTGGTCACCCACGTCGCGGCGCTCGCCGAGCGGGTCCCGGTCCGGTTCAAGGTCTCCAGGGACGCGCGGACCTCGAGCGTCATGCGGGAAGGCCTCACGAACGAGGCGGCCGCGATATGACGGGCGATATCCACGTCAGCCAGGACGGCGCTGCGACCGCCACCACGACCGCGACCGCGACCGGGGATGCGATGCGATTCACGGTCGACGGATGGGATCCTGCCTACGGCACCAGCCTGGAACTCGAAGATTACCTGGAAGAGTCCACCGCCGCCGTGGACGTCACCGTCGAACTGCCAGCAGACCGATGGCAGCCAATCAACCCTGATGCAGAATGCGCCGCTCCCGAGACGCTGCTGTTCGTCGACGGCGTCCGGCGTATCGAAGCTCGCGTCTGGATAGATGAGAACCCAGACACCAACGGCCAGGCGACACAGGCCAGCGCGGCCCTCTGCGCCTCGTACGCGGCAGGAGTGGTGTGCTGCTGCGGCCAGCAGGCCCACCTCGTCCTGGCCCATGTGAGACGCGGCCTGTTCACCGTCGCACCGCACGCCCGCGACATCGCCACGTGGGCCGGCAATTACGGCGCATGTCACGTCGCAGGTAAAACGGCCAGCACGCCGCTCATGGTCCGGCTCTCCCAAGCCCTCCAGCATCATCTGGCCGAGGTCGAAGTGGTCACGGCGGTCGAGGCACGAACCGCAGTCCATCAGCACGGCGTGAGAGCAGACGGCGACCTGCTCATCGTTGACGGCCCGTTGCGCGGCCGCCAGCACCTGCCGCGCGCCCTCGGATACATCAAGTCCCATCGCAGCACTTACCTGCCGCCGGACCTGAATACGCTCGTGGCCGCACTGTCGCCCGGCCAGCGCACTCCCGTGTTCCTGATGGGCACCAGCTGGGACCGGCACAGCTGGTATCTGCGGCTGCCCGGCACTCCCGGATCGCCGTGGGCAGGCGTGGTCCGCATCGAATGCTCCGCCGACCTGCCCGTCCCCGAAGTAATCCGGCTCGCAGCCGTAAGCCAGAAATGCCTCGGAAGATTCGCCTCAGCCCCCTACAAAGACGCCCGCGCACCACAGAACCTCTACCCGATCGCAGGACTTGAGCGTGAACTCCGGCGCCGTCTAGGGGACCCGCGGCTGCTGTACCGGGCACTGCGCGCCGCCGCCCACCCGAACGGGATCGAAGGCGTAACGACCTGATCAGTCCGACTCCCGACCAGCGAGACTTCGCGGCCTGCCGATCGGCAT
>JBOHCG010000394.1:0-7440 GCA_050698735.1 Streptosporangiaceae bacterium | reverse complement strand
ACGACATCCCGGCGCGAGCTCACGGTCGGCTATCTCCCGCCGCGGCCAGCGGGAAGAAGCAGGCATGTGACCTGCCGCCCGGCTCCAGAACAGTAGGCGGGCGCTCGGCATGGCAGCGAGCCTGGGCGCGCGGGCACCGCCCGGCGAACACACAGCTAGCCGCCCCGGTTGTCGCGGCCTGAGGGTCCGCCCCGGCCGGCCGGATGGCAGTGTCCGCACCGTCCTCGCCGGCCCCAGCCCCGGCCGGCGCCGCCAGCCGCCGCCGCGCCGGGTGATCGGCGGGAACGGCGTCGTGCAGCGACTTGGTATAAGGGTGACGCGGCTGGCTGCGCACTAGCTCGGCAGGCCCGGTCTCCACCACCTGGCCCCGGTACATCACGGCGAGGTTGTCCGCGACCCGCCCGATCAGGTCCAGGTCGTGGCTGACGAACAGCATTGACAGGTCCCGGCTGCGCTTGGCCGCCAGCAGCAAGTTGACGATCTGCGCCTGCACCGACACGTCCAGGCTGGAGGTCGGCTCGTCACAGATCAGCACGGCGGGGTCGCAGATCAGCGCCCGAGCGATCGCGATCCGCTGCCGGCCGCCGCCGGAGTACCTGGCCGGGTAGCTGTCCAGCGGGGCGTCCGGCAGCCCGACCGCGGCCAGCAGCTCGCTGACCCGCTGGTCGGTGTCGCGGTCGCGCAGCCGGTGGATCCGCAGCGGCTCGGACACGATGTCCCGCAGCCGCATCCTCGGGTCCAGGGAGTCGTACGGGTCCTGCAGCACGAACCCGATCTGCCTGCGCACCCGCCGCAGCTTCGGCCGCCCGCGCGGGTAGGCCGCGCCGTCGAACGTGAGCCGCCCCGCCGACGGGCGCTCCAGCCCGAGCGCCAGCCGGACGCAGGTGGTCTTCCCCGACCCGGACTCGCCGACCAGGCCTAGCGTCGATCCCCTGGCCAGCGACAGGCTGACCTCATCGAGCGCGGCCAGCCCCCGGTGGTACTTGCTCACCGATTCGAAACCAAGCAGGACGCGGTCCGGCACCGCCACGCCCTCCCGGGCCGTCATGCTGCCGGGGATGCCGGTAGTGCCGGCAGTGCCGGGAGTGAGACCGGCGGGGATCATGGCCGCACCTCCTCGCCAGCCTGGCCAGCGGGCCGGTGCCCGTTGCCCGGTGGGACTGGATGGTGGCAGGCCGCCAACTGGCCGCCCGCCGCGGGTTCCGGGACCGGCTCAAGCGCCGGCGCGCTTTCCGCGCAGATCGCGGATGAGCGAGGGCACCTTGGCGCGAATGCGCATCCGGCCCGGTCGGCGGACAGCGCCGGAGGTGCCCCTTCTATCTGGAACAGCGGCGCGCCGGGCCGGCCGGTCCGCAGGTCGCGCCGGGTCTGCAGCAGTCCCTCGGTATAGGGATGACGGGGGTAGTCGAAGATGTCGTGCACCGGGCCCTGCTCGACGATCCGGCCCGCGTACATGACCGCGACCCAGTCGGCCAGCTCGGCTACCACCCCCATGTCGTGGGTGATCCACAGAATCCCGGAGCTGGTCTCCTCCTTCAGGACGCCGAGCAGGGCGAGGATATCCGCCTGGGTGGACACATCCAGCGCCGTCGTTGACTCGTCCGCGATCAGCAGCGGCGGCGACAGTGCCACCGCCATCGCGATCATCACCCGCTGCCGCATCCCGCCAGAAAGCTGATGCGGGTACCGGCGGGCGACCAGCTCCGGGCGGTCGATCCGCACCCTGGTCAGCTCACGCACGGCCCGGGCGCCAGCCTCCCGCTTGGACATCCCGCGGTGCACCCGGAACAGCTCGCCGATCTGCCTGCCCACCGGCTGCACTGGGTTGAGAGCAGCCATCGCGTCCTGCGCGATGTAGCCGAGGATGCCGGCCCGCCGGAGCCGGAACTCCCGATCGCTCATCGACGACAGGTCACAGTCGGCGATCCTGACCCCGCCGGTGACCACCGCCGACCGGGCGAGCAGCCGGGCGACGCCGAGGGCGAAGGAACTCTTCCCGCTACCGGTCTCCCCGATCAGCGCGACGACCTGGCCGCGGGCCACCCGAAGGCTGGCACCGTCCACCGCGGGCAGCTCTCCATAGCGCACCCGCAGGTCCTCGACCTCGAGCACGCAGGCCCGCCCGTTTCCCGGCGCGGCCTCAGCCGCGGCGCTCACGCCGGGTCCTCTCTGGTCCGCGGGTCCACGTACATCCGCAGCAGGTCGGCGATCAGGTTGAAGACAACCACCGCGACCGCGCCGACGATCACCGTGCCCATCACCACCGGCCGGTCCAGGTTCTGCAGCGACTCCACGGCGAGCAGCCCGATCCCCGGCCAGCCGAACACCACCTCCACCGTGACCACGCCGGACAGATAGGCGCCCAGGTCCAGGCCGATCATCGTGAGCGCGGGGGAAAGCACGTTGCGCAGCACGTGACGGCGCAAGATGTAGCCGTCGGTCAGCCCCTTGGCCACCGCGGTCCGCACGTACGCCGACGACAGCGAGTCGGACATCTGGTCGGCCACGATCTGCGCGTACCAGGGCGCCCCGACCAGGCCCAGGGTCAGCGCGGGCAGCACGATCTCGGCCGGGCCGGCGCCGCCGGTGACCGGCGCCATATGCAGCCGGAACCCGAAAATCAGCAGCAGGATCAGGCCCACCACGAACTGCGGCATCGCCAGCAGGGTCAGGTTCACCGCGCTGACTGCGGCCCGCACCCGGGGGTAGAGCGAGGCCAGCAGGCCGAGCGAGCCGCCGATGACCACCTCGGCCACCACCCCGGCCAGCGCCAGCCAGGCCGTGGTGACCAGCCGCGGCGCGATCAGGCTGACCACGCTCTGCCGCTGCACGTAAGAGGTGCCCAGGTTGCCCTGGAACAGGCCGGCGAAGTAGTCGGCGAACTGGACCACCAGCGGCTGGTTCAGGTGGAGCTGGATCCGGATGTTCTCCAGTACTGCCGCGCTCTGCGCCCGCGGGGCGAGCGCCCGTGCCGGGTCACCGGGCACGACGAACTCGGCCAGGAACGCCAGCGCGGCCACGCCCAGCACGGCGATCAGCCCGTAAACGAGGCGGCGGATCAGCGTCCGAGCCATGACACCCTCGCCAGGTCGGGGTTGCGCGCCTTCAGGCCCTCGCCGATCAGCAGGAACGACATCGTGATCAGCAAGATCGCCACGGCGGGCACCAGCAGCAGCCGGGGCGCGTAGCTGATCGCGGTCTGGCCGTCCGAGATCATGTTGCCAAGCGAGGCGGTGGGCGGGTTGATCCCCGCCCCCAGGTAGGACAGCGTCGCCTCGAACACCACCGCGGACGCCGCGTTCAGCGGGGAGTAGGTGACCAGCAGCGGGAACATGTGCGGAGCCAGGTGCCGCCGCACCACCGTGACCCCGTCCGCACCCATCGCCTCTCCTGATTCGACGAATCCCCGGTGCCGCAGCCGCAGCACCTCGCCGTAGACCAGCCGGGCCGGGTAGGCCCAGAACAGCGCGGTGATGATCACGATCACCCGGGTCAGGCCGGCAGGCATGAGCCCGGCGATGACCAGGGCGGCCAACGTGTATGGCAGGGCTAGGCCGATATCGGTGATCCGCATCAGGACCGCCTCGAGCGGGCCGCCGAAGAACCCGGCCAGCAGGCCGACCGTGGCGCCGACCGCGATGCTGGTCAGGTTGGAGACCAGCGCCACGATCACCGATATCCTGATGCCGAACGCCAGCCGGGCCAGCTCGCTGCGGCCGAGCGCGTCGGTGCCAAGCGGGTGTGCCCGGCTGATCCCGAGGGGCAGGCCGGTCGGGGTCAGGCCGTTGATCAGATCCTGGTGCAGCGGGTTGCCGAAGGTCGGCGCCGCGATCGCAACCCCCACGAAAACCAGCAGCAGCGCGCTGCCCGTGATGAGAGTGGCCGGCCATCGCGCCGACCGCCGGGCACGTACCGGCGTCACCCCGGCACTGGCCCCTCCCGGCCCGGCCGCGTCCGGTGCCGGGATGGCGGTTGCCGCGGTCATCGCTGCACCCACATCCGGTCGTAGTAGCTGTAGGTCTCGCCGCGGTACTGGTAGTTGTGGATCCGCTTGCCGACCCCAGCCAGCCAGAGCGCGGACTCCAGGAACACGAATGGCGCGTCCTCGCCGATGATCTGCTGGATCTGGGCGTACAGCTTGTTCCGTGCGGTCTCGTCGAAGGTCCTCCTGGCCTCGGCGGCCAGGTCGTCCACCTGGGCGTTGGAGTAGGAGTTGTAGTTGGACGACGCCCCGGTGACGTAAAGGGCGTCCACCTCGTCCGCCGGGGTCGGCTGCACCTCATACCAGTCATCGGTGTCCAGCTGCAGGTGACCGCCGCCCTGCTGCTCGGCCTCCTCCAGGCTGAGCAGGGCGTTGTCCGAGACCTGGTTCAGCGACAGGTGCACCCCGACCGCCGCGAACTGGGACTGCACGATCTGGGCGACCGCCGGATAGGGGTCGTCGGCGCCCACGGTGAGCACCGCGGAGAAGCCATCCGGATAGCCGGCCTCGGCGAGCAACTGCCTGGCCTTCGCCGGATTGTAGCCGTAGGGCGTGAAGGTCGGCTTGAAGTCCGCGATCTGCTCGGGGAAGGGCGCCCCCCAGGCCGCGTAGGTGCCGTAGGTCACCCGGCCGAGCGCGGCCCGGTCCACCGCCCAGTTCAACGCCTGGCGGACCTTCAGGCTGTCGAAAGGCGGCGTCTTCAGGTAGATCGTCAGCCACAGGTTGCCCGGCGAGGGCCGCTCCTGGGTGAGCGCACGCAGGGTCGGCGTGGCCAGCACATGGGCGGCCTGGGAGGACGGAATACCCGGGCCGAGCAGATCGACGTCGCCGCTCTCCAGCTGCAGCAGCTGGACGTTCGAGTCCACGCCCCACCGGTAGGTGACCGCGTCCAGGTAGGGCAGCCCCGGGTACATGTACTCGTCGAACCGCTCGAAGCTGGCGGTCTCCCCGGCGCTGTCGTAGGACACGATCCGGAACGGGCCGAAGCCGACCGGCATCTGGCCGAACTTGGTGTCACCGAGCCGCTCCACCTCCTCCTTCGGCACCGGGGCGGTCATCGGCAGCGCGAACGCGTTCAGGATCGTGAAGTCGGGCGCGGTCAGGTGCACCACCAGGGTGTGATCGTCGGGCGCCTCGACCCCTTCCAGGTGCTTTGTCTTCCCGGCGATCATGGCGTTCGCGCCCACGATCGACGTCAGGTAGCTGGTCGCCCAGGAGGCCAGCACCGGGGTCAGCATCCGCTCCCAGGAGTAGATGAAGTCGCTGGCCACGATCGCGCGGCCGTTGTGGAACTTCACTCCCTGGCGGAGCTTGAAGGTCAGCGTTGTTGAGTCCGCGGACAGGATAGGCGGTGCCGCGGCGATGTTCGGCACCGGGCCGCCGAGTTGCTTGTCGTAGGCCATCAGGCCGCCGAAGTAGACCAGTTCGGTGATGGCGTCCCAGGCGGTCAGGTTGTAGCCGACCGCCGGGTCGAACGAGTTTGGCGGGTCCGACCACACCACGGCCGTCGTCCCGCCGTAGCGGCCGCCGGAGACCGGCTGCGGCCCCGGCACGTACTCGTGAATCCGCGCTCCGCCGCCCGGGGCGGACTGGCTGGCGGCCTGGGTGCCGTATGAGCAGCCTGCCATGGCGCCGACGGCGCCCAGCAGCCCGGCCGCGCCGGTGAGGCGCAGGAAGCCGCGCCGGTCGGTGGTCCAGCCTGGGCCCTGGAGCCGGCCCGGCGGGAGCCGGCGTCTCGGTGGAAATCCATCTGATGGTGACATATCTGGCTATCTCCTTGCGATCGGGTCAGTCGGCGCGGATCTGAGGGTGCCAGGCACCGAGCCGGCCAGCGACGTAGCGGCTGACGTCGGCGCTTGGCTGCTCCATGGGCGCCAAGTAGCCGACCGTGAACATCCGCGAGCTCATGCCGTCCTGGACCTGTTCGCAGATCGACCAGTCCTGGCGGTTCACCAGGTCCCAGAACTCCACGGCGTCCGAGGGGTCGAAGTCGTCGCGCGCGATCTCGGCCGGGTGGAACAGGAAGTCGCAGAGCACGGTGGTGTGCCCGGCGTCATGCGGCCACAGCGTGAACGCGGCGACGTGGTCCGCCGACAGGCTGAGCATGAGGTTGGGCAGGATGAGCTCGCCGCGGTGCCGCGTTATGTCTGATTCACCGAGCCCGGGGAAGGGCGCGCGCCTGGTCGTGCCGGTCAGCGTGAACGTGTAGGTGCCGTCGCGGTGCGCGATGCCGACGTCCCAGTCGAGGTCACCGCCGCCGCGGCGGAACGCCGGGATCAGGTCGCACAGCTCCGGGTGAACCGGGCCGCAGTGGTAGCACTCGTTGTAGTTCTCGCAGATCACCTTCCAGTTGGCGGCGACCAGGTAGACGAGCCGGCGGGCGGATCGCAGCTCCGCGAGCGGGTATGCGGCGAGCCGGCCGTCGGCCCCGTTCAGCTGGCCGGCCAGCGTGCCCCCTCCGGGGTCGAGCCGGGCGAAGACGAAGCCGCCCCAGGTGGTGACGGCGACCGGGTGTAGGGCGAGCCGGTCCCGGTAGCGGCGCAGGTCGGGCAGGAACGGAGCGGAGCGCAGCGACCCGTCGAGATCGTAGGTCCAGGCGTGGTAGGGGCAGCGGATCGCCGTGCCCACGCAACCGCTGCGGGCGCCGTCACCGTCCGGCTGGGAGCCGGCCACCGGAACGAGGCGGGAGCCGCGGTGCCGGCACAGGTTGTAGAAGCCGGCCAGGGATCCTTCCGCGTCGCGGACCACCAGGATGCTCTCGCCCGCGACGTCGGCGGTCAGGTAGTCCCCGGGCCCGGTCAGGCACTCCTCCCGCCCGACGCAGAACCAGTCCGCGAACAGGACCGCCTCCCGCTCCCTGGCGAACTCGGGCACCGCGGTGAAGCACGGCCCTGGCAGGCTGCGCTCCAGCGGGATCTCCGCCTGGCAGGCCGGTCCCGGCGGGCCTGGTGCCTGCGCCGCGTCGGCTTCGCGCGTGCTCACTGTTGCCTCCTCCGCACCCGGCCTCCCCGCCCATGGCCGGGCGCCGGTCAGTCGTCGGAGTACGGGTTGGGTGCCTCGATCGGCCGGCCTTCGCGCAGCCGGTCAGGCCGGAACGGCGCGAGGTCGACGCTGCCGTCTGGCGCGCCCGCGACAAGCCCGGCGATTCCCTCGCCGACCGCGGGCGCGATCTTGAAGCCCATGCCGGAGAACCCGGCCGCCACGATCAGCCCGTCCAGGCCGGGCAGCCGGCCGAGCAGCGGCCGGGCGTCGGGGGTCATGTCGTACGAGCCGGTGACCCCGCCTGCGATGCCGGCGTCCCCGAGCGCGGGTACCCGGCGTGAGGCCGCCTGCACCAGCGGCGCCAGGTCCTCGACGGTCGCGGTCGCCGCGGCATCCGGGTCCGCGCCGCGCTGGCCGGCGAAGGCGCCGACGAGCGTCATCGTGCCTGCGGCCTCCGGCCGGAAGTAGGTCTGGGT
>JBOHCG010000393.1:0-7449 GCA_050698735.1 Streptosporangiaceae bacterium | reverse complement strand
TCCCACAGATCACGATCGGCCTTCGAGATGCCCTGCATAGCACAATTCTCTCAGGGAATCGAACACGGTGCCGGCGAAACACCCCGATCAGAGCCTACGAGTTGTTCAGTGCCGTCCTAGGTAGGCAGGTCCTGGCAGAATGACTGTGCTGGCAGAATGACTGTGCTGGCAGAATGACTGTGCTGGCAGAATGATCCTGTGCGAACGATTGCGCTTGAAGAGCACTTCTGGACGGCAGACCTCGCCGCCGCGCCCGACACCGGGCCGCTGGCCACCTGGGGCCCGCAGCTGGACGACCGGCTGCGAGACCTCGGCCGGGGGCGGCTCGCCGACATGGACGCGCACGGCATCGACCTGCAGGTCATCTCGCACGTGGCCCCCGCCGCGCAGGGACTGACCGGCGCGGACGGACCGGCCCGCGCCCGCGAGGCCAACGACCTGCTTGCCGCGGCGGTCAGCGCGCACCCCGGCCGCTTCGCAGGCTTCGCCACCCTGCCCACCGCCGATCCGCAGGCCGCCGCCGCCGAACTCGAGCGTGCCACCGCCGAGCTCGGCTTCGTCGGCGCGCTGGTGAACAGCACCCTCGGCTCGAACGGCGCGTTCCTCGACGACGCGAGGTTCGAGCCGCTACTGCACCGCTTCGAGCGGCTCGACGTGCCGCTGTACCTGCACCCGGCGCCGCCGTCGGCGGCGCTGCGCGACGTGCTCTATGCCGGGCTGCCCCCGGCCGTGGCGGGCCGGCTCGCCACCGGCGCCTGGGGCTGGCACGCCGAGGCCGGCCTGCACGTGCTGCGGATGATCGCCGCCGGCGTCTTCGACCGGCATCCGGGGCTGCGCCTGATCGTCGGGCACTGCGGCGAGATGATCCCGTTCATGCTGGACCGGATCGACGCCATGCTCCGCGTGGACAGCATGGCGCTGGCGCCGTCTGAGTACTTCGCGCGCAACGTGTGGGTGACGACCAGCGGTCTGTTCAGCATCCCGCCGATCATGTGCACGATCGGCGTCCTCGGCGTGGACCGGGTGCTGTTCAGCGTCGACTACCCGTTCGGGTCCAACGCGGCGGGCCGCGCGCTGCTCGACAAGCTGCCGCTGGCCGCCGCGGACCTGGCCAAGATCGCGGGCGGCAACGCGGCGCGGGTGCTGAACCTGCCGTGATTTACGTCACGTTGATGTAGCAAAAAAGTTTGCGCTGGCCCGCCTATTTAAGGCACAATGGTGTAGTGAAAACCATGGGTGCGGCAGGCCCCACGAGGGGGCAGGTGGCCCGGCTGATCCTCGAGCTCGGGCCGTCGACCGCCGCTACCCTGGGCAGCCGGCTCGGCCTCACCCCGGCCGCGATCCGGCGTCACCTTGACAACCTGATAGCCGAAGGCCTCGTCGAGACCAGGACGGCACGGACCTACGGGAACCGGGGTCGCGGTCGCCCCGCCAAGGTCTACGTGATCACCGACGCGGGTCGCAGCGCGTTCGAGCACGCCTACGACGACCTGGCCACGAGCGCGCTGCGGTTCCTCGCCGAGGCGGCGGGACCCGAGGCGATCGCCGAGTTCGCCCGCAGGCAGCTCGCCGACCTGGAGCACAGGTACGCGCCCGTGGTCGCGGGCCCCGAACTCGGCGCGCGGGTGCAGGCCCTGGCCGAGGCGCTGTCCGCGGACGGCTACGCCGCGTCCGCGGGCCCGGCCCCGTCCGGCGAGCAGCTGTGCCAGCATCACTGCCCGGTCGCGCACGTGGCGGCCGAGTTCCCGCAGCTGTGCGAGGCGGAGACCGAGGCGTTCGGCAGGCTGCTTGGCACGCCGGTGCAGCGACTGGCTACGATCGCGCACGGCGACGGCATCTGCACCACGCACGTCACCGACCTGGGGAAGGCAACCACGGCCGGAATGGTTGTAAAACGCGAAACAACTGACGTAACCAACGAGTCCGGAGGGCTCTTGACATGACGACCACCGCGCAAGAACAGCTCGAAGGGCTGGGCACGTACAGGTTCGGCTGGGCCGACTCGGACGTGGCCGGCGCGTCCGCGCGCCGCGGCCTGTCCGAAGAGGTGGTCAGGGACATCTCGGGGCGCAAGAACGAGCCGGAGTGGATGCTCGACATGCGCCTGAAGGGCCTGAAGTACTACGGCCGCAAGCCGCTGCCCACCTGGGGCGCCGACCTGTCCGAGATCGACTTCGACAACATCAAGTACTTCGTCCGCTCCACCGAGAAGCAGGCCGCGAGCTGGGACGAGCTGCCCGCCGACATCAAGAACACCTACGACAGGCTCGGCATCCCCGAGGCGGAGAAGCAGCGGCTGATCGCGGGCGTCGCGGCCCAGTACGAAAGCGAAGTCGTCTACCACAAGATCAGGGAAGACCTCGAGGAAAAGGGCGTCCTCTTCCTGGACACCGACACCGCGCTGCGGGAGCAGCCGGACCTGTTCCGTGAGT
The DNA here is from genome assembly GCA_050698735.1 of Streptosporangiaceae bacterium. Lineage (GTDB taxonomy): Bacteria > Actinomycetota > Actinomycetes > Streptosporangiales > Streptosporangiaceae > Palsa-504. Next base: position 5,017 of record JBOHCG010000393.1, on the reverse strand, counting down.
ACTTCGGCACCGTGATCCCGCCGGGCGACAACAAGTTCGCGGCGCTCAACACCGCGGTGTGGTCCGGCGGCTCGTTCATCTACGTGCCGAAGGGCGTGCGCGTGGAGATCCCGCTGCAGGCCTATTTCCGCATCAACACCGAGAACATGGGCCAGTTCGAGCGGACCCTGATCATCGTCGACGAGGGCGCGTACGTGCACTACGTGGAGGGCTGCACCGCGCCCATCTACAAGTCCGACTCGCTGCACTCCGCGGTGGTCGAGATCATCGTGAAGAAGGACGCGCGCTGCCGTTACACCACGATCCAGAACTGGTCGAACAACGTCTACAACCTGGTGACCAAGCGCGCCATCGCCCAGCAGGGCGCGACGATGGAATGGATCGACGGCAACATCGGCTCAAAGGTGACGATGAAGTACCCGGCGGTCTACCTGATGGGCGAGCACGCGCGCGGCGAGACGCTGTCGGTCGCCTTCGCCGGCGCGGGTCAGCACCAGGACGCGGGCGCCAAGATGGTGCACTGCGCGCCCCACACCTCCTCGACGATCGTGTCCAAGTCGGTGGCACGCTCCGGCGGCCGGACCTCCTACCGCGGCCTGGTCAACGTGCAGGAGGGCGCCGAGCACTCCAAGTCCAACGTCAAGTGCGACGCGCTGCTTGTCGACACGGTCAGCCGCAGCGACACCTACCCGTACGTGGACGTGCGCGAGGACGACGTGGAGATGGCCCACGAGGCCACCGTGTCCAAGATCTCCGAGGATCAGCTGTTCTACCTGATGAGCCGCGGCATGACCGAGGACGAGGCGATGGCCACGATCGTCCGCGGGTTCGTCGAGCCGATCGCCCGCGAGCTGCCCATGGAGTACGCGCTCGAACTGAACCGGCTGATCGAGCTGCAGATGGAGGGGGCTGTCGGCTGATGTCGGCTGGACTTCAGGGGGCGATTGAGACCGCTCCCGTGACAAGGCTGCACGAGCGGCGGTCCTACGACCCCGCGGACTTCGCCGTGCCCACCGGCCGCGAGGAGGAGTGGCGGTTCACCCCGCTGCGCCGCCTGCGCGGGCTGCACGCGGACGCGGCGCCGACGCCGGCGGCTGCGGAAGTGGCAGTGGAGCCCGCCGCCGAGGTCAAAACATTTTCGGCCGAACGAGCCGTGGCTAACGTCGGGAGCACGTTCATCCCGGCCGACCGGGTAAGCGCCCGGGCGTTCGCGTCGTTCGACGAGGCTACCGTGATAACGGTGCCCGCCGAGGCGCAGGCCTCCCGGCCCACCGTGGTCACGGTGACAGGGAAGGGGGGAGGGGAGGCGGGCGGGGGCACCGGCTACGGCCACCTGCTCGTCCAGGCCGAGCCGTACTCCCGCGCCGTGATCGTGCTCGACTACCGGGGCAGCGCCACCTACGCCGACAACGTGGAGCTCGTGATCGGCGACGGCGCGTCGCTGTCGGTGGTCACTATCGCCGGCTGGGCGGACGACGCGGTACACGTGTCGCACTACTACGTCACGCTCGGCAGGGACGCAAGGCTCAGGCACGCCGCGGTCACCCTCGGCGGCTCGGTGGTCAGGCTGGGCATCGAGGTCCGCTACGACGGCCCGGGCGGCGACGCCGAGCTGACCGGGATCTACTTCGCCGACGCGGGCCAGCACCTGGAGCACCGGCTGTTCGTCGACCATGACGTGCCGAACTGCCGCAGCAGGGTGTCCTACAAGGGAGCCTTGCAGGGCGCTGACGCGCATGCGGTCTGGATCGGCGACGTGCTGATCAGGCCCGAGGCGTCCGGCACCGACACGTACGAGTACAACAGAAACCTGGTGCTGACCGACGGCACCCGGGTGGACTCGGTGCCGAACCTGGAGATCCTCACCGGGGAGATCGTCGGCGCCGGGCACGCCAGCGCCAGCGGCAGGCTCGAAGACCACCACCTGTTCTACCTGATGGCCCGCGGCATTCCGTATGAGGAGGCCCGCAAGCTCGTCATCCGCGGCTTCTTCGGGCAGCAGATCGCCGCCATCGAGGTGCCCGAGTTGCGCGACAGGATCGCCGAGGCGATCGATGGTGAGCTGCGATGACCGATCCGGCCCCCGCGTCATTCAGCCGCGCCTGCGCGCTGTCCGACCTCCCGGCCGACGGCGTGATCGGCGTCGAGGTGGCCGGCGAGCCGGTTGCCGTGGCGCGCGCAGGCGGCGAGGTGTTCGCGCTGCGGGACGTCTGCTCGCACGCCGAGGTCCCGCTGTCCGAGGGCGAGATCTACGACCACACGGTCGAGTGCTGGCTGCACGGCTCGTGCTTCGACCTGCGCACCGGCCAGCCCACCGGGCTGCCGGCCACCGAGCCGGTGCCCGTCTATCCCGTCAAGATCGAAGGCGACGACGTCTACGTCGCCGTACCGAAGGAGTCATAAAGTGGCCACCCTCCAGGTTCGCAACCTGCACGTCAGCGTGGAGGAGAGCCCAGGTGTGCACAGGGACATCCTGCGCGGAGTCGACCTGACCGTCGCCGCAGGGGAAACGCACGCGCTCATGGGCCCGAACGGCTCTGGCAAGTCCACCCTCGCCTACGCGATCGCCGGGCACCCGAAGTACCTGGTCACCAAGGGCAGCGTCACGCTGGACGGCGAGGACGTGCTGGCCATGAGCGTCGACAGCAGGGCCAGGGCCGGCCTGTTCCTCGCCATGCAGTACCCGGTCGAGGTGCCAGGCGTCACGGTGTCGAACTTCCTGCGCACCGCCGTTACCGCGGTCCGCGGCGAGGCGCCCAAGCTGCGCAACTGGGTCAAGGAACTGCGCGCCGCGATGGCGGCGCTGTCCATGGACCCGGCCTTCGCCGAGCGCAACCTGAACGAGGGGTTCTCCGGCGGGGAGAAGAAGCGGCACGAGATCCTGCAGCTCGAGTTGCTCAAGCCGAAGATCGCGATCCTGGACGAGACCGACTCCGGCCTGGACATCGACGCGCTCAAGGTCGTGTCCGAGGGCATCAACAGGTTCCGCGAGGTGCCAGGCCACGGCGTGCTGCTGATCACGCACTACACCCGGATCCTCCGGTACGTGAAGCCGGACTTCGTGCACGTGTTCGTGGCCGGCCGGATCGTCGAGGAGGGCGGACCGGAGCTCGCCGAACTCCTTGAGGCCGAGGGCTATGAGAAGTTCGCCGGGGTGCCGGCGTGAGGATTGACGTGGCGGCGATCCGCGCCGACTTCCCGGCCCTGAGCCGGACGGTCCGGGGCGGCAGGCCGCTTGTCTACCTGGACTCAGGCGCGACCTCGCAGAAGCCGGTCGCGGTCCTCGACGCCGAGCGCGCGTTCTACGAGCAGCACAACTCCGCGGCGCACCGCGGCGCCCACCTGCTCGGCGAGGAGGCGACCGACGCGTATGAGTCCGCGCGGGCGCGGGTCGCCGCGTTCATCGGCGCCGACCCGGGCGAGATCGTCTTCACCAAGAACGCCACCGAGGCGATCAACCTGGTCGCCTACGCGATGAGCAACGCGAAGTCCGTGGGCCCCGGCGACGAGGTCCTGGTCAGCGAGCTGGAGCACCACGCCAACCTGGTGCCATGGCAGCAGCTGTGCGAGCGGACCGGCGCCACGCTGCGCTGGTTCCGCGTCACCCCTGAGGGCACCCTCGACCTCGACCTGGACCTGATCACCGAGCGCACCAAGATCGTCGCGGTGACCCACCAGTCCAACGTGACCGGCGTCATCCCGCCGGTGGCCGAGATCGCCAGGGCGGCGCACGAGCAGGGCGCGCTGGTGCTCGCCGACGGCGCCCAGTCCGTGCCGCACCAGCCGGTCGACGTGGGCGCGCTCGGCGTGGACTTCCTCGCCTTCTCCGGCCACAAGATGCTCGGCCCGTACGGCATCGGCGTGCTGTTCGGGCGCGCCGAGGCGCTCGAGGCGATGCCGCCGTTCCTGACCGGCGGCTCGATGATCGAGGTGGTGCGGATGGAGGGCTCCACGTTCCTGCCGCCGCCGCAGCGCTTCGAGCCCGGGGTGCCGCCCGCGGCACAGGCGGTCGGCCTGGCCGCCGCCTGCGACTACCTGACCGCGCTCGGCATGCAGAACGTGGCGGCACACGAAGAGGCGCTGACCGCCTACGCGCTCGAGACGCTGAGCGAGATCGGAGGGGTGCGCATCCTCGGCCCGCTGACCACCAAGGACCGGGGCGGCGCGGTATCCTTCGACGTCACCGGCGTGCACCCGCACGACGTCGGCCAGATTCTGGACGAGTACGGCGTCGCGGTGCGCGCCGACCATCACTGCGCCTGGCCGCTGCACCGCGCCCTCGGCGTGGCCGCGAGCACGCGCGCCTCGTTCTACCTGTACAACACCTGCGAAGAGGTGGACGTCCTCGCGGAAGGAATCCGCCACGCCCAGCAATTTTTTAATGGGCGCTTCTCTGGCGGGAGGTGACGTGATGCAGGCCGAGTCGCTGTACCAGCAGATCATCCTGGATCACTACCGCAACCCCCATCACAAGGGGCTGCGTGAGCCCTTTGACGCCGAGGTGCACCACGTCAACCCGGTCTGCGGAGACGAGGTGACGCTGCGGATCACCCTCAAGGATGTCGACGGCGAGCCCGTGGTGCAGGACCTGTCCTATGACGCGCTCGGCTGCTCGATCAGCCAGGCCAGCGCGTCGGTGATGAGCGATCTCGTCATCGGCAAGGCGGTGTCCGAGGCCATGACGATCAGCCAGGCGTTCCTCGAGCTCATGCAGTCCAAGGGCGGGGGATCGCCGGACGAGGGCGTGCTGGAGGACGCGGTGGCGTTCGCCGGCGTGTCCAAGTACCCGGCCAGGATCAAGTGCGCGCTGCTCGGCTGGATGGCGTGGAAGGACGCGACGGCTCAGGCCCTGGAGGCAGAACGATGACGGAGAATGTGACGGACGAGGCACTCGGCGCCCCTGCTGATGACGCGGCCGAGCCCGCGGAGCTCACCCCGGAGCAGGAGGACGTGCTCGAGGCGCTGCGCGACGTGCTGGACCCCGAACTCGGGATCAACGTGGTGGATCTCGGCCTCG
>JBOHCG010000392.1:0-7474 GCA_050698735.1 Streptosporangiaceae bacterium | reverse complement strand
CGCGCGGCCCGCCTGCGCCACCGCCGCGCGGCCCGCCCCCGAGCGCGGTACCGCTAGCCGCAGTGCCCTTAGACGCGGAGCCCGCGGTGAAGCCGATCCCGGTCAGGACGTGCCTGACGGCCGACGGGAGCGGGTCCCGGTCGCCGGGGTCGCCGGTCTCCTCGCCCCGGGCGGCGCCGCGCAGCAGCACCAGCGCCTGCCGCACGATGGGCCGCTCGTAGAACCGCTCGGCGCCGCGGACCAGGTACGGCACCCCGGCCTGCGCCAGCGCCCGCTCGAACCGCTCGGTGTCGGCGTTGATCCGGACGAGCACGGCGATCTCCCGCACCGGGACGCGCGCGGCGAGCAGCGCCCGGATGCCGATCGCCACCCCGGCCGCCTCGTCCTCGTCGTCGCGGTACTGGGTGAGCACCGGCCGCGGCCCGGCGGGTCGCTGCGCGATCAGCGGCGCGCCGCCCCGGACGAGCTGGTTGGCCACCGCCACCACCTGCGGCGTGGACCGGTAGTCGCGCACCAGCCGGACCACGGTCGCGGCGGGGAACTCCGCGGTGAAGCCGGTCAGGTAGGACGGGGTGGCGCCGGTGAAGGAGTAGATCGTCTGGTTCGGGTCGCCGACCACGCACAGCTCGTCGCGGCCGCCGAGCCACGCGTCGAGCAGCAGCTTCTGCAGCGGGTTCACGTCCTGGTACTCGTCCACCACGAAGTACCTGAACAGGTCGCGTACCTGGTCCGCGGCGGCGCGGTCGTCGGCGAGGATGGCGGCGGTCAGCTCGAGGATCGACTCGAAGTCGATCAGGTGCCGCTCCCGGCGCAGCCGCTCGTAGCGCTCGTAGACGGCGGCGACGCTGTCCGCGCCGACCGCGGGCGACCGGCCCGCCGCGGCGGCCGCGGCCGGGTACCCATCCGGCCTTACCCCGCTGACCTTCGCCCACTCGATCTCGCCGGCGACGTCGGCGGCCCCGCCGCGTTCGGCCCAGCCCCGGTCTGTCGCGCCTGCTCCGGCCGCGCCCCGGTCCGCGCCGGGGTCGAGCCGGACCTTGACCAGCTTTGCCGCCTCCCGTACCAGGGCGGCCTTGGCGTCGATCACCTGCGGCGGGCGCCCGCCGACGACACGAGGCCCGAAGTAGTTGAGCTGACGCAGCGCGGCCGCGTGGAACGTGGACGCCCGGACCAGCCCGGTGCCCAGGCTGGTGCCCAGGCTGGTGCCAAGGCCGGCCTGCCCGGCCGGGCTCGCCGGATCCGCGGCGAGCTGCCTGAGCCGGCCGCGCAGTTCGCCGGCCGCGCGCACGGTGAAGGTGAGCGCGAGCACGTGCACCGGGTCGACGACGCCGACCGATGCGGCGTAGGCGATGCGGTGCGTGATCGCGCGCGTCTTTCCCGTGCCCGCGCCGGCCAGCACGCAGACCGGGCCGCGGGTCGCGAGGGCAACCTCCCGCTGCTCCGCGTCCAGCCCGGCGAGAACCGCCTCGTAAGTCCCGAGCACGACCTCATCCTGCCCTATCGCGGGCTCTGCCTGGAGCCGGGCGGGAAGGCGCAGCGCCCCGCCGGTGTTACACAAGCCAGTCTTATTTCCGTCGCCCCAGGAGGCAGCAGGTGCCCGGCGAGCTAACGATGTACACAACCCGATGGTGCGGTTTCTGCAAGAACCTGAAGCGCCAGCTCGGCCAGGCCGGGATCGAGATCGCCGAGGTCGACATCGAGCGCGACCCCGCGGCGGCGGAATACGTCATGTCGGTCAACGGCGGCAACCAGACCGTGCCCACGGTCCTGTTCCCGGACGGAACCGCGCTGGTCAACCCCTCGGCGGCGCAGGTGCGCGAGAGGTTGGCGGCCGTCAGCCAGGGGTAGTAAACCGCTGACCCGGAACTGGTACCACCGTTCGTTCTGATAAATAAAAGATTTTACATTTTTCCGAACGGGCCGTGGTGCGCGTCACGAGACAGGACACACGCATGAGCGGCGAGACCAGATCACCCGGCGCCGCGGACGAGATGGTCGTCCGCAGGGCGCCGGGCGGCTGGCGGGTCGGCGACGAGGAGGTCACCGACCTGACCAGCGCGATGGTACTCGCCGACCTGCTGACCGCCGAACTCGGCATGCCCGCGCCGCCGCCGGCGTCGCCGCCGCGGTCCGAGCCGGTCAGCGAGGAGGACGAGGCCGCGCGGCTGGCCGTGACGGTCGCGCAGCTCGAGCACGCGCTCAGCGCCAGGGTCCGGGTCGAGCAGGCCATCGGCGTGCTGGCCGAACGGCACCGGCTGCGCCCCCGGCAGGCGTTCGACCTGCTCCGGAGCGTGGCCAGGTCGAGCGGCCGCCGGGTCATCGAGATCGCCGAGGACGTCGTGGACAGCGCGTCGAACCCGCTGCAGACGCTGCCCGAGGAACTGGCGCGGGAACGGCCCGCGGCCAGGCAGCGCGGCCTGTCGCCGCGGCACGCGCGCGCCGCCCGCTGAGTACCCGGACGCACGAGGCCGGAAACCGGAAGCGGGAGCGGGAGCGGCGTGATCGCACATGCGGTAGTTTCTTCGCACATCTGTCGACAAGTTGTGGATAAGTATGCAATGAGCCGTATGCAAGATTTGACGGTAAGTACTGGAGTACTGCGTTACTGCATTACTGCATTCGACGGGTTTCCGGTTTGTCTGGCTACCGCAGCGGCCCGGACGCTGCGATAATTCCTGGATGACAGGGCTGAGCCTCGCCCTGGCCAACCTGAAGCCGGGCACGGGGAAGACCACATCCGCGGTCTGGCTGGCGCACGTTTTCGCGCAGGCCGGGAACAGCGTATTGCTGGTGGATGCCGACCCCTCCGGCAGCGCTCTGGAGTGGTCGGACCTGGCTGCGATGTTCCCCAGGCTGGCTCCGCTGCAGGCCGCCTTCCCGTTCCGCATCGTCGCGCTGCCGTCCCGCGAGCTGCACCGCCGCCTGCCCGAGATCGCCCGCGACGACGACGTGGTGATCATCGACACGCCGCAGCTCGAGGACCACGCGGGCATCGCCAGGTCCGCGCTGCGTTACGTGGACGAGATCTTGATCCCGTGCGCGCCGAGCCCGATCGAGATCAACCGCACGACGCCGGTGCGCGACGAGATCGCCGAGGTGCGGGCGGCGCGGGAGATACCGGCGCGTTCGGCGGTACTGCTGAATCGGTGTATCACGCGGGCGCACTCCACCGGCGACGCGCGGGAGGCGCTGAACGACCTCGGCTATGACGTGCTGAACACGGTGGTGCCGCGGCGCGAGGTCTACGCGCAGAGCTTCGGCATGCCGATCAAGCAGACCGGCCTTGACGTATGGCGCCAGGTCGCGCGCGACCTCGTCGATCGGTGCGCGCCGCTGTGTTCGGTGCGGTCGTGAGCACGCAGCGGGAGCAGCGCAAGGCGGGGATGGCCGCGGCGGCGGCCCGGCGCGCCGAGCCCGGCGCGCAGCCTGCCGGGCGGACCGCGATCAGGTCCGATCCGGTCCGGATCACCCTCGATCTCAGCCCCGAGCTGTACCGGGAGCTGACCGAGTGGGCGCACGCGGCGGCGGTCACGCTCGGCGTGCCGCGGGTGTCGCTGGCCGAGGCGGTGCGGGCGATGATCCGGGTCGCGGCCGACGACCCCGATGAGGTGCTCGACCGGCTGCGCCGGGACCGGGACGCCTGAGTCTGTGGTTAGGTGGCGCGGGCGGCGCGGGCGCGGACTCGGAAGCGGTCCCTGGCGTCGAGGATGGACTTGCGCAGCCGGACCGCGGTCGGGGTGACCTCGACGCACTCGTCGTCGGCGCAGAACTCAAGCGCCTGTTCCAGGCTGAGCAGGCGGGGCGGGACGAGCCGCTCGAGCTCTTCCCCGGTGGACTGGCGCACGTTGGTGACCTTGCGCTCGCGGGTGATGTTCACGTCCATGTCGTCCGGCCTGGAGTTCTCCCCCACGATCATGCCCTCGTACACCTCGGTGCCAGGGGGGATGAACAGCGACCCGCGCTCCTGCAGGTTGAACATGGCGTAAGGGGACGCGCTGCCCGGCCGGTCGGCGACCAGCGAGCCGGTCGCCCGGCCGCGCATCGCGCCGGTCCACGGCTCGTAGCCCTCGAACACGTGGTGCATGATGCCGGTGCCGCGGGTCTCGGTGAGGAACTGGGTGCGGAACCCGATCAGGCCCCTCGCGGGGACCGCGAACTCGAGCCTGACCCAGCCGGTGCCGTGGTTGGTCATGGTCTCCATCCGGCCGCGCCGTACCGAGATCAGCGAGGTGACGGCGCCCACGTAATCCTCGGGCACGTCGACGGAAAGCCGCTCCACCGGCTCGAAGACCTTGCCGTCTATCTCGCGCGTGACGGCGGCGGGCCGTCCCACGGTCAGCTCGTAGCCCTCCCTGCGCATGATCTCGACCAGAACCGCAAGGGCGAGCTCGCCGCGGCCGCGGACCTCCCAGGTATCGGGGCGCTCGGTGGGCAGCACGGCCAGCGAGACGTTGCCGACAAGCTCGCGGTCCAGGCGGTCCTTGACCAGCCGGGCGGTGACCTTGGTGGCGCCATTGTGGCCGGCGCTGTGGCCGGCGCTGTGGCCGACGGCCTGCCCGGCCAGCGGCGAGGTGTTCACGCCGATCGTCATCGAGATCGCGGGCTCGTCCACGGTGATCAGCGGCAGCGGCCTCGGGTCGTCCACGTCGGCCAGGGTCTCGCCGATCATGATGTCCGGGATGCCGGCGATGGCCACGATGTCGCCGGGGCCCGCCGAGTCGGCCTGCACCCGCTCCAGCGCCTCGGTCCGGTACAGCTCGGAGATCTTGACCCGCTCTATCGACCCGTCGCGGCGGCACCAGGCGGCCTGCTGGCCGCGCGACATGATGCCGTTGCGGATCCGGCACAGCGCGATGCGGCCCAGGTAGGAGCTGGCATCGAGGTTGGTGACGTGGGCCTGAAGCGGTGCTTCCGGGTCGTAGACGGGTGGCGGGACCGCCGCCCGCAGCGTCTCGAACAGCGGCTCGAGGTTGTCCGAGTCGGGCATCTCGCCGTCCTGCGGCCTTGTCAGGCTGGCCCTTCCGGCCCGCGCGGAGGCGTACACGATCGGGAACTCGATCTGCTCCTCGCTGGCGTCCAGGTCGATGAACAGCTCGTAGCAGGCGTCGACCACCTCGGCGATCCGCGCGTCGGGGCGGTCCACCTTGTTGATCACGAGGATCACCGGCAGCCTGGCCTCGAGCGTCTTGCGCAGCACGAACCTTGTCTGCGGCAGCGGACCCTCGCTCGCGTCGACGAGCAGCAGCACGCCGTCCACCATGGACAGGCCGCGCTCCACCTCGCCGCCGAAGTCGGCGTGCCCCGGCGTGTCCACGATGTTGATGGTCAGGCCGCCGTGGCGCACCGCGGTGTTCTTGGCGAGGATGGTGATGCCCTTCTCCCGCTCAAGGTCGCCGGAGTCCAGCACCCGCTCGGCCACGTTGGCGTTCGCCCGGAACGCGCCGGACTGCCAGAGCATGGCGTCCACCAGCGTCGTCTTGCCGTGGTCGACGTGCGCGACAATCGCGATGTTGCGCAGGTCATCGCGGGTCGCCAGGGTAACGGGCATGCTCAAGTCTTCGTTTTCTGTGTCGGGATGCGGCGCTCCGGATCCGGTGGCCGCCCTCCAGTCTATTAGACTGCCCGGCCTGTATTGCGCTCCCGACCTGTTCCTGACGAGGTGCCATGCGAATGATGAGGCGTAAGTGGCGTGCCTGCCTCGGCCGGGGAGGTAATGGGTGTGGCACCGCCTACCGGTTTCGGTACGCGGTGCCACACTGACTACCTGGGCTAGCGCTCCTGGAGGACGGCCAGGATGTTGCCCGCGGGGTCCTTGAACCAGGCGATGTAGGGGCCGCCGGGCCGGCGGGCACCGCAGCGACATCGCCGATGAGGTCATCCGCGAGCGCGCGCTGCCGATCGGGCTCGTCGACGCGGAGCAGAGGGGTGTGTCATGCGCGCTACCGGGCTGGGCCGAGACGATGGTCCAGTGTCGTTGTTGAGGCCACCACGATGGACCATCGTCGTGGTGGGGCGGGCTGGCGAGGCGGCAGCGGGCGGTTTCGTCGCGGTCGGCGGGTCCCGGGTGGGCGGCGCCTCGGGGGCCGGGGTGGTGAGGCAAAGGGTTGCCTGGATACGGGGCTGCTAGCTGCGGGAATAGGCGCGGGCGTGAGGCGTTGACGTGAGGGTGGAGGGGTTTTGCTTGTGGCTAGAGCTATCTCTTCCGGTATCCCGCCTGACTAGTTTCCTGTGACGATCGTGAAAGGTTTCCCTGTGCTTCCCGGATCCGGCGAGAGGGTCGGCGAGGCCGCCATGGCGGTGGCCAGGCGCCAGGTCGAGCAGCTCACGCTGGTGCGCCGCCGGGCGCAGCCGAACGCGGTGTACATCGCCAGGCTGACCGCCACGGCGGTGTTCGCGTACCTGCTCGCATTGCAGCTACCCGGCTCCTCATCCCGCGACGTGCTCGCGCCGCTGACCGCGCTGCTCGTCGCGCAGGCGACGCTCTATCACACGATCCGCAGCGCGGTACAGCGCGTCGTGGGGGTCACGGCTGGGGTGACGGCGGCGGTCGTGGTCGCCGTGTACGTGCCGTTCAGCTGGTGGGTGCTCGGGCTGCTCATCGCGGGCACGCTAGGGCTCGGCATGCTGCTGAGGTTGCGTGAGGACATCCTCGAGGTGCCGATCAGCGCGATGCTGATCTTCTCCGTCGACTCGCACGCCGCGGCGACCAGCCGGATCACCGAGACGCTTGTCGGCGCGGCGGCCGGGCTGGCGGCCGGGCTCGTGCTCGCGCCGCTGCGGGTCCAGCCGGCCAAGGACGCGGTCGGGGAGCTGAGCCGGCAGATGGCCGAGCTGCTCGCTCAGATGGCGGACGGGCTGGTCGACGCGCCCGATCCGAAGCGCGCGGCGGAGTGGCTGGAACGCACGCGGGCGCTGCGCGGCGAGATCGAGCGGGTGGACGACGCGCTCGCCCAGGCCGAGGAGAGTACCCGGCTGAACCCCAGGCGGCTCCGGCTTCCCGACCCGGCGGCCGGGCTGCGCGAGGGCGTCAACACGCTGGAACGGGCCGCCACGGACATGCGGGTGCTCGCCCGTTCGGTAGCCGACAGCGCGCGGATCGACAGCGAGCACAGCCCGGTCCAGGAGGCAGAGACCCGGGCCAGGCTGGCCGCCGTGCTCACCGAGCTGTCCGCCGCAGTGCGGGCCTACGGGCAGCTCATCGAGGCCGACCCCACGCTGACCGAAACCATGCCCGAGCCGATCGAGACCGAGCTCACCGACCACCTGGACGAGGCGCGCCGGCAGCAGGACCGGCTCGCCGACCTGCTGCGCACCGACCCCGCCGAGCAGCCCGACGGATGGCCGCTGCGCGGGGAGATCCTCGCCCACGTGGACCGGCTGCGCAGGGAACTGCAGCCGCGGCCGCTGGCTGAGGCGGAACAGGCCCTGCGGCCGCTGCTGGCGCGCCGGCACACGTCGCGCGCTGCCCTGCGGG
>JBOHCG010000391.1:0-7495 GCA_050698735.1 Streptosporangiaceae bacterium | reverse complement strand
CCACTGCGGCCGGGGCGGCCTGATGCCGGTCAGCGACCTGCACCGCCAGGTCGCCGCAGTCGCCCTGGCCGCCGCGGCCGGGCACGGGTTCGCCCTCGGCGGCGGCAACGCGCTGCTGGCCCACGGGTCATCTCCCGGCCTACCCAGGACGTGGACTTGTTCACCGACCAGGAGCACGGCGTGCCGGCGGCCGCCGGCGCGGTGGAGGCGGCGCTGCGCGGCGCGGGCTTCCAGGCCGGGCGGCAGGACCAGGCCGGCGGGCTGAGCGACATGTTTCCCGACATCGGCGAGGGCTGGCGGAGTGGTTCGTGACCGCGCCGGGCGGGGAGCAGATGCTGCTGCAGCTGGCCTACTTCGAGCGGCGCCGGGATCCGGTGGTGATGGATCTGGGCCCGGTCCTGGACCTGGAACATGCCGTCGGCGGGAAGGTCAGCGCACTGGACCCGTTAACCGAACTGCAGTGCGTTTAGGCAGGTCAGAGCCCTAATGCATTCCGATGGTCCTCGCTGTTGGTGCACGGGGCCGTGTGATGAGGACCGTTGAAGGTATCGGCCCAGGCCAGGACACGACCTAACGGGGACATACGGTGCGATTCGGCGCGCTCACCTTCTCCTCGTCGCTGCTACTACTCGGACCTCAAGCAGTCTGCCAACGGCGGGGGCAGGGCGGCGACAACCCCGGCTAGAACGGCGCGGCCTGGAGACGCTCCGGCAGTCCCGCAGTTGCGCGGTCAGCCGGCGGGATCCTCCTGTTCGGGCTGTCCTCGCCTGGCTGGTTGTCACTTCTCCTGGACCGTGAGTCCGAGATCCCGGCTTCGGCGTCGACGCTCACGGCAGCGACGCAGGCATGAAGGTACCGAAACGCCCTCCGGCGCCCCGCTCATCCCGAATCGGGCCCGAGCATGACTCTTCATGAGATCGACGAACTCGCACGCGCCGGCGACGCCGTGGGCTCTCTGGTGTTCTGGTCAGCAAGAGTCCCAGACCCAGACCGCGTGCGGCATTGCCAGCTGCTGGCCTCAGCCGGATCAGCATCGACCGGAGACCGCCGGTATCTCGACGAGGCGCTAGCAGCTACCAGCAGCCCGGAGAAGGCAGGACGCCCGGGCGAGCTGTTCCGTCGGCGGCTGATGGGCCGGTCTCCCGTTGAAGCGCCGGTCAGCCGGCCGCCAACGGCATCCTGGCTAGCCGCCCGGACGCGAGCCTGCCTCGGTCGTTCACCAGCCAGAACAGGACCCGGTCAGGGGCATGGCTGACGAGCAGCTGCGGGTTGCCCCCCGGCAGGATGGGCTGGTGGTACTCCAGCTCGGCGGCGGCGGGCAGCCACTCGAGCCCGGCCAGGAGATCCTCGGCGGCCTGCCAGTGAACCGTGTTGTTGACGTGCCCGGCCGGGTCGAAGTCGCTGGCGCGCACCGGCCAGGGGCGGCCGGCCGCTGCCGGGCTCGGCGCGGGAAGCGTCAGCCGGGCGCTGACCCGCCGCCCCCCGGCGGCCTCCCCGTACAAGCGGTGGAAACCCGGCCCCAGCCTGGCCGGCTCCCCGTTCCGGCCGATGGCGACCCACACGGCCGTGGCCTGCATGAGCTCGCCGGCCGGGTCGGCGAGGGTGGTGGTGCGCTCCGCCCAGCGCGGCCCGGTGCCTGTGCAGAATGTGCGCAGCGTGACCCGGTCCCCGAGCAGGGGATAGCCGCGGGCCGACACCATGCACCTGCGCGCCAGCCAGTCGTAGGGCGCCTGCCAGCCGGTGTCGGCGACGTCGTCCTCTGCGGCTTCCTGCAGGTACCGGGCAAAAGCATCCAAGCGCAGCCGACCGGCCGGGGTGACGTCGGCGGCGCGCACCGTCCGCGAGGTCGCATACACCCGGCCGCGAGCGGGGCAGGACATAAACCAGGCCCCGGCCCCGGCGCCGGGGGCCCGGCCGGGCGCACCGGGGAGGTTTCCATACCAGCATTGTGACCGGCGGGCGCAGAGCCCGGCGCGGCGGCCATGGCCGGCGAGGCCCTGCCGGTCATCGAACATCAGGATGCCGGTCACATGCCGGGTTTGCGGCTGCCTTCGCGCGGCCCACCTCACCAGCTACGCCTCGGACCCGGCACCGCGGAGCCGATCACACGCGCCGCCATGGCATTCCGTCTGCGACGGGCAAACAGGGCGTGCGCGCTCGGCAACTGCGCGACATGCTCCGTTAGCCGGTCCACCTGGTTTGCCGGTTGTTGCCGCTACGCCGGAGCGGTTAGCGGAAGCGGGCCCCATGTCACTACCACCCCGCCCCAGACGAGCCCGGCGCCGAAGGCTGCGAGCAGGACCCGGTCACCGTTATGCAGTTTCCCATCACGCTGGGCGACGGCGAGGGCGATTGGCAGCGATGCCGCTGAGGTGTTGGCGAAAGAGCCGACCACGTTGACCACCCGGGCTGGGTCCAGCCGCAGCCGCTGACCCACCGCGTCGATGATCCGGACGTTGGCTTGATGGAAGACGAACAGGTCGATGTCGGCAAGGGCGAGCCCAGCCCGGCCGACGGCCTGAACGGTGACGTCGGTCATGCACTGCACGGCATGCCGGTAGACGACCGGCCCGTCCATCCGGATGAGCCTCTCGTCGCGGGACAGCCGGATCAGCTGCTGCCTGGTCCCGTCAGAGCTGAGGACGGCGGGCCCCACTCGCGAGGCCCCAGGAGCCGATGCGAGTACGACGGCTCCGGCGCCGTCGCCGAACAGCATTGCCGTGGAGGGGTCGTCTTGGTCGAGATAGCGAGTCAGCAGGTCCGCGCCGATCGCCAGGACGGTGTGCGCCCGGCCGGACTCGATCATTGCCGCGCCCATGACCAGGCAGGACAAGAAGCCGGTGCAGGCGGCGCTGACGTCGATCGCCGCGGCACCCTTCGCCCCGATGCGCGTGGCGACCAGCGGCGCGGCGTGCGGGCTCATGTCCTCGGCGCTGGTGGTGCCGACGAGGACAGCGTCAACATCGGCAGCATCCTTATCTGCCTGCTGCAGCGCCGCCCGGGCGGCCTCGGCTGCGAAGTGATCGAGCCGCTGGCCGGGGGCCGCCACCCGCCGTTCGCTGGTGCCGGTGCGCCGGGTGATCCATTGTTCGTCCACTCCAAGCCGGGCCGCGATGTCGGCGTTGGTCCTGACCTGTCCGGGCAGGGCCATTCCAGCGGCCGTCACTAGGGCGCCGCAAGCGCTCATTGGCCGTCGTGCCAGGTGCCGTGAAGGAGGGGGTGCACGTCGGCATGATACCCAGTCACGTTGCTAGGCGCCCGTGGCGCGTCCGCGGCCGCGAACCCTTCGGGGTCTGGTGGTTCCTTAAGATAAGGACATGTCCAAGCCGGTCGGCTCAGCGCGGTCATGGCGGGTACACCGGCTCGGCACGCCGCAGCAGGCCCTGCGCCTCGAGGCGGGCCCGACCCGCCGGCCTGGGCCAGGCGAGGCGCGGGTGAGCGTAGCCGCGGTCGGCCTGAATTATCCCGACCTGCTGCTGTGTGCCGGGCGCTATCAGGAGCGGCCGTCGCTGCCGTTCTCACCGGGTTTCGAGGCGGCCGGCATTGTCGCCGAGGCCGGAGACGGGGCGGCGGTCACGCCCGGGCAGCATGTCCTGGTGGTGCCCGAGTTGCCGAACGGCGCGCTGCAGGAGTCGATTACCGTTCCGGACTGGCAGCTGTATCCGGTGCCCAGTTCGATGCCTGTCGCAACCGCCGCGGCGCTGCACATTGCCTATCAGACGGCATATGCAGCCTTGCATCGCCGGGCCGGGCTGCGGGCTGGGGAGACGCTTGTGGTCACCGGGGCGGCCGGCGGAGTTGGCATGGCAGCCCTGCAGTTGGGCCGCGTTTGTGGTGGTTATGTGATCGCGATGGCGACCGGGGCGGCCAAGGCTGCCGCCTGCCAGCGGATGGGCGCCCATCACGTGATCGACCTGACGGCTGAGCCAGATCCGGCCGGGCGCGTACGCGCGGCAACCGGCGGCCGCGGCGCCGATGTAATCATCGAAGTGGTCGGGGGTGATGTATTTGACCGGGTCCGTCGTTGCATCGCCGTTGAGGGCCGCATCGTGATTGTCGGCTTCGCCGGAGGGGCGATCGGCACGGTGCCGCTGAATCACGTCTTGCTGAACAACTTCTCCCTGATCGGGCTCCATCTGGCCCGCTACCGGCAGGAGAACCCGGCGCTGCTGCGCACGGCGCATGAGAAGCTGATCACCTTGTGCGCCGAAGGCGCGATTAACCCGGAGATCTTCCGTGAGCTGCCGTTCGACCAGGCTCCCGCTGGGCTGTCCCTGCTCGCCGGCCGGGAAGCGATCGGACGAGTGATCCTGCGCTGCTGAGCCGCGTCAGCCAGCTTGGACTGTCGTGGCCTCCGGCAGGCCGAGTTCAGTGATAGCGCGCTCGGCCAGCTTGAACTTCTGAACTTTGCCTGAGACCGTGAGGGGCAGCCGATCGGCCGTGATGAGAAGCACGTAGGCCGGCACTTTGAACCTCGCCAGTTCCGCCCGGCAGTACGCGATCACCTCCTCGTCACTGGGTTTGGCCTGCTCGTTCGGTACGATCCAGGCACAACCAACCTCTCCCATCCGGCCGTCCGGCACGCCCACCACGTAGGCTTGGACGATATCAGCGTGCCGGGTCAGGCACGCCTCGACCTCGGTCGGCGTCACAAGCTCACCCCCGCACTTGTACATGTCTTTCGCGCGGCCCGTGAGCACGAGCGCACCGTCGCCGCGGATGTAGCCAAGATCTCCCGAGCGCAGCCACCCACCGGGCAGCATCGTGGCAGCTGTGGCTTCAGGCTGCCGGAAGTACCCGGGGGAGACGATGGGGCCCCGTGCCGCCAGCTCGCCTTCCGCGCCCGGCGGCAACTCGGCACCGGTAACCCGGTCCACCGTCTTATACTCCACGAGCCGACCCTCCAGCTGCGGGTCGCCGGCGAGCCCACCGGGCTTGGGCCAGCCGACAGTGCCGACCAGGTCGTCGACCGGCCCGCCCGGCCGGGTGAAAGTGCTCGCGGCCGACGTCTCGGTCATCCCGTACGCCGTCACGCATTGTTCGACTCCGAGTACCTGTTGCAGATCGTTCCACAGGCTCGCCGGGGCCGACTGCGCCGCGGACATCACCGAATGCAACGACGACAGGTCATGCCCGGACATGCGGGCCGCCTGAATGACTGCCAGGCTCATCGTGGGCACGAACAGGGCTTCGACGGCCCGGTGCCGCTCGATCGCCGCCAGCGTGGCCTGCGCATCGAATACCGACTGCACCACCACGCTCCCGCCCACAAACATCGACGCGAGAAGTCCCTCCGCGTAGGCGAAAACGTGGTTGAGCGGCAAGGCGAACAGGATGCGGCGGCCGTCCTCGAAGGCCCGGGCATACGCCGAACCGTAAGCGCTGCGCAGCTCCATGTCATAGGTGGAAAGGACGCCCTTGGGGTGACCGGTCGTCCCGGAGGTATAGAAGATCGTCGCCGTGTCCTGGGCGCAGGCTGCCGCGGCCCGCCCGGCCAGCTCCGCATCAAGGACCGGATCCGGGTCATGGTTAAGGCCATCCAGCGTGAGCACGTCCGGCCGCCGCGGCCGCGCACCCGGAGCTGGCACCGTGACCACGAACTGCAGCTCAGGCAGTGCCGCCGGCTGCCTCTCCGGCACCTCCCAACCGGGCATGATCTGATCCAGAGCCTCAAGCGCATCGATCTCACGGAACTGCTCCATCGTGATCAGCGCGGCTGGCTGTGACTGCCGAAGCACCTCGGCCAGTTCAATCGCGCGCAGCCGGAAACTGATCGGGACCGCGACCGCACCCGCCCGCGCCACGGCGAACCGGGCCGCGATGGCGTCCGGGCCGTTAGGCATGACCAGCGCGACCCGATCCCCCCGCTGCATGCCGCGACCGACCAGCCCCCGGGCCAGGCCCGCCGACCACTCAGCGACATCCGCATAGCTGAAGATGGCTTCCTCGCCGATCACGAAGGGGCGCTCCGGGTACTGCGCCGTCATCCGGTCCAGCAGCTCGGACAGGGTCACAGGCCACCACGACCGGTACCGGTCTTCCAGCTCCCCCCGGCGGCGATCAGCTTGATCAGCCAAGGACACCACGTCACCTCCAAGACTGGTCCGCTACGAAAGCAGTTACCGGCATACCAGAAAGCCCCGCACGCCGCCAGATCAGCCGCGCTGACCCGGTTGCGAGTCTGGCTGAGCTGGGCTGGGGTTGTGGTCGCGCGCGTTGCCGGCGTGTCGGGTCCAGTGGGCTCGATCAGTTCGGCGGCGCGGCGAGCGCGCGCGGGTCGCCGGTTCGCGCGTAGGTCTCGGCGGCGTCGGAGAACTTGATCACATGCTCATCGCCGTGGGCTACCGCGCGGTCGACGACCGGGTCGGCGCCGGTCTCCTCGGCGACTGGCTGCAGGGGTTGTCCGCGCGCGGGGCCGTCGGTGGCCGTGATAGCGGCGCTGGCCGCCCAGGCAGCGGCGAGGCTTCGGGCCACATCGCTTCGGGCCCGCACGGCAGCCTAGGCCGGTCGCAGGTTTGATACTCCGGAGCAGTGCCGCAGCGCAGAAACGGTCGATCCGTACGCAACGACCGATGTGGAGAGCGCACGAGTCATGGCGACCCGATTAAGCGATCTGTAATCATGTCGCTGCCCTGCCATCACGCTACGTAATTCGCTTCGTCTTGGAAACCGGCACTAGCGGTCGTGGTGAACATCGGCGCCGCGTCTAGTCTGGAAGGACATGGACATGGCTACCGCGCTGGCCGGGACCCACCCCGGACACCACGGCCCTGTGGGGTGCCAGAACTGTGTCATAGCCTTCGCCTGCTCAGCGCAGTGCTGATGTTCTGGCCGGTGATGAGCCTGTGCCCGGCGTCAGCCGCCTGTCGCGCTCACCGGAACCTTTCCCGACATAACGCTTGATCGCCAGATTGTCAAGGCTCATCTCCAGCCTGTGGACGCACCGGGTTATCCACAGCCGACCGGTCCGGCGGCGGTCGGCTCTGTCAGACCCGCCCCGGACGCTGGCTGCATGAAACACACCACCTCCGCGGCTGACGCCGCCCCCCAGACAACCCCCGTCACCGTCCGGGTCGGCTCGCCCCCGGCGCTGCTCGCGGTCATCCCGCACCTGCTCGGGTTCGTGCCCGAAGCAAGCCTCGTCGTGATAGGCACGGCGCCGCTCCGTGACCGCGTCAAGGTCACGCTCCGGTACGACCTGCCCGACCCACCCGACGCCGCCCTGGCCGCCGACATCGCCGCGCACGCCGCGGGCGTCACCGGCTCGCAGCGGCTGACCGCGGCAGTGGCGGTCGGATACGGTCCGGAAACCCTGGTCACCCCGCTGGCGGACGTGCTGCGCGACGCCCTCCGCGAGGCCGGCGCCGAGTTGCGCGAGTTCCTCCGGGTGCAGGACGGCCGCTACTGGTCCTACCTGTGCGGCGACGTGGCCTGCTGCCCGCCCGGGGGAGTGCCCTTCGACGCCAGCGCTCAGCCCGCCGCAGTCGCCCTGGCC
>JBOHCG010000390.1:0-7500 GCA_050698735.1 Streptosporangiaceae bacterium | reverse complement strand
GGTCAAACTCGGCCGCGAGAGCAGCGAGAGCAGCGAGCAGGGTGCTCTTGCCCACCGTGCGCGGCCCGGTGAGGATCACGACGGGCTCTTCGCGCATACGCTGAGGGACGACTTCTACGAGTCGGCGACGGCGCAGCCCGCCAGTAGCGTTCATGCACTTCAGGATGCCATGCGCGGCAGCCCGTGAACTATTCTTCTGGGCAACGTGACAGCTCTCTACTGGGAAACATTGCAGCCCTGATCTGGGCAACCTGACGTTCGTAACCTGAGAATCCAGACAGGTAGCCCACTACCGAGATCGCGAACTGCCCTGAATATGCGTGTGAGAACAGTCTGCCGTGCAAACGATAACCACCACATGGCGCCGCACGCCGACGACCTAGGTGGCATGATCTTCCCGATCACCCGCCGCCCCGCCATCTGATAAGCGTTCCCGCTTCACGGGACGTTCCGCGCTGGCGCGCGATCGCGGATTCCGTTGACGCGCGCCCACCGTGCCCGGCAGCAGCCACGGGGCGGCACGGCCTCGCCTAAAGCCTTGCCGCGCACGCTATCGGTACCATTACGAGCGTGGAGATGCGGGCCTTCGAGACGGTTGACCAGGCCGCCGGCAGCGCTGCCGCCATGCTTGCCGGCGGCGAGCGGCCGAGCAGGCTCTGGCGCTATGTCTTCGTCCAGGTGCTTGATGACTACACCAGCGTCCTGCGCCACGCAGGAGTCCCGGCCGCCGCGCAGATGTGGGCGTCCGCCCCCCGCAGCACCGGCGACATCCGGGTCGACGCCGCATTCGCGGCGATGGCCGAGTACCTGGCCCGCCGGGACGGATGGGACGTCCCGTCCTGGGCCCGGCTGCCCGGACGTGAGGCATGGCCCTGGTGGTTCGTCACCGACCTGCGAGGCCTCCACCCTCGCGCCCTGGTCGAGTCGCCGTCGTCGTTCCGCCGCCGAGGCGTCTTCATTACCAGCGGGGCACTTGAGCGCGCATGAACACCGGCCTCGGAAGAGAGGACATCCGCGCGCTCCTCGACGACCTGTCCGCGGAACTGGCGGCCCGCGGGGCCAGAGCGGAGCTCTTCCTTGTCGGAGGTGCCGCCATGGCGGTGGCTTATGACGCCGCGAGGGCGACCAGGGACCTCGACGCAGTGTTCGTACCCTACCGACGTGGTCCGGCAAGCGGCGACGGTGGTAGCGGAACACCGGGGGCTCGCCGAGGACTGGCTGAACGACGCGGTGAATGGATTCCTGCCAGGCCCCGACCCGGACGAACAGCGCTTTTACTCAAGTGACTCCCTGATCGTCGACGTCGCCTCCCCCCGGTACTTGCTGGCGATGAAGCTGTTCGCGGCCCGCGCCGAGATCGACGCCGACGACATCATCCTGCTTTACC
Organism: Streptosporangiaceae bacterium; assembly: GCA_050698735.1. Classification (GTDB taxonomy): domain Bacteria; phylum Actinomycetota; class Actinomycetes; order Streptosporangiales; family Streptosporangiaceae; genus Palsa-504. Next base: position 6,113 of record JBOHCG010000390.1, on the reverse strand, counting down.
GCCAACTCGGGTTCACCACCGTTGACGAAGGCCTGGATCTGGTCGAACATGCTTACCCGGGCCGACCGGTCCCGGCGAAGGTCAAGTTCCTCCTGACCGAGATCGTGGACTCGATGCAGCAGTAAATCGCGACGACGGCGTCGCAGGCCTGAATGTGCGTGTGACGATAGCCCGCCGTGCAAACGATAACCACACAGGTTGTCCACCCGGCTCCCGGAAGAAGGAGCCGACGTGTACGACGACGAGGACAACGACGGCAGGTTCGCTGAAGAGGGCCCGGTCGAGGTCCGTTACCCGCGCTCGAAGCAAGAGGAGCGGGGTGACCGGTCCCGGTGGCCGTGGCTGCCTGGAACGATTGTAGAGCAGGGCGGCCCCGACAAATGGTACGTGTGCGTGGTGGCCTGTGAGCTGGCCGTGCTGGAGGATGGCCGGTCCGCGCCGGACGGTACGGCGAGCGATGACCTTTTCTTCCCATGCTGTTTCCGGGACAGCTCGGAGATCCGGCCGCGCATCACGTCCGGTAGCCCGGCCTCCAGCGCGCGGCGCGGAGCGGGCCGGTGACCGGGGACCGGGTGATCCGCTTCGCGACGGCCAGCGTGGTCTGCGCCGTGGCCGCCTTCGCGGCGGCCGTCAGCTACTCCCACATCTACGGCCTGGGCCGGGCGCACGGGCAGGGCGGGACGGCGGCCCGGCTGCTCCCGCTCAGCGTGGACGGGCTGATCCTGGCCGCCTCCCTCGTGCTGCTGCACGAGGCGCGTAACGGCCGTGATGCGCCGCAGCTGGCCCGGCTGATGCTGTGGCTCGGCATGGCCGCCACGATCGGCGCGAACGTCGCCTACGGCGCGGGATACGGGCTGCTCGGCGCGCTGATCTCGGCCTGGCCCGCAGTGGCGTTCATCGGCTCGGTTGAGATCGCGACGCAGCAGGTGAGACGGTCCCGCGAGCCACGAGCGGCCACAAGCGTGCCGGAGGTGGCGGGTGACGTGGAGCAGGCGGTCCGCGCGGCGTACGCGGCGTCGGTCGCGGCCGGTGCGCCGCTGAGCCAGCGGGCCATGGCCGAGCGGTTCGGCTTGTCCCGCCGCAAGGTCAGCCAGCTCATCGCCGACGTGACAGTCGAGGGCAACGGGCATCTGTCAGCCGGGAAGGTGGCGTGAGCATGAACTGGTTCGGCGGCGAGATCGCCCGCGCCCTACTTCGCGCGTTGGCTGCCGCAGTGGTATCAGCAGATCGAGGATCCGGGCAGGTTCTTCGCCGAGGTCGGCGAGGAACTAGCCCGCCAGGTTGACGAGTTCGCCGACGAGCTAGCCGGGCGCACGCTCCGTCGGCCGGCTAAGGAGCGTGCCAGCGCCGCGCCATGCGGCGCGCGGCTGAGCTGCTCGGCCAGGCTGCCAAGCGCCGATGCCACCGCGGCCCGCACATGCTCCGGCCAGTCAGCGAGAATATCCTCGAGCAGCTGCTGACGCGCCAGGTGCAAGCGGGCCAGGACCCTGCGCCCCTCCCGGCTGATCTCCAGCAAGCACGCCCGGCCGTCGCTAGGGTCGGGATTGCGCCGGACCAGGCCGACCCGCTCAAGCTGCTGGACCCGAGGGGTCATGCTGGCCTTCTCTACGCCGAGAGAGGATGCCAGATCAGACAGCCGCAGTGGTCCGTGCTCCATGATCCGGCCCAGCACCCAGGCACCGGTGGGCGTGATGTTGACGCCAGCCCTGACGATGACCTCCCGCCGAATGTCCGGTCGGCTGGCCCAGTGCACAACCCGGGACAGTGCCAGTTCCAGCTCGCCCGTGGGCGTGCCCGGCTCGGATGCACCGGCCACGTTAGCCCCTCCCTCTGCGCGCCTGGCGGCTCTGGCCGCAACTTGATCCTAGCAGAGATGATTAGGTAGCATAAACTAAGTAGGCGGACGCGATCTTGGTGTCGACGGACGGGAGTCACCGGTGCTGAAGGCTGGCACAGCGACAGGAAAGCGGCCTCGGCCAGGGTCCGACCAGCTCGGCCCGCATTACAAGTGGATCGCGCTGTCGAACACGACCATCGGCGTGCTCATGGTGACGATCAACTCCTCGATCGTCCTGATAGCCTTGCCCGACATCTTCCGCGGGATCAGCCTGAACCCGCTCACCCCTGGCAACACTCCGTACTTCCTGTGGATGCTGATGGGGTTCATCGTCGCGACGGCCGTGCTGGTGGTGACCTTCGGCCGGATCGGTGACATGTTCGGCCGGGTCAAGATGTACAACCTGGGCTTCGCCGTGTTCACGCTGTTCTCGATCCTGCTGTCGGTCAGCTGGATGACCGGCACCAATGCGGCCCTCTACCTAGTTGTCATGCGGATCTTGCAGGGCGTAGGCGGGGCGCTGCTGTTCGCCAACTCCAGCGCCATCCTCACCGACGCCTTCCCTGGCAACCAGCGCGGCCTGGCCCTCGGCACCAACATGGTGGCCGGTATCGCGGGCACGTTCATCGGGCTGATCCTCGGCGGCGTGCTCGGGCCGGTGTCCTGGCGCCTGGTGTTCCTGGTGTCGGTGCCGGTCGGCATCTTCGGCACCGTGTGGGCCTACCTGATGCTGCACGACACCGGCATCCGGCGGCCGGCCAGGATCGACTGGCTGGGCAACCTGACGTTCGCCGTCGGCCTGATCGCCGTGCTGGTCGGGATCACCTACGGGATCCTCCCGTACGGCGGCCACACCATGGGCTGGACAAGCCCCGCGGTCCTTGCCGCGCTGTTCGGGGGTACCGCGCTGCTGGTGCTGTTCGCCTGGATCGAGACCAAGGTGGCCGAGCCGATGTTCCGGCTGCCGCTGTTCCGGATCCGGGCCTTCACCGCGGCCAACATCGCGAGCCTGCTTTCCTCGCTGTCCAGAGGTGGGCTGATGTTCATCCTGATCATCTGGCTGCAGGGGATATGGCTGCCGTTGCACGGCTACAGCTTCGCCTCCACGCCGCTGTGGGCCGGCATCTACATGGTGCCGCTGACCGCCGGGTTCCTCATCGCCGGACCGCTGGCCGGCGTGCTCACCGATCATTTCGGCGCCAGGCCGTTTGCCACCGGCGGCGTGCTCGCCGCCGCCGTCATCTTTGGGCTGTTCCAGTTGCTGCCGGCGAACTTCAGCTATATCTGGTTCGCTGTGCTACTGGTGGCCTACGGCGTGGCCTCAGGCCTGTTCGCCTCCCCCAACCAGACCGGGATCATGAACAGCCTCCCGGCCAGCCAGCGGGGTGCCGGGGCGGGCATGTCGGCGACCTTCCAGAACTCGGCCATGGTGCTGTCGATCGGCGTCTTCTTCACCCTCATCATCGTCGGGCTGTCCGCGTCCCTGCCGCACTCCCTCTACAGCGGGCTAGTCGCCCAGGGCGTGCCGAAGGCGTACGCGGTCAGGGTCTCCCACCTGCCGCCGGTTAGCAGCCTGTTCGCGGCGTTCCTCGGCTACAACCCGATGCAGACGCTGCTCGGGTCGCTGCTGCCGCACCTGTCGCACGCTCATGCCGCCTTCCTGACCGGCCGCAGCTTCTTCCCCAGCCTCATAAGCCCGCCGTTCCTGAAGGGCCTGCACACGGCCTTCGACTTCGCCATCGCGGCCTGCCTGCTGGCGGCCATTGCCTCCTGGCTGCGTGGCGGCAGGTTCATCTACTCCGAGCCGGACGCAGATTCGGCCGCCGCCGTGTCCAGCGGCCAGGCCAGCAGCGTCAGCCCGGACGGCAGCCGGCCCGCCGCCATCAGCCCGGGGGCTAATGATGGCCCGGAACCAGGATCGCGATCGTGAAGGCCGCCGCGTCGAACAGGAAGTGCGCGAGGATCGGCCTGGCGAGCTTGTGGTGCTTCTGGAACGAGCGGGTAACTAGCCACCCGAACGGCGCCGTGAACACGACGGCGACCCCGTAGTAGAGGTGGTAGCTGGCGCGCAGCGCCAGGCTGAGCCAGAAGGCCCGCGCCGGTGACCAGCCGAGCTGATCGAGCCCGGTGATGAGGTAGCCGTTGATGATCACCTCCTCAGCCACCGCGGTGAACAGTGCCTGGCTCAGGCCGAAGATCAGGCAATATGGTCGGAACGTGCAGCGTGCCTGCCGAGTTCATCAGCCTAGAGTTGTCAAGCGGCCTGGTTCGACAACGCCCGCCGCCTCCGCGACATCACGGGCAAGATCGAGGCGGCCTCACTCGCCACAGCCGAGCACGCCGAAGGCTGGACCAGGCCGCAACGACCACGCCGGCGCGCCGCCCTCCGCCGGACCGCGACCCCCGGATAACCACCGCCGCAACGCAAACACGGCCCTGCCCTGCCCAGCGTCCGCGCCCCGGCGATCAGCCCGAACAGCAGACACCCAGCTCAGCGAGCACGCCCCAGACACAAGCCCCGTCCCTCCAGAAGAGCCGCACCGAGTGCCGTCGGCTCAGCACAGGTGGTCGGCGTCAGCGAGTTGGCTGTTCGTGCGGAACGGGCGGACTGGTGACAGGGACGATGCGGATGAGGGCGAGCTGCACGCGGGGCGAGAGCCGAGCTCTTCCTCGTCGGAGGCGCTGCCCTGGCCGTAGCATATGACGCCACGAGGGCGACCCGCGACCTCGATGCGGTGTTCATCCCCACCGACACAGTCCGGCAAGCGGCGGCAGCTGTAGCGCAACACAGGAGACTCACCGAGGACTGGCTGAACGACGCGGTGAAAGGATCCTGCCCGGCCCCGACCCGGACGCGCAGCGCTTTTACTCGAGCGACTCGCTGATCGTCGACGTCGCCTCCCCAAGGTACCTGCTCGCGATGAAGCTGTTCGCGGCCCGCGCCGAGATCGACGCCGACGACATCATCCTGCTCTACCGCAATCTCGGGTTCACCACGGTGGACGAAGGCCTTGACCTGGTTGAGCGGGCCTATCCAGGACGGCCGATCCCGGCGAAGGCGAAGTTCCTCCTCACTGAGATCGTGGACTCGATGCAGCAGTGAACCGCGACTGGCGGGCATCATCGGCCTGAATGTGTGTGTGACGACAGCCCGAAGTGCAGGCATCATCATCGCCTCAAGCAGGACCCGCGATGGACGGTGGAGCAACCCACCCCGGCGGTCATCCGCTGGAGAACGCCGTCCGGCCGCCTCTACAGCACCGAACCGACGCGCTACCCGATCTGAGGCCACCAAGCCCACGCGCCACCTTCCGCCGCGTGGCCGGTCTGTTCAGTTGGAACCGATAGCTGGATCATCCGAACGCAGCTTGCGGATCGACTGACCGGAAGGCCGGAGATAGAGCGCCGTCTCCCGTTCCGCTCCTTCCGGTTACGCCGGGACGAGCTGTTCGCCGCCGTCGATGTCGTAGGTCCCGCCGGTCATCGCAGTGTTGGTCATGATGTGCACGGCCAGCGCGGCGATGTCGGCAGGGCCGACCACACGTCCGATGGGCAGGGTGGCGCGGAGCTGGGCGCGGCGCGCGTCCAGGTCACCGCCGAGCAGGGAGACCGACAGGGGCGTGTCGACGAACCCGGCCGCTATGAGGTTGACGCGGATCGGCGCTATCTCGACCGCCAGGTTGGCGATCAGGGCGGGCAGCGTCCCCGGCATCGAGAACGTCCCGATACTGGCCGGGAATGATTTTCATTATCAGATGGTTGTAGGGGGCATGAGTCGCAGCACACTTCGCCCCGTCATCAAGCTCAGGTCGACCGCTGGGACTGGCTACACGTATGTGACCAGCAAGAGTCGCAGGAACGATCCTGACCGCATCGTCATCCGCAAGTACGACCCGGTGATCGGCCGCCACGTTGAATTCCGAGAGGAGCGGTAACCATGAAGCAGGCAATCCACCCGGACTACCATCCGGTCGTCTTCCGCGACCGCGCGGCGAAATTCGCCTTCCCCACCAGGTCGACCGCCACCAGCGAGCGCACCATTACCTGGGAGGACGGCAACACCTACCCCGTCATCGACGTCGAGATCTCCTCGGCGAGCCACCCGTTCTACACCGGGCAGTCGCGCGTCCTCGACACGGCGGGCCGGGTAGAGCAGTTCCGCCGCCGGTACGGCAACAAGGCCAAGGGCGCCTGACAACCCCAGGTAGCTTGTGCGCCTAACACGCAAAGGGCCTCAGACAAACCCAATTGTCGAGGCCCTTTTTCATGCGAGCGA
>JBOHCG010000389.1:0-7501 GCA_050698735.1 Streptosporangiaceae bacterium | reverse complement strand
GCCGATGGCGGCATCTTCGACGTCGCCGACGTGCAGCTCGAGGTCATGCACGCCCCAGGACACACGGTCGGCTCGGTCTGCCTGTACTGCGAGGAACTCGGCGTGGTATTCACCGGGCACGCGTTGCTTGCCACCGGTCCGAGCCCGCATGACCGCGAGTACCCCGACTTCGCGGGCCAGCTGACCGCGATCGGCGAGAACCTGCTGACGCTCCCCTCGGACACCCGGGTGCTCCCTGGCCAGGGCGCGGAAACCACCATCGCCACGGCCGAGAAGAAGTTCGACTCCTGGGTCGCGGCCGGCCCGATCCTGCCGGACGACGACCCCGACGACGACTAGGCGCGCTGGTGGAACAGCTGGGTTTCGAGGGGATGCCGCGGCGTCTTTACCCGTGCACGCCGACGCGGCTTTCGACCTGGCTGACCTGCCCGCGCCGGTACCGGATGAGCTACCTGGACCGGCCCGCCCCGGCCAAGGGCCCGCCGTGGGCACACAATAGCCTCGGCGCGACCGTCCACAATGCGCTGGCCGGCTGGTGGCGGCTGCCGTTGGCGATGCGGACCGTCGCGGCCGCGGCCGCGCTCGTCGGCCGCGGCTGGATCGACGAGGGCTTCGCGGACCAGGCGCAATCTGCGTGGTACCGGGAGCGCGCGACGGCGATGGTGGAGGGATACGTCGCCGGGCTCGATCCGGCCGACGAGCCGGTCGGGGTGGAGCGGACCGTGGCTACCCGCACCGACAAGATCGCCGTCTCCGGGCGGATCGACCGGCTGGACATCAGGCCCGGTGACACCGGCGCGGAGACCGAGCTCGTGGTGGTCGATTACAAGACCGGCAGGCACCTGCTGACCGTGGACGACGCCCGCAGCTCGATGGCCCTGGGGCTGTACGCGCTGGCCGCGGGCCGGGTGCTGCGCCGTCCCTGCCATCGTGTCGAGCTGCACCACCTGCCCACCGGGCAGGTGCTCGCCTGGTCGCACACCGACGAATCGCTGGCCAGGCACCTGCGCCGCGCGGAGAGCATCGCCGAGGACTGCGCGGCGGCGGACGAGCGCATGCGCGACCTGCCGCCGGAGCGATACGACGAGGTATTCCCGCCGAGCCCCAGCCCGGCCTGCGGCTGGTGTGACTATCTGCGGCACTGCCCGGAAGGGACCCTCGCCGCGGCGCCGCGGCGTCCGTGGGACGCGCTGGAGCCCCAAGGCCCGGGACCGGCCGACCGGTCGAGGGCGGGTTAACCCGATCGGGTAGCGGCAGCCGGCCTGGCCGGCTTGCCCTTGCCGCCTCCCTGGCGGGCTTGCCCTTGGCCGCCTCCCTGGCGGGCTTGCACTCGGCCGCCTCCCAGAACGACGTCAGCGCGCTCGCGGTCGTCGCCGGCGCCTCGACCGCGGGGGAGTGCGCGGCGCAGGGGATGCACACCCGGCGGGCCCGCAGCCGCCTGGCCATGACCTCCTGGGTGGCCGGCGGCCAGGCGTTGTCGTTCTCTCCGTACAGCACGAGCATCGGGATCTGGCTCAGCCGCGCCAGTTCCAGCGTCCGGTCCGGGGCGCAGAGCAGGTACCGGGCCGCGAGCACGAGCGCGCTCGGGTCGTTGCTCTTCATCCGCCTGGCCAGGAACGCGAGCACCGGCCCGGTGACTCCCTCCGCCACCGCCTGCGGTTCCAGGTACCGCTGCCAGATCTCGGCGACCCCGGCCCGCAGCCGGCGGGTGTCCGGCAGGTCCCCGCGCTCGACGCCGAGGGCGGCCAGCATGGCGCGCAGTTCCTCCGCCCGCGGCCCGCCCAGGGTGGTCCGCCGTACTGGTGAGAGCGCGTATTTAACTGTCGCGAGTTCTCCCCGCCGAGCCGAGCCTGGATTGCCGGTGATGTCCGGGTGCCCGGTGGCTGTCGGGGCTGCTATGGGGCCTCACTGGACCTTCGTGAAGGTGACCTTCTGCGCCGTGAGGTTCGGGCTGGCGGTGTAGCCGGCGTCGAGCCAGACCGCCTGCGTGTGCTTAGGGTCGCTTTCCCACCATTGCGGGCGCTGGTATGCGCTGTCCGGCAGCCGCTCTCCGATGACCTGTGCTACCTCGGCGAACGTCATCTCGACCCGCGGGCGGCCGACGGCCTGCAGGTGCCTTTCGAGGCGCTGGTACTGCTCGCGTCGGATCACGGTCACATCATGCCAGGCAGGTGCAGACGGTGACGAGTCTCGCCACGTGGCCCTGGGAACTGGCGCCGGCCGCCAGCGTGGAGAACGGCGCTGGCCAGGATGCTGAGGTTGCGTTCGTCGATGCCGGTAATGGCGTCGCCGAGGCTGACGTGGGCCTGGCCGGCGAGGCTGGCGGCTAGTCGCAGCATCCGCTTCTCGCCGGCCGAGCTAGGGAGCCCGCCGGCGTCAAGGGCGGTGACGGCGGCTTCCCAGTCGATCGCCGCCGCGCCGGCGCCGTGGTGGACGAAGCGGGCGAAATCATCGCGTTCGAGCCAGGTGCCGTGGGCGATGATCAGCCCGGCGGCGGCCTCGAGCGCGTAGAGGCCTTCGGCGGCGGCGCGGAGCGCTGCCGGGAGCGATGCGCCTGTCATTGCTCTCCCTTGCCTGGCCCGCGACCTGGTGACGGGCGGGCGTGGTCTCCGGGGGCGTAGCGGCTGAAGGTTCCGCCGGCCTGGGCTGCCAGCCTGGCAGTGGTGCCCTGGCTGTAGCTGAGGGCGTCAGCCACGACGGGCGCGGGCGTCTCCAGGACGTGCTGGCGGATCGCTGAGGTTCGCCCCGCTGCCGTGGGGATGCCGATCTCGTTGAGCAGCCTGGCGAGGTAGTCGGCGCGCATCGGCTGGCCGGCCCGGCGGCCCGGGAACACCCATGCCGAGTTGCGGTTCGTCGCGGTCCTCATATTGGTCCGGCTGCAGATCCAGCTGAGCAGGACGCCGGCGGCCGGGCCGGGGACCGGGCTCGGCGGGTCGCCGAGCCGCAGGAGAACCTCGCCGTTCCAGTCGGTCACGTCGTCGAGGGTGAGGCGGACGATGCGGCTCGCCGGCTGCGCGTAGAGCAAGACGATGGCGGCCGCGGCCCGGGTCCGGAGAGGCAGGGCCCCGTCGGCCAGGACGCGGCCGAGGTGCTTGACCCGCTCGGGCTCGGGCATGGGCGCCGAGTGGCCTGTGGCCGTCTGGGGCAGCCGGAACCGGCCGGTCAGCTTGGTGGCCATGCACCACTGGAGAAAGGGCCGGACGGCGTTGCGGTGGTTCTCGCTGCGCCCGGCGTGCCAGGCGTCGATGTTTGCCTGGCGGCACCCAGGCAGGGCAAGGCCCCGGTCGGAGAGCCACTGGAGGAACTCGGTGGCGCGCAGGACCTGGCCGACGGCGTAGCCTCGCGAGCCCGTGCTGAGCGGCTTCTTCTCTGCCCTCGTGCGGAGCCTGGGCAGTACCTCCCAGGTGGTGAAACGGTGCAGGACCTGGGCGTGGCCGCTGTCGGTGACGGCGGCGAGGTGGATGCCCAGCCACCGCTCGAACGCGCAGAACTGCTTGTCGATGGCTGGGAGCGCGCCGCAGGCCATCAGGAGGTCGCGCAGGTGCGAGGCGGCCCGCCAGGGCTGAAGGTCGTTGAACGCCTCGTGGGTCAGCGGTATCTCTCCCCGGCCGAGGCGCCGCAGCAGGTCGTCGGCGGACCCGGAACGGCCCTGGCGCGGGTAGAGCCAGGTCAGGCCGGACAGCGGGTTGTCCATGGCGAGCAGGGCGTCAGCCAGCGGGGCGAGCTCGGGGCGGATCCGGCCGGTGCCGTCGTCCAGCAGGCTGGCCAGGCGGTCGGCGAACGAGCATCGGGTGCAGAGCCGGCCCCCGTGCAGCTTGCCCTCGAACCCGCACCGCGTGCAGGCAAACGACTGCGAGAACCCCGCGCAGCCGGGGCAGATCGCGGCTCCGTCGCCGGTCCGGAGCCCGGGAAGGACCCGCTCCTGGCCGCAGCCGGGGCATGGCCCCCGTCTCCGCAGGGCGCGGTCGGCGCAGGTCCGGCAGACGTGGCCGTCGGGCCAGGCTCCCGCCTTGTTCTTCCGGCGGCCGCAGCGGCAGCAGCCGGCGAAGTACCAGCGCTCGTACTGCTCGTCGGTTGCGTAGGGGCGGCTCACTCGCCGTCGTCCAGGATGCGGGCCGGGCGGGGCCGCAGCTTCGCGGCGGCCGGCGGCGGGGCGGGCAGGTCGCCGGCGGCGGTCTTGCGGACGCCGGCGTTCTCCGCAGTGGCGGTCAGCAGGTCGGCCGGGGTGCACTCCAGGATGTCGCAGAGCGCCGACAGCACCTGCAGCGACAGCCGCTCCGGGGTGCCGGAGACCAGCCGGTGGACCTGGGAGGCCGACAGGTCGACGCCGCGGTCGCGCAGCATCGGCACGAGCTCGGTCGCGGTGTAGACCCTGTTCCGGGCCATCACCTCGCGCAGGTGCCAGGAGTAGCCGACCTTGCGCTTCACGCCGGCCCTGCCTTCTGCGAGGCCAGCGCGGCGGCGACGGTCGCGTCCAGGTGCCGCCGCAGGGTGCGGGTGCGGAAGTCCGACGACACGCATAACGGCACAGTCGGATATTGGAACTGCCTGAATGCCTGCTTGATCACTGGATGTTGGCGTCGGTCCAGGCCCGGTTGAGGAGCTCGTCCACGGTCTGGTCGGGGGTCTGGTCTGAGGTGTCGAGCCAGAGCCCGAGCCCGAGGTGGGGTGTCTCGGCGCGCAGGCCGTTGTCGAGAAGGTCGATGGTCCACCGGCTGTAGGCGTTCTTGCCCCGGGCTGCCTCGCGGGCGGCGACAGCCTCGGGCTGTGGGGCGAGCACCACGACGAGCAGGGGACGGTGCTGGATCAGCTGGACCATCTCAGTGAGGTGATCGCCGAGGATGACGTCCTGGGCGACCACGGTGAACCCTTCCCGGAAGTACTCGTCGCAGGCGGCCGCCGTCAGCCGGTAACGCAGGCGCAGCTGCCGCACCGCTTCGGCGGACGGGTCGGGCGTCATGTCGGCCCGGCCGTTGACCACCATGTGCCGGAACAGGTCGCCTCGGACGTGCACCGAGCGAGGCAGCCGCTCGGCCAGCATCTGCGCGATCGTTGACTTCCCGGCCGCCTGGATCCCGGTGATGAGGATGATGGCCTGCTGGGGTGCTGGAGTCATGGGCGGTTGTCCTTGGCGGTGCGGCGGCTGACGTCGGCGGCGTAGGTCATCCAGTCGCCGGCGGAGGCGCGCTGCCATGCGACCGCGACGTCGATGTGGATGCCGGGCATGCGGGCCAGGATCGCGGCGGGGAGTTCGGTGGCGAGCTGGAACAGGGCGGTGGAGCGGGCTGGGCCGGGTTGGATGCCGATCTGGTGGAGGCGTTCGCTGAGGCGGTATGGGCTGACCGGCTGGCCGGGGCGCCCGCCGGGCAGCAGCCAGCGTGAGGTGCCCTGGTCCCCGGTGGTGGCGTGGCCCTGCCGGGTGACGACCAGGTGCAGGACGAGGGTGGCGAGCGGTTCGGGGACTACGACGGGCTCACGGCCGAGCCGAAGGCGCACTACGGCGTCGCTGGCCTGGACGTGATCGAGGGTGAGGCGGCTGATGGCAGCGGGCTGCTGGGCGTAGAGCAGGACGAGCAGCCCGGCGACCCGGTCTCCGGGTTTGAGGGCGTCGTCGTGGAGCAGGCGCCGGGCTTGTTCCCAGCGTCCTTCGGCATCGATGACGCGGGTGGGGCCGGGCCACCTGGTGGCAGGGAAGGTCAGGCTGGTCAGCTTCTGGTTGCGGGCCCAGCGGATGAAGTGCCCGGCAGGGCCGCGCTGGCTGGTGCTCGCCGCGGCCGTCCACTCATCGAGATCGCCCTGCGGGCAGGAGGCCAGCGTGAGCCCGCGTGCGGTCAGCCAGTCCAGGAACGCCACGGCGGCGGTGATGTTCCGGCGCGCGACGCCGGCCTGGTTGTTCGTGGCGTGGGTGCCGCGGTTCCGCTGGCGCAGCCGGCGGAGCACGTGCCAGGCCGCGTAACTGTGCAGGGTCTCTTTCTCCTGACGGTCAGGCCGGCTGGCGACGGTCTGCGTGATCCAGTGTTCGAGCTGGATAAGGTGCTCGTCGCGGGCGGGCAGCGCTCCGGTGGCGACCAGGACACTGCGCAGGTGCGTCAGCGGCTTGCTCGCGGTCAGTTCGTCGAGCGCGGCATGGGTGAGCGGGCGCAGGCCAGCGGCGAGCTCGGTGAGCACGGCCTGCGGGGTGCCGCTGGACAGCCAGGCCAGGACGCTGGCCGGCCGGTCAGTGGCGGCCAGCGTCTGGTGCAGGACCCGCAGCTCGGGGCGGACGCTGCCGGCGTCGTCGGCGATGAGCTCGTCGAGCCGCCGGCGGAGATGGCAGCGGCGGCATGCTCCGGCGATCAGGCGTCCGGGGCTGCCGCAGCCCGGGCAGGTCTTGAAGAGGCCCGGGTCCGTGACGGCGCAGTCTCCGCACAGCGGTGCGTCACGTGTGCCGGCGCGGGCCTGGGCGAGCTGCCCGCATCGTGAGCACTGTGAGCGTGACCGGGTGCATGCTCCGCACCGTGGCTGGCCGGTGACCTTGGAGACCGTGCAGGGGACGGTGCGCCCGCAGCTGCTGCAGGCCAGGATGTCGCGCGGGTTGCAGGTGGCGCAGACCGGCCCTGCGGGCGTGCGGGTGCTGACCTGCCTGCGGCGATGGCAGCGGACGCATTCTTCGAGGTTGACCGGATCGCTGACCAGGCAGTACGGACACAACGGGCGGCCCTGGCCGTCGCGGGCGGCCGGCTCACGCGTTGTCCCGCATCTCGCGCAGGGAACGGCGCGGGCGCGGGCACAGCAGTTGCGGCAGATCCTCAGCCCGTCCCGTTGCTTGCTCAGCGTGATCACGCGCTGGCAGCGGGGGCAGGCGGGACGCCTGACGCGCGTGGCGCCGGCCTCGCAGAGGGCGTCGATGAGCCTCAGTACCACCGGGAACGGCGCCCTCGCGCCGTCCCCGGTGAGCAACTCGGGCTCGTCATGCAGGAGCCACGCCAGTTTCTGCAGGTGGGCCTGCTTGGTGACGGTCGCCTTGATCGCTGCGGCGGCCGCTTCGGCCGGCAGGGCGGGGTCGGTCATGACGATGACCTCGACGAGGGCCAGGAGCGGGTCACGGGTGTCCTGGTCAGGGCACTTGCAGCAGCGCGGCCGGCCCTGCCGGTCGCGGAACGCGACTTGCCGCGTTTTCCCGCAGCCCGCGCAGTCCTCGGGGCGGACGAAGCAGGGCGCGCAGTACCAGTGCTCGCCCCGGCGCTGCATCGAGGTGACGCGGCGCCCGCAGTCCGCGCAGCATGGCGGCGAGATCCCGGCCGCGCCAGCGGCCCGCAGCGCGAGCATAAGATCACCCGCCACCTTGGAAGCGGGAGACCGCCCGCTGGTCAGCACCGACGGGTTGCCGGCCAGTTCCACGGCCAGGCGTCGGCGCTTGGAGCGGCCGCCGCCGACCTGCTCGACGATCCGGCGGACGAGGCCGTGCTCGACGGCCGGGTCTGCCGCGGTCACCAGGGACACGACGGCTGCGACCGGATCG
>JBOHCG010000388.1:0-7510 GCA_050698735.1 Streptosporangiaceae bacterium | reverse complement strand
AGCATGATCACGGGGCGGCTGCGCTCACACCCGCCCATCTAGTAAACGAGATCTCGTCAACCACGCCAGGCACCTTCGCCCAGCTCACAGGGCGAAGTGCGGCTGCCGTACTAGGCTGTCGCCAGCGCTGCCGCGACCACAGTGAGAAACGAGTTGTACAAGCGTCTCGCCCGCGCGGACGCCGCAGTAATCCCCATCGACAATTCCAGCGCTACCGAATCGCGCATCCCTGCCAAGACCTATGACTGCTTGGCCGTCGGGACACCTGTTATCGCAATCTGCCAACCGGGCTCGGCGCTTCTAGCCGCCGCAAGTGACCGAAGGTTCCACCATGTGCACTATCGCGACGTCGGTGCCCTCGCTGATCTGCTGCGACGCGCTATGCACGATCGTGCCACCTTGCAGCCAGGCACTCGGGCGGACGGACCAACACGTCAGCAGGCCGCAGCAACCATGCATCACCTGCTGCGCGCCATCGCCAATGACACCGGACCTTCTGTTACGGCTTGGTAGCCTTGGCTTCCCGGCATCTGAGTGAAACGCAAATTGATCGGGCACTGGACGAGTTCGCCGTGTGCTCGCCGGGCGTGCTGGCATCCAGAACTGCGAAGGCTAACCCACTCCAGCCTTCACCTGTCGCGGCCCGGATACCCGCGAACCCTCGTGATTGGGCTGTTTCCGAGTCCCGACGAGAACTGTCGCAGGATGACCGTTTACCAGGATTTCGTGCGTGGAATTGACGGAGAAACCACCTTTGGTGACCTCCCTCTCCATGATCGCAGCGGTCTTTCTGGACGTCAGGACGACAAACCGTCCTTTCGGCCTTCGGAGAACCCTGCTGAAGCTCTTTACTATAGCGTTAGCAAACTCCGAATACGGCATTCCTATATCGTCGTAATCCCCCCACGGCGGATCGGTGACGATCACGTCAACCTGCCCGTCCGGCACGGAGCCTAGCGTGAGCGCATCGTCGTCGAGGAACTCAACGCGCTTGTCCGTATGCAGCTCGCGAGGGAAATCACGCTGGAACTCGCGCAGGTTGATATCGGAGTACCAGATCTGGCGCGCGTCGCTTTCCGTCCTCGCAAGGACGAGCGCTCCGCTCCCCGCGAACGGATCAAGGAAGACATCCCTCGCGCTTGGCCGGGACGCGGCCACCAGCATCAACGAGAGTTCGTACGAAAGGGCGCCCTTAGCCTTCGGCGCGCGCCTCTGCTTGGGAAGCCTCGCACAGAGTAGTAGCTCGCCCAAGTCGGACCGGCCGATCACCCAGTACTCCTGGCACATGCCGCGCGGCTCGATTCGCTGCCCGGTCCTTACGGCAATCGCCCGGTCCAGCCCGGTCTTAACTCTCTTGTCGACGGCGGACAGCCCGCCATCGATATGGATCATCGTCCGGAACCGGGAATTGCGGAGCGAAGTCGGCGGGAACTTGGCCGAAGCAGCGAATCGTCCCAGCTGACTCACTCCCTTATCTATCCCTCCGCGGGGCGTGCTTGCGATCACCACAAAAGAGTTCTTTGCAAACGGAATACCTGCCACTTTGCCTTCGGCGGCCGAGGAGTCAAAAATCATCGCGCTATCATCCCGGTAATGCACCTTAAAATTCCCCACGTAGGGAGAAATGGCATCAAGAATCAAATCGCCGGTTCCGGCGGGGAACTGGATGAGATAACGCATACCGCAATTATACAGTAGGGGCACGCAGCGGCTCCTGCATCGGGACAGGTCCAAGCAGGCCATGGACGCACCCAGCGGGGCGTGCGTGCAGGGTGGCCGCCCGCGAAGCGGCGGACTGTCGGCGTGCTCGCGTGGTGCTCAGTCTTGGTCATCCGTCGTACCGCGCGGCTATCCGAGCGCTTGCTCGCTGACCGGCCGACAGGAAACCGTCCCGCCCGGAGATCTCCGGACGGGACGGTTTCCGTGTTCGCCGGAAAGTCAGTACCAGGAGCCGGGCGGCGCGTACTGCGCCGGGGGGTAACAGTGCGGGGAGTAGTACGCCGGGTAGGTGTACTGCAGGGCGGGCGGCTGTCTGCGGGGCAGGATGAACGCCCCGGCCAGTGCGCCGGGCCACAGCAAGGGGAACATGTTCGCGTCCGCCGCCTTGGCCTCGGCGGTCGCGGCGCGCTGCTCGGCGGCGGCGCGCACGGCTTCCACCTCCGCCTCGGCGGCGGTCGGGTCGGCCAGGGTGTCGATCCGGTCCCGCAGCGCGGTGCCGAGCGCCGACACGCGGTCGGCCTCGGCGCGCAGCGAGCGCAGCAGTTCCGCGCCGGTCATCTTGGCCATGGTCACCGGGCTGGCGTCGTCGGCCGCGCTGATGGCGGTGCCGTTCTTCTCGGCGGCCAGCCGGCGGCGTTCCCGCCATGCCGATACGCGGGTGTGGCCGCGCCCGGCGCAGTATTCTGGCGGCCGGCCGGGCTTGTCGGCCGGGGCGGCGGGCTGCCCGCACCCCGGGGTACTTGCACGCCGGCCGCGCCGTGGTCTTGACGGTGGTGGTCTTGCCGCTGGTCATCGGCCCTCCCAGGGTCGTGGTGCCCGTGGTCTTCGGGCGGATTTCGTTCGGGTGACGTAACGAATGAAACGGAACGAGACGAAACGTTTCTCGTCCCGGATGACCTGTTAGGCCGCCCGGCTGCCGCTCGGCGGGCCGACCTGGATCAGGTCGCGGGTGAACACGTGCCCCCGGCCCAACGGGGGCAGGGTGACGGTGATCAGGTGGCGAAGCACCTCGCGCTTGCGCCCCAGCGTCAGGTCTTCCCAGGTGCGGCGGGCGTCCTCGGTGGCCGCGAAGTCGGCCAGCGGGCTCCTGGCGGTGGCGGCCGACAGCTCGGCGCGGATCTTGCCGATGGCCTGGTCGGTCTCGGCGGTGATGGTCTCCAGCTGCTCGGCGTCGATGGTGCCCCGGGCGTACATCTGCGCCGCGCCCTTCTTGCGCGCCTCGGTCACGATCAGCTCCTCGCGCAGCGCCGCCACGTCTGCCTGCGTCTCGCGCGGCAGCAGGTCGGTGACGTCCGGGCGCGACAGCCGCTCGATGATGACGCTTTCCACGTGGGCGTCCACCCGCCCGGCCGGCCACTGGCAGTGCCCCTTGGCGCGGCAGCGGTAGACCGGGGTGCCGGACTTGTTGCGCCGCACCGTCATCGTGGTGCCGTCCTGGCACGTGCCGCACCGGTAGATCAGCGACCCCAGCCACCTGGGCGTGTTGCCGGGCGAGGTCTTGCGGGCCGGGTCGGAGAACAGCGTGATCAGCGCCTGGCGCACGTCGTCGGGCAGGATCGGGTCGTAGGCGTTGCGGGTGACGATCTTGCCCTGGTACACCACGTGCCCCGAGGTGCGGGGACTGGTCAGGATCTGCTGGATGGTCCGGGAACCCCAGCCCCCGTGCCCGGCGGTCTTGCCGTTGCGGCGCAACCTCCGCTCGTCGGTCATCGCCACGGTCGGCACGCCCCGGGCGGCGAGGTCGCGCAGCACCTGGTTCATCGACACCCCCGACAGCAGGTCATCGGCCCAGCGGCGGACCTCGCCCGCCTCGGCCTGGTTGTGGCGGGTCATGTCCAGCACCAGCCGGTCTTCGTACACCCGGTCCATCGGCGGGGCCTTCGGGTTCACGCACACCGACCGCACCCGCCCGGTGTCCACCCCCCACCCGAACGGGCGGACCCCGCCGCCGTACGCGCCCTGCCGGGCCTGCCGCTTGCGGGCGATCGCCACCCGCTCGCCCCGGTGCTCGGACTCGTACTCCGCCTCGCTGGTGTCATCGCGCAGCTCCTTGCGGCCCGACGCCTTCTCCAGGTTGTAGAACGCGCCCTTCGTCGTGGAGTACACACGCACCTTGTGCGCGCGGGCCAGCTTGATGAACGCGTTGACTTCCTCGGTCGAGCGGTGCAGCCGGTTGGCGTGCCAGATGACCAGCGTGCCGACCTTGCCCACCGTGATCTCGGCCAGCAGCCGCTCGTACTCCGGCCGCTCCACCCCGCTGTAGGCGGACAGGTCGTTGTCGACGTAGCTCCGTGCGATAGTCAGGCCCAGCTCGCTGGCGGCGTCGGCGTTCTCCGCCTGCTGGGTCTCCACCCCCTCGGCCGCGCCGCGCTTGTCTAGCGAGATCCGGGCGTACTCGGCGTCAGCCCGCTCTGACTCAACCACCACTGGCCTGCCCTTTCATGCCCGCTTGTCCTGGTAATCACCACAATATGCGGTATGAAAGCCCTAATCCAGTAAACGGGAAGGCGACGACGCTGCGGATGCTCCTGGGCCTGGCAGTACCGACGAGCGGACGAGCACTGGTGTTCGGTCATCCGTACGCGGAGCTGCCGCATGCGGCATTGCGGGTCGGTGCCGTGCTCGAGGCGACCGATTTCCATCCCGGCCGTTCCGGCCGCGATCACCTGCGGATGCTCGGGAAGGCCGTCGATGTTCCTGACTCACGTGCGGACGAGGTGCTGCGCCTGGTGGAGCTGGGTGACGCTGCCCGGCGGCGGGTGAAGGGATATTCCCTTGGGATGCGTCAGCGGCTCGGGCTCGCGGCGGCGCTGCTGGGCGACCCGCAGCTGCTCACCAAGGCGCTGCGTGACGAGGCGCTGCAGGTGACGACGGGTACCGACCACGCGCTGCTCGTCCAGGGAGCATCGAGCGAGCGGGTCGGTGAGATCGCCTTCGCCGCCGGCGTCCCGGTTCACGAGCTGGTCCTCGATGGAGGCGGACTGGAGGACATCTTCCTCGAACTGACCTCGGAGGCACCGGCGTGATTGCGCAGATCAGAGCGGAGCTGCTGAAGATTCGCACGACCCGGACCGCGATCGGGCTGATCCTCGGGATGATCGCGCTGATCCTGCTCTTCACGCTGCTCTCCGGGCTGCTCAGCCACCCCAGCGGGCTGGCCAGCACAGAGGACCAGCGTGAGCTGCTGAGCCTGAGCAGTCTCGCAGGCGTGTTCTCCGCACTTGCCGGGGTGCTGCTGGTGACCAGCGAGTACCGCTTCGGCACGATCCGCCCGACGATCCTGTTCAACCCCGTGCGCTCACACGTCCTGGCCGCCAAGGCCCGAAGAAGTCAGCGTGCTCCGCCTGGCCTTACTCGGCCGCCGCGCTGGACCATTCGCCCGTAGCCACATCGTAACTGAATGAATACAGCGTGCCATTGAGCCCGGTGCCAACGATCATGGCCTGAGCCCAAGTCCATTCATCAGGGTTATTCCACTGGCCCGGAGGCACTGCCGGAGTTGCAGACACAGCATCTAGCCAATCTTGTGAGAATTCATCTTGGTCGTAGGCGCCCGCGTCATTGTATTGGACACCTATAATCGGGTACGGTCCCGACGCTGCCTGTATCTCTGAGATAGCCTGAGCCTGCGTCAGGTTGTAGTCGGCTAGCCAGATAGGGACGTTCGTGAGCCCGGCGGCGACCACCGGGTGACCCACGTGCTGCTCCAGGAAGGGCATCTATGGGGACGCAAGGAAGTCGCTATCCCGGTCAGTGCGGTGACCGGGGTCCAGAACGGGATCCGGCCTGTCAGGAGCGGATCGCGCCGCTTATGCTCGCCGCCCTCGGCTAATTGCTCAGGGCCACAGACGGGCAGGCCGGGCGCGACCTGTCCGTCTGTGGCGCGGCGTGCCCGCCAGCTGGCTAAGTGGGTGGCCCCGTAAGTTCGTTACGGGTCAGGGTTCGGGTTCGTGGCCGACGCCGGCGAGGTGGATTGTGCAGGCGGTGTCGAGGGCTTCCTGGGGTGTTCCGGTGGGCAGTCCGGTGAGCAGGACGGCGTCTTCGTAGCGGTCGCGGGCGGCGGAGTAGATCGCGAACCCGAAGGAGTGGGCGGAGCCGCCGTAGCGGAGCCGGAACAGCGGTATCTGCTCGCCGGGCAGGACGCCGGTGATGTAGGCGAAGCTGCCGTGGTATCTGGCCTGGACTTTCTCCAGCTGGGGCCAGTGCTTTTCGGCGTGGTCCAGCAGCCGCAGCAGGATCGAGCTGCGGGTAGATTCCGGGATGGCGGGCATGTGGCCCATTGTGCCCTGCGGCGGCATCGGTGCTGGTTATGATCGTGCCCGGGGAGCGAATTACGTTCTTGTAGTTCATCCTGGAGCTGCCATGCCGCTGCCCCGCGCGGTGCCGGTCACGCTGACCGCGGCCGAGCGCAAGATCTTGAAGAAACGCGTCCGCGGCGCGAAGACGCCGTACCGGGACTGGTTGCGGGCGCGGATCGTGCGGGCCGCGGCCCGCGGCCGGGACAACGCCCGGATCGCCGCTGACCTGGGCGTGGCCGTCATCACCGTGCGCAAGTGGCGGGGCCGGTTCGCCGGGCGGGGGCTGGCGGGGCTGGAGGACCTGCCCCGGTCCGGGCGGCCGCGGGAGATCAGCGAGGCGGACCGGGCGGCGGCGGTGGCGCGCCTGCCAGCTGCCCGCCGCCACCGGGGTGCCGCTGTCCCGGTGGACCGGCCCGG
The DNA here is from genome assembly GCA_050698735.1 of Streptosporangiaceae bacterium. Classification (GTDB taxonomy): domain Bacteria; phylum Actinomycetota; class Actinomycetes; order Streptosporangiales; family Streptosporangiaceae; genus Palsa-504. Next base: position 1,076 of record JBOHCG010000388.1, on the reverse strand, counting down.
AGCTGGCCAGGGAGCTGGCCGCCCAGGGCCTGGCCGGCGTCATGTCGGTGACGTCGCTGCTGCGGATCCTGGCCGAGAACCCGGTCAAGCCCTGGCAGTACCAGTCCTGGATCTACCCCCGCGACCCGGACTTCGAGGCGAAGGCGGCGGTGATCCTGGACCTGTACCAGGGGTTCTACCAGGGCAAGCCGCTGCAGCCCGGCGACCGGCTGCTGTCCTTCGACGCCAAGCCGTCCATCCAGGCCCGCGGCCGCATCCACCAGACCCTGCCCGCCGCGCCTGGCAGGCCGGTGCGCGTGGAGCACGAGTACGTCCGCCACGGCGCGCTCGCGCTGCTGGCCGGCCTGGACGTGCACACCGGCAAGGTGTTCGCCTCCACCCCCGCCACCACCGGGATCGCCCCGTTCATGGACCTGGCCGGCCAGGTCATGGCCCGGCCGGAGTACAAGAACGCGCCCCGCGTGTTCGTCATCGCGGACAACGGGTCGGACCACCGCGGCCAGGCCGCGATCCAGCGGCTGGCCAAGGCGCACCCGAACGCGATCATGATCCACACCCCGGTGCACGCGTCCTGGCTGAACCAGATCGAAATCTTTTTCTCTATCATCCAGAAGAAAGCCGTCTCCCCGAACGACTTCGCCAGCCTGGAGCAGCTATCCGGGACCCTGCTGGCCTTCGCGGACCGCTACAACCAGACCGCCAGGCCGTTCAACTGGAAATACACCGCCGACGACCTCAAGGACCTGCTCCGGCGCATCAGCGAACAGGACGAACACGACGAACACCACGAACACGACACCAGGCAGCAAACGGGCCTCACAGCAGCCGCATGAGAGACCGTAACGAACTTACGGAGGCACCCACTAAGCAGTGGCGCGGCTACAGAAAACTAAGTGACCACATGCCACGAGCAGTCCTTGATAGGCTCCGTCGGTGCGGTCGGTGTAGCCTCAATGCCTCGGGGTTTAGGCATTTAGGCCTGGATGGGCGGTTCCCCTCTATGGTTACTTTGCGTAGTTCTTGTTGTCCGGGCATGGCGGCGGCCGGCGTGCCGTGCCGGTGACGGGCCGGTATCC
>JBOHCG010000387.1:0-7511 GCA_050698735.1 Streptosporangiaceae bacterium | reverse complement strand
CCGGCAGGCATCAAGCGTCGCGAGGCCGACCGCGCGGTGATCGGCGTGGTTGACCGGGCCCTCCTCACCCCAGGTGAGGTCGAAGCTCATCGTGATGACCACCTCGGGCTGCAGCCTGCGCAGCGCCGTCGCCAGATCGCGTCGCAGCGCGATCCCGTACTCCACGAGCCCGTCCGGATGGTCGAGGAATTCGACCTCGGTCACGCCCACGACGGCCGCGCTGCGCCGCTCCTCCTCCATCCGCAGCGGCCCGACCTTATCGGGCGGCAGGCACGCGATGCCGGCCTCGCCCTTGGTCGCGAGCAGGTAGGTGACCCGCTTCCCCTGCCCGGTCCACCGGGCCACGGCGGAGGCGAGGCCGTACTCCAGATCGTCAGGGTGCGCCACCACGGCGACGGCCCTGTTCCAGTCCTCCGGCATCGGCTGCATCCGCCAGGCTCCTTCCCGTAACACACAGGTCGCTCGTCAGGATCATCTTCCGCTGTCTGCCCTCGCGGTGCAGGCGGTTTTCCCTGTGCTCCGCGACGAACGATAGCCTTCGCTGCGAAGGGTGGTGGGCATGCAACCAGGGCAAGAACCTCGCTGGCGGCCGCTGAAACGGCATGACAGCCATGTCGCGGAGCAGATGGTCGAGCGGGCGGCCGAACTGGCCAGGGATTCTCACGCACGGACCAGGCACGCCGCGGTACTCATCAAGGACGGCAGCCTGCTGGCCTGGGGGACCAACGGAGTGCCGTTTCCCGGCGAGGATCACTGTTACTGCAAATTCGGCGAGTCCGGCCATCATGACCTGTGCCGGACGCACGCCGAGCAGCGCGCGATCACGCTGGCACGAGACGGCGACGGCTGGCGCCTGCTGCCGGGATCGAAGCTGATCTATGTGCGGCTCGAGGCGGACGATTCGGTGCGCCTGGAGGAGCCGCACTTCTGCTCCCGCTGTAGCCGCCTGGCGCTGTCGCTGGGGGTGGCGGAGTGGATCTTCGCCCTGTCCGAGGGTCTTGTCGGCTACTCCTCGGCCGTCTATGACGAGATCGCCCAGCTCAGGTGGTAGCCGGGCGGACCGTCACCCTCTGCACCGCGGCGGGCAGCGCGGCCACGGCGCCGGGATGGAGTATCGAGGCGATGGCCTCCACCCCGTCGATCAGCCGCGGTCCCGGCCGGACCACGATGCCGTCGGCGTCGATCGCCCAGACCTCGATCCCGGGCAGCGCGCGGACCGCGGCCTGAGCCTGCTCGATCGCGCCGGCCAGATGGTAGCCGCAGGGCGCGACGATGGCCAGGTCCGGTTCCGCTGCCACGATGTCTGCCCAGGTCACCGGAACCGACCGCGCCCCGACCAGGTCCTCGCCGAGCCCGAGCGCGTACACGATCTCGGTCGCCGAGGGCAGCAGCGAGACCAGGCGCATCAGGCCAGGATAGGCCCAAGGTGCATTATTGGCAGGTGCCACTGTTCTCGTTTGAGGGCCTAGAGCCCGAAGTCAGCCCCGAGGCGTGGATCGCGCCCACGGCCACCCTGGTCGGCGACGTGCGCGTGGAGGCCGAGGCGTCCGTATGGTACGGGGCCGTGCTCCGGGCCGATTTCGGGCCGATATTCGTGCGGCGCGGGGCGAACGTCCAGGACGGGTCGGTGCTGCACGGGGGCGACGACCCGCCGACCGAGGTAGGGGAGGGCGCCACAATCGGCCACCTGTGCGTGGTGCACGGCGCGGTCATCGGCGCGGAGGCCCTGGTCGGCAACGGCGCCACGGTCCTCGACGGCGCGCTGGTCGGCCGTCGCGCCCTGGTCGCCGCGGGCTGCACGGTCCCGCCCAGGATGGTCATTCCCGACGGCATGCTGGCGGCGGGGGTTCCGGCACGGATCATCGGGGAGCTCACCGCGGGAGCCAGGCAATGGGTCCAGACGAATCCCGGAATCTACCGCGATCTGGCCCGGCGGCACGCCGCCTGGGCCCGTCCCGTCCCGCATCCCGGGAACCCCTGAGCGCTCAGACCGGACAGGCGCCCGCGGCTATCCTGTGGTGGGGGCAGCACGCGTCAGGCGGAGGGGCGCCATGGATGATCGCCAGAAGATGATACGGGCCTCGGATACCGACCGGCAGGAGGTCGTCGACCGGCTGCGCACTGCCCTGGACGAGGGCCGCCTGAAGATGGACGAGTACCTAGATCGCATGGGTCTCGCGTCCGAGGCGGTGACCTACGGCGACCTGGACCCGCTGTACGCGGATCTGCCGGAGAGCACCTCCGTGGCGCGCCGGGAGCCGGCCCCAGCGCCGGCCGTTCCGCCCCAGGCGCCGCCGCCTGCCGCCGCCGCGCGGCACGGCCTGCCCACGCCGCTCAAGGTGCTGTGGACGATCTGGGGCGCCGTCGTGGCTGTCAACGTGGTGGTCTGGGTCTTGGCCAGCGCCACGACCGCTCACCTGATCTATCCCTGGCCGGTCTGGGTCGCGGGCCCGTGGGGGGCGATCCTGCTCGCCGTCACGTTCGGCGTCGCGCGGATCAGGCGCGGCAACCCGCCGCAGGGCAAGCGGCTACCGCCCGGCCAGGCCTAACGAGGCTGTTTCACGGCGGCGCGAAGGTTCGCCAGGTCGGCGCGGAGCAGTTCCCAGGGGAACATGGCGGGCCCGTCACCGGCATCGGGCAGCCGTGCGGGATCAAGGATCACCGTGACCCCCCATTCCCGGAGCTCGGCGACGCTGCGCCGGAACACCGGATGGCGCGCCAGCGCCGCATTGGGCCAGGGAACCGCCGTGATCGGCAGGCCGAGGCCGACCGCCTCGTTAAGCAGGCCCAGGGCCAGCGTGTCGCTGATGCCGTGAGCCAGCTTGTTGATCGTGTTGAAGGTGGCGGGCGCTATAACCATGGCGGCGGCGGGAGGCAGCACGTCCGGGTCGTCAGGGTTCTTGTACTGCACCCGGACCGGATGGCCGGTCAGCGCGGTCAGCGCGGTGATATCGAGGAACTTGGCTCCGTCCGGCGTGGCGATCAGGCATACGTCCCACCCCTCGCCCTGAGCGAAGCCGACGAAATCGGCGAGTTGACCCGCCGGTGGCCCGCCGCCACTGATGACGTAGAGGACCGGTAGTTTCTGCGCTGCCGTCACGAGCGTGCCTCCCGTCAAGGACGCTCCGGCCCGCGCCGTCCGCTACCGCCGGATGCTGACCAGCATCACATACTGATCCCCCACGCCCTGACGAGAGCCTCGCGCGTACACCTGGGCCTGTCATCGCCCGGCCCGGCATCATCGTGATTACGCCCCCAGGCCACGCCTCGCCCGACTTCGTGCCGCAGCCGCGTCAGCTCGGCCTTCAGCGCGTCCAGCTCTGCACGGGGAATGCTGACCATCTCGGATGCTTCGACGCTCACGCCGCGGCTCCCCTCGGTTCGGCTCTTTCAGACCCGATTCCAGCCGGAATGAGTCTGGGAAGCAGCATCTTCGGTTACATAAAGAATGTAATCCGCTACTTTTCGCAGCGCAAGACCCAACGTATTCATTTGATTACGCATTGACACCGACATCGACGCTCGCCGACCCTCTGATTCCTGCCTGCCACCTCCCGCCAGCCGTATTTCTCGCACCAGATATCCCACTGATCCCATAAACCACGTCCGCCTCATATGCCAGACGTCGGTGCGAGGTTGACGATATTCCAAGATCTTTAAGGTCGGTGCCAGCCTGCGAGGGAAGTAGCCACAGACTCCGCATACGTGGAAAGGACCAAGCCGGGATGTCGAAGCCTGGTGAGATGATCGCGGGCGGCATCGACACCAAGCGTTGGAGGGCTAGCACGGATGACAGTCCAGCCAGAACACGAGCCTGCGGCCGAGCCACGACGCGAACCGGCCGTCCAGCCTGAGGACCTCGGCAGGTTCTTCCTCGACCGGGCCAACGCGGGCGACGTCGAAGGGCTCGTCGCGCTGTACGAGCCCGGGGCGGTGCTGGCCTTCCCGCCCGGCAAGCTTGCCGCAGGGCACGAGCAGATCCGCGCGGTCTACGCCGGGCTCGTGGCCGATCGCCCATCGTTCAGCTCCGCGGGCCAGCCGCCGGCGATCATCAACGGGGACCTCGCGCTCACCTCGACGCGCCTGCCGGGCGGCGGCGCCACGGTGGAGGTGGCCCGCCGCCAGCCCGATGGCACCTGGCGATGGGTGATCGATCAGCCCGCCCTGCTGGCCTGATCGGCCAGGCCCAGTCCGGCCAGGCCCGGTCCGGCCAGGCCCGGTCCGGCCAGGCCCGATCGGACCAGGGAAACGGCAGCAGGTCGGGTTCCACCCAGCCGCCGCGGGCTGGCTTCGCCGCCAGGGTCGACGACCGGTAGTGCCGGCTGAGCAGACGCTTGTCCAGCAGCGCCGGATTCCGCCCGGCGAAGGCATCGAAGTCCGCGCACTCCGGGTCGCCTTCGACATGGTGCGCGACCAGTTCGACCCATGCCCGCGAGACCGTGTGGTGGTACTTCTGCGGAGCCCTCTCGTACCCCGCGATCTGCCGGATCCACGCGCAGACCCTTGCCGGTCGCCTCGGGCATCCCGTAACGCCGCACGGCCAGGAAGGCGAGGTTGACGTGCTGGCGATGCCGGAATTCCCCTGTCGGCCCGGTGATCGCCGCCAGGATCGCCGCCAGCTCAGGATCCGTCACCCCATGATGCCCAGGTACACCAAGGTGACCAGCGGCGTCGTGGTACCCGGTGGCGTCGTGGTGACCCGTAGCACCGTGGCGACCCGAGGTGCCGGGGTGAGCGCGGGGGCCGTGTGACCTGGGTGGCTCCGCGGATGCGTGCGGGCTGTGCAACCCGAGAAAGCCCGGAAACTACAGTTGCGGCAGTGTTCCGCGCGACAGGGAGAATGACCAGGTGGCCGAATCCCACTCCCGACCCCAACCCCAACCCGAACCCGAACCCTGGATGATCGACGAACTGGCGCACGCCGGACCGGAACACCTCGACCCGGCCTTCGTCGCGAGCTTCGACCGTAAGCAGGGGTACCCGGAGCCGGACGAGGACCTGGCGGTGTTCGAGGCACACGGCCTGGGCGCGACCTCGGCGGTGTTGGACATCGGCGCGGGCACCGGCCAGTTCGCGCTCGCGGCCGCGCGCCTGTTTGGGCATGTGACCGCCGTCGACGTATCGCCCGCCATGGTCGCCGCGCTCCGCAGCCGCGCCGATGATGCAGGACTAGCCAACCTGGAATGCGTCCGGGCCGGGTTCCTCACTTACACCAAAACCGGTCCGCCCGCGGACGGCATCTACACCCGCCACGCCCTGCATCAGCTGCCCGACTTCTGGAAGGCGCTGGCCCTGCACCGCATCGCGGGAATGCTGAGGCCCGGCGGCGTGCTGCGGCTCCGTGACCTGATCTACGACTTCCGGCCCGGCGATGCCGGCCGGGTGTTCCGCGGCTGGCTCTCCCGCGCCGCCGCCGATCCCGCCGAGGGGTACACCGCGGACGACTACGCCGAACACATCCGGACCGAGTTCAGCACCTTCCGCTGGCTGCTCGAGCCGATGCTGGCGCAGGCCGGATTCGAGATCGTGACCGCGGAGTTCGAGAGCGGGCTGTACGGCGCCTACACGTGCGTCAGGTCTGGCGGGTAGCCAGGATCGCGGCCGCTGCCACCAGGATCACGCCGGGGATGTAGAGCCAGGTGGCCGGCCCGGCGATGGACGTGCGCAGCGTGGTGGCGTGCGTGCTAAGCCTCAGCAGAGCGGTGTAAATGGGGTGTCCCGGGCGATGAACAACCCGAGGAAGACGGCCACCGCGACAAGCAGCCGCCAGCCGGCCCGCTCGATGAGAGCTAGCAGCGAGCCGAGGCCGGCCCCGAACAGCGCGGCGGCCAGATGCAACCCGACGATGTTCAGGTCAAGCGCGAGGGGATGATGTTCGCTCTGGCTGACCAGAGGCCAGATCGCGGCGGCCGCGGTCAGCACGGCCGCGAACGGCAGCAGGCTCAGGTCGGTCGCCAGATGCGCCCGCCCGCCGCGGGCCGCCCGCAGCCTGCGGGCGGTCAGGACCAGCGCGGGGTCATTCATCGCGGCCCGTCAGCCGGGTGTAGAGCTCCTGGTACCGCGCTCGGGTCGCCGCCACCACATCCGGCGGGATCGCCGGTCCCGGCGGCGTGCGGTCCCAGTCGAGGCCTGCCGACCAGTCGCGGACGAACTGCTTGTCGAGCGACCGCTGCGGGCGGTTCGGCTGCCACTGCGAGGCCAGCCAGAACCGGGACGAATCCGGCGTCAGCACCTCGTCGGCCAGCACGAGGGCCCCGTCGGGAGCCAGGCCGAATTCCAGCTTGGTGTCGGCGATGAGGATGCCGCGCGAGGCCGCGATCGCCGCCCCCCGCCGGTACACCTCAAGTGTCACCCGCTCCAACTCCGCCGCCACCTGCGCGCCGACGGCCGCCGCCAGCTCGGCCCTCGTCATCGGCTCGTCGTGGCCGGCTGCGGCCTTGGTCGTCGGCGTGAAGACCGGTTCGGGCAGCCGGGAGCCCTCGCCCAGGCCGGGCGGCAGCCGCACGTCGCAGATCGTACCTGTTTCGTTATAGGCAGCGAGCCCGAGCCCGGCCAGGTAGCCGCGGGCGATGCACTCCACCGGCAGCATGCGCAGCCGCCGGCACCTGACCGCGCGGCCCGCCCACTGCGCGGGAACGTCGGTACCGGAGATCACGTGGTTGGCTATCACGTCCGTGAGCTGCCCGAACCACCACAGCGAGAGCTGGGTGAGCACGACGCCCTTGCCGGGGATCGGCGTGGGCAGCACCACGTCGTACACGCTGACCCGGTCGGAGGCGACCATAACGATGTCGTCGCCGTCCGCGTACAGCTCCCGGACCTTTCCGGAATGCACCAGTTCCACACGCAACCCCTGGAAAGAAACTTACCGTCAGCGCGGCCCCGCTGATGTGCCGAACAGCGTACCCGCGGCCGGTGCGCGTACCATCAGGTGCCATGGCGGACCTCGGGGTGCAGTACCTCCAGGTACAGACGACGACCGATTCGCGCGCGGAGGCGATGGAGCTCTCCCGCGCCGCGGTCGAGGCGAGGCTGGCCGCGTGCGCGCAGGTGGCGGGGCCTGTGGCGTCGGTGTTCTGGTGGGACGACGGGCTGGAGCGGGCCGAGGAATGGCTCGTGCTGCTGAAGCTCCCGGCCGACCGCTACGACGAGCTGGCCGCCTTCCTCGCCGAGCGGCACAGCTACGACGAGCCCGAGATCATCGCCCTGCCCATCGTCACCGGGTCTACCTCGTACCTGAACTGGATGCGGGAGGAGACCCGCCCCGCCGAGGGAGCCTTAGCGTGACCGGCCCGGTAGGACCGCGCGGGCTGACCGTCCTGGTGATCGTCGGGATCGCGGGGATACTGCTGGCCTTGATGGGCTGGTCGCAGCTCGGCACAGGACCGGCCGGCACCGCCGGGATCGCCGTCGTCAGCAGCGTTCACGTCGCGACCGGCGAGCCCGCCCGATGAGCCGCGGCTGGGCGAGCGGCGGCCCGAGATCCCCCGTCCGCGACATCAGGCCCGCCG
>JBOHCG010000386.1:0-7519 GCA_050698735.1 Streptosporangiaceae bacterium | reverse complement strand
GCGTGCCGAACCACTTCCTGGCCGCCTCCATCGCCGGGCCGCGCCGGGCGCCGGACAGCAGCAGCGGCAGCGCGACGTTCTCCTCCGCGGTCAGCTCGGGGACCAGCTGACCGGACTGGAACACGACCCCGAACCGGTCCCGGCGCAGCGCGCTGCGCCGCTCGTCGCTCAGGGCATCCAGCCGCTGCCCGCCGAAGCAGACCTGCCCTTCATCGGGAACCAGGATGCCCGCAAGGCAGTGCAGCAACGTGGACTTGCCCGAACCGCTCGGGCCCATGATCGCGACGATCTCGCCCTGCTCCACGGCGAGCGAGGCGCCGCGCAGCGCCGGGGTCTGGCCGAACGACATCATCAGGTCCCGCGCCTCGATGATCGCTGTCATAGGCGTATCGCCCGCGGGCGTAGGTTCAGCCGGGCTGCGGTGTGATCGATCCATCGGAACACTCATACCCGGAAGCATACACTCAGCGTATACTCACGGCAAATAGTTGGTCAGAAAGCCCGGACGGAGTCGAATTGGGGGTGCGTGTGCCCGCCGCCCCGACTTGCGGGGGCTGTGCGTCACGAGCCCCGGACGGGTGGTGCCATGGATACAACGGGTGGTGCCATGGATACACGAGCCCGGACGGGTGGTGCCGTGATGGGAGCGCGCGGCGCGGGTGGGCGCGGACGGGTGGATTACGCGGGCGGGCCGGATTGGAGGATCTAGCTGTAGTCGGCGGGGCCCCAGGGGGCTTGGGAGCGGGTGGGGGCGTTGGGGTCGATCTGGGGCTGGGGGCGGGTCTGGGTCTGGGGCTGGGTCTGGGTCCAGTCCGACAGCAGGCCGCCGTCGCCGGCGATGGTCTGGGTGCCCGCAAGGTCGGGGGAAGTCACCGAAGGGTCCAGGTACTGTTCCGGGGCGTACGGGGCCTGGGTCTGGGCCGGGGCGGCGGCCACGTTCCGGCGCTTCCACCTGGACGGGATGAACAGCGGGATCACCATCGCCAGGCCCGCCAGGGCAAGCACGCCGTCGAACAGCATGGCCTCGAAGCCCATCCCGTAGGAATGCGTCTTCAGCGGGATGTACTGCACGGCGCGTCGGACGTTGCCCAGGTAAAAGCCGGTCCAGCCGAGCAGGGCCAGGCCCGGCAGGCCGGACGCGAGCGGCGAGATCCACGGCACGGCCATCATGATCCCGGCCAGCAAGCCGGTGCCGAGCACCGCGCCGAAACCCTCCAGCAGGTTCCGGTCGGAGAAGAGCGATCCGCTGGGCAGCACGCCGGGCCGGGCCGAGCCCAGGCCAAGGCGCAGGAAACCCCACGACGCCGCGAAGAACACCGCGGCGGCCATGACGATGGCCAGCACGACTCCGACGAGATGGCGCATGTCTGTCAACCCCTTAGTCGTCCTCGGTGGAAGCTTACGGCGCAGCGTGCGCCCCGTCATCGACCGCGTGTCGTTACCTTGAACGGAGCGTCACGCGGAGCCGGTTCACCGGCTCGAGCAGCAGGTAGGCCAGGTAGGCGTCGCGGGCGGCCAGCCGGAACTTGACGCCGCGAGCGCCGGGCGGGAAAACGAAGCCGGCCGGGCGCCAGCGGCGGAAATCCGCGGACATGCGGCGGAAGAATTCGCGCCGGCGGTTCGGCGGCACCAGCTGCAGCAGCGTCGTGTAGTGCCATATCGCACGCTCGAAAACCGCCGTGCGGACAGACTCGGTGGGTGGCGGTGAAACCACGTCCCGTTCGGCCAAAAAATTAAAGACCCTGTCGTAGGACGGAAAGATATCGAAATGACGGTCACTGGTCGCGGCCATGAATGAACCTGGCCGCGCGCGCCGGTACCGGTAGCAGACGCGGTCGAGCACGCCGATCCTGGTGGCGGCCAGCAGGGCCGCGGCCGACACTGGCACATCCTCGTGGATGCCGGGGCCGAACGGCACGCCCATGCCGCACAGGAATTCCCGCCGGAACACCTTGCTCCACACCGTCATCGTCAGCTGGAGCAGGCCGGGGTCCTCGGCCAGCGTGCGCAGCTGCGGGCCGCTGAGGTTGGCGCCGCTTGGGCTGGTCGTGCCGTCCGGGTAGAGGCTCTCGAAGTCGACGATCAGCAGGTCCGGGCGCAGCCCGGCGAGCGCCTCGGCCACCGCGGCGAGGGCTCCCGGGGCCAGTTCGTCGTCGCCGTCGACGAACCAGACGTACTCCCCCGTCGCCTCCCTGGCGCCGAGTTCGCGGGCCTGGCCGGGGCCTTGCGGGGTATCGGTCCTGATCACCCGCAGCCTCGGGTCATGGCGGGCGGCGAGGATCGCGGCGCTGCGATCCGGCGATGCGTCGTCGACGGCGATCACCTCGATGGGGACGCCGGTCTCCGCGAGCACGGAATCAAGGCAGCGGTCCAGGTAGTCAGCGACCCCGTGTACCGGGATGACGACGCTGATCGTAGACATGGCTCGGAACCCTACCTGTCGGCGTGGCGAACAGCTCGCTTCTATAAGCTTGGCGGGTGCGCATTCACGCCATCTTCGGGGGAATCGGCGCGTTCGCCGTCAAATTCCGCTGGGTCGTCATCGCAGTGTGGGTGATCGCGGCGATCGCCGTGCCCAAGTACCTGCCCTCGCTCAACAGCGTTACCCAGGGTAACAACAGCGCGTTCCTGCCCGCGAGCGCGCCGAGTGAGAAGGCCGCGCAGCTCGCGGCGCCGTTCGGCGGCTCCAACCTGATCCCCGTGCCGGTCGTCGCCGCGGTTAACTCCGGCACGCTCACCGCCGCGGACACGGCCTGGCTGGGCACCCTGCAGCACGATCTCGCCGCGGTGCCGACCGTCGCCGCGGTGCATGACTTCGGCAGGTCGTCCGACGGGCAGGCCGAGCAGCTGCAGGTGCTGTCCAGCGTCAACGGCGCCAACACGCCCGCGCAGACCACGCTGATCGACAACCTGCGAGCGCAGATCGCCAAGGCCGCGCCGCCCGCCGGGCTGCAGGTGCACCTGGCCGGCCAGATCGCGATCAACGTGGACCAGCAGGCCAAGTCGGGCAACACGGGGAACCAGGTCGAGGGCCTGTCGGTGGTCTTCATCCTGATCCTGCTGCTGCTGATCTTCCGGTCACTGCTCGCGCCGCTGATCACGCTGATCCCGGCGTTCATGGCGGTAGCCATCGCCGGGCCGCTGGTCGGCGAGGCGGCGCACGCGGGGCTCAAGGTCTCTGTCATCGCGCAGCTCCTGCTGATCGTGCTGATACTCGGCGCGGGCACCGACTACGGGCTGTTCCTTGTCTTCCGGGTGCGGGAGAACCTGCGTGACGGGGCGGATCCGAAGGAGGCGGTGCGTTCGGCCGTCATGAGGGTCGGCGAGACCATCACGTTCTCCGCCGCGACCGTGATCGCCGCGTTGCTCTCCCTGCTCGTCGCCACCTTCCAGATCTACTCTGAGCTGGGCATCCCGCTGGCCATCGGCATCGGCACGATGCTGCTCGCCGGGCTCACCCTGCTGCCGGCCTTGCTCGCGGTGTTCGGGCGGGCGGCGTTCTGGCCCAGCAAGACCCGCGCGGGCACCGGGAAGAAGGGCCTGTGGGGGCGGATCGCGGCCCGGGTGGTGCGCAGGCCTGCCATCCCGCTCACGATCGGCGCGGTCGTCTTCGGCGCGCTCTCGATCGGGGTGGCGAGCTACCAGCCCGGCGGGTTCGGCGGCTCGATCAGCGCGCCTGCCGGGACCGACTCCGCGGCGGGCACCGCGCTGCTGAACAAGCACTTTCCTGTTAGCGCGGCCAACCCGACCAACCTGGTCTACAAGCTCTCCCAGCCGGTCTGGGATGACCCGGCCCAGATCGTCGCGGCGACCGGCCAGCTCAAGGCGAGCGGACTGTTCACCGGCGTCACGGGCCCGCTCAACCCGGCGGGCGTCACGCTGACCCCGACCCGGTACCGCAAGCTGCACTCCGCGCTGGGGAACCCGGCGACGCTGCCGCCGACTCCCCCCGCGAACAGCCCGGTACCGGCCAACGGGTACCTGCTCTATCGGGCTACCGCGCAGTACATCAGCCCGGACGGCCGGACGATCCAGTTCGAGACTAGCCTGAAGGCGGGCGACCCGTCGACGAGCGCCGCGATGAACGCGGTCCCGTCGATCAGGGCCGAGACCGCCACGGTGGCGAAGACCCTGGGCGCCAGCGCCTACGGGGTGGGCGGCGAGGCGCCCGCCTTCTACGACATCAGCCAGATCTCCGACAGCGACCTCGTGCACGTCTTCCCGGTCGCGATCATCGTCATCGGCCTGCTGCTGTGCCTGGTGATGCGCTCGCTGGTCGCGCCGTTGTACCTGATCGCGTCGGTGGCGGTCTCGTTCTTCGCCGCGCTCGGCCTTTCGGTGCTCATCTTCATAAAGATCGGCGGGGACAGCGGCCTCACCTTCATCCTCCCGTTCCTGATGTTCATCTTCCTGCTGGCGCTCGGCGAGGACTACAACATCCTGGTCATGAGCAGGATCAGGGAGGAGGCTCAGCACCTGCCGCTACGGGAAGCCGTCAGCCGGGCGATCGGCGTCACCGGGACCACCGTGACCTCGGCCGGGCTGGTGCTGGCCGGCACGTTCTCGGTGTTCGCGCTCGTCGGCGGCAGGCAGCCGGGTGGCAGCCAGATCGTCGACGTCGGGGTCGGCCTTGCGCTCGGCGTGCTGATGGACACGTTCATCGTCCGCACCGTGCTCGTGCCGTGCACGGTCATCCTGATCGGCCGGTGGAACTGGTGGCCGTCCAAGCTCAGCCGGGCGGAGGCCCAGCCGGGCGGGGGAGGAACCGCGCAGGATCCGGAGCCCGTCGCGCCGCAGAGCCGGTGACCTGCTAGCCCGGTGCCGGGAGGGTAGCGCTGGCTAGTCGGCCGGGTAGCGCTGGCTAGTCGGCCAGGGCGTCGATGGAGACGGTCAGGTCGCGCAGGGCGGCGGTGGCGTCGCGGAGGGCGGCCTGGCCTTGCGCTGACAGCGTCGCCAGGGCCGCCCGGATGATCTCCTCGTTCACCAGGTGCCATCGCGTGACCGCGGCCGGGCCTTCCTCGGTCAGGTGCAAGCTGACCGTCCGCCGGTCGCCGGCACCGCCCGATCTGCGCACGTAACCCGCCGACTGGAGCCCGTTGAGCAGGGTCGCCACCGAACTTGGCGCGAGTCTGAGCAGCCTGGCCAGCTGGCTTGGCCGCACACCCGGATTTTCTGCGATGCAAGAGAGCAGTTCGAGTTGGGCTACGGAGAGCCCGAGCGCCGGGTCAGCGGCGCGCGCGGCCCGGCGCATCGCACGCCGCAGCCGGGAGACGATGTCGGCAAGTTCGGGGCCGATCTGATCCTGCGCGAGGTGAGCCGGGGCCGGGGCCTGCATCGACTCAGGTTAACCCGTGACCGCAGATAGCTGGATTAACTCCGGACATGCCGGGCGCGGTGCTGGCCATGGCGTACCTGACACGCCAGACTTCATGGAGGTAAGAGCGGTTCCGGACTCCCCGGATGGAGTGGTTCGGGGTCTCAGGTTCGGCCGCTCGGCTAAAGTACGCCGGGAAAGCGCCATCCGATGGCGGTCGACGGTGGCTGGACCGGTCCGTGGATGCCGGTAAACGGGCCGGGGCGGAAGGGACGACGATGCAGGAACTGCGCTTCGTCGCGGTGAGCGAGGATGGCCGTTACGCTGTGCTCGCAGTACCTGGACGGAGCGCGCGCTTCACGTTGCCGATAGACGAGCGCCTCAGGGCGGTGGCGCTCGGCCAGACCTCCCGGCTCGCTCAGTACGAAATCGAAGTGGAGAGCCCGTTGCGACCCAAGGAGATCCAGGCACGAATCCGCGCCGGGGAAACTGTCGAGGAAATCGCGGACGCGGCCGGCATCGCCATCGAGCGCGTGCGCTGGTTCGAGGGCCCGGTCCTGGCCGAACGCGCCTACATAGCGCAGCAGGCGCAGGCCGCGTCGATACGCCGCCAGGGTGATGCGGCCCCTTCGACTCCGGGCCCGCGGCTGGGCGAGGTGGTGGCCGAGCGGCTGGCCGGTTACGGCGTTGACCCGGAAGACGCTCAGTGGGACGCCAAGAAGCGCGGCGACGGGAACTGGCAGGTGCAGCTCACGTTCATCACCGGCGGCCGGCTGCACGTCGCCGAGTGGGTCTTCGACCCGCGCCGCAGGCATGTGCAGCCCGCCGACGACAACGGCGCCCGCATGTCGCTGCCGGGCGCCGAGCCGCTCCAGCCGGCGCCTCCGCCGCCTGGCGAGGCGACGGTCACCCCGCTCGCCCCGAGGCTCGGCTCGGCCTTCGGGCGCGCTGCCGGTCCTGGCGCACCCGGGGGTTCCGGCTTCGGCGGGCCCGGATTCGGCGGCTCGGCCTTCGGGCCGGTAGCGCTTGGTAACGGCGGCGGTAACGGCGGTGGCGGGCTTGGCGGGAATGGCGGCGGGCTCGGCGCTGGCGCGGGTGGCAGGGCTCGGCATGAGCGGCCGGGCTCGGGTTCTGGTTCAGCTTCTGGTTCTGGTCGGCCAGGGGTCTCCGAGTCGGTTGCGCCGACACCGCCTCCTCCGGCAGCACCAACTCCGGCAGCACCAACTCCTGCAGCACCAACTCCTGCAGCGGCGTCGGTCGGTGCTGGCTCCGCTGGCGCGGGTGGGTCCCCGCGTGCGGGCGACGAGGTGCCATATCCGAGCGAGGCTGAGCGCCGGCCGTTGCCGCGCCAAGCAGTGCCGGAGCCCGCGCCAGTGTTTGCGGGGACGGACAACAGCTACGCGTCAGTTCCGGCGGAGCCGACCGTCTCGGCGGAGGCTTCACCAGCTGAGATAGAGCATCCGCCCGCGGCGATGTCGTCGGCTGCCAGCGCGTCTGGGGGCTCCGCTGCAGTTCTGGCCGAGGCACCCGTCGCAGCTCAGCCGACGCAGACGGAGCCTGTGGGTGACCAGGCCGGGCGGCAGGGCAAGAAGGCAGCGCGCGGCAGGCGGTCATCGGTCCCGTCCTGGGATGAGATCATGTTCGGCAGCACCCGCCAGCGAGACTGACCAAGGCTCGTCCGCCAGGCGACGTAGCCGTCGGGGCGGATTAGTGATGCGCCGTCGGGCCGGTTCCGTAAATCGCGGCCGATGGCCCTGGCCACCAGGTTCTTCAGGGTGTCGTCGTCGCGGTCGGCGTCGTCGGCGAGCATGAGCACCCAGCGGCCATCCCAGCATGTCGCCGACATGCGTCACGTCTCGCCACACCCGGCTGTCCCGCCGCCGACGGCCGCAGCCGACACTGCCGACATTCCAGGCCGCCACCCCGCGTTCTATGCACGCACGGTAATCATGACGATGCGCTTACGGATGCGGCGAGGTGCTACGGCGCTGCCGGGTCGGCGGAACAATCGGTCACAGCTTGTGTGCTTCTGGGCACATGGGGCGAGAGTTGCGGGACCGGCGGGACAGCTTGGGGAGAATCGTGAGCGGACAGACTGAGGCCCTGAACGTCACTGCGGCCAGGGTTACGCGGCGCGCTGACGCTGGTGCGATACGGATCAGCCAGCGGGACATCGACGGCCTCCTGTTGTGCGGTGAGCACTAC
>JBOHCG010000385.1:0-7529 GCA_050698735.1 Streptosporangiaceae bacterium | reverse complement strand
GCCTTCACCCAGGCCGGCGACGAGGACAGCGTCTTCCCCATCCGCCACTTCTACCAGCGCTGGGGCGCCGCCATCGCCATCGAGCGGCGGCCCTCGGTCGCCGCCCGGCTCCACGCCGCCGAACGAGCGCTCGCCGACCCCGACCCCGCTGTCCGGGACCAGGCAGTCCGGGAAGCCGCCGAGATCGTCCAGGCGGCCTACCGCGAGGTCGCGGGTGGCTGACTGGCACTGGGAACCCGTCACCGATGACCTGCCCGACGCGCTGCGGCCTGCCGCCATGGCAGCGGTCCGCCTGGTCAATGGCCAGCGGGACTCCGGACGCGGTCAGGTCCGCCACCGCCGCAGCCACGTCGGCCGCCGCTGGGTGGCCGCCAGACCGGATCGCTGCAAGCCGGTCATCGACGTTGGTCCCGGGGCACTCGTTCCCACAGACAGCACAGTGCCTCGTCGGGGCCGCGCTCTTCCAGACCGGCGGCAGCCGCCTCGATGGCGAGCCACAGCTGTTCCGCGCCGGTGAGCTCGGGCGCGTCGTCCCAGGCGATCAGCGCGCAGCGGGCATGCACCGCGAGCAGCGGCTCGCTGAGCGCTTCCCGCCAGGCCGGCAGAGCTTCCTCCCCCGCCTCCTCGGCCACGTCAGCGGCCAGCCAGCGTATCCTCGGCGACATCGAAGCCGCGGCCCGCAGAACCTCCCGCACCGTCTCCTCCGGATCCCGTTCGGCCATCCATTCCCAGGCGAGGTCACGCCGTTGCGCCTGGTCGAACATGGCGAGACGCGCGAGCATATCGGCGGCGGTGAGGTTCTCGGGCATGACCGGCGGCTGTCGGCTAGCCGGTCCATCGCCCAGCGACCCAGCGGCGTGACCACCGGACCTACCGCGACCGCGCCGAAGGCGTCAAGCAAGGTCCAGCATGCTGACCGCCGATGTACCCAGCCTTGCACGCTGGGACCCGCGGGATCTTCTGCGACCACCTCCGGCCGGTCAGCAGGCGAGGACCCGAGTCGGCTAGCCAGTTGGCGAGCGCCACCGCCCGGCGCATGACCGCCGATTCCCTGGCAAGGTCTGAGATCCGCGATTCGTCCACGGCCAGAGACTATCGCCGATCACACAACAGCTGGCCGTGGCTCACCCAGTGAGCAAGAAGAGCCGCCGACTCAGGATCACCCGCTTCCATTCGTGCCGTCGTCACGTCGGTGATCTTGATCATGGTGATGTCGTCGCAGTCCGGTGACCGCAGATTCCGGTTCCCAGCCGCGCAGCTGCCCGAGGAGGCGGGGGCCTCCCGCGAGAGCGTCTAATCGCAGGGCTACGTGAGCTGGACTTTCTCTACGGCAGATTGCCACTGGTCAACCACCGCGGGGGCACACTTGCTGTGGCCACAACAGGAGGGCAGTTCGTCCACGATGCATGACCACGCACTGCCAAACCCAGTCAAGGTTCCTGGGCTAGTTGACGCGGTAGCGCGCATCATGGTCCGGACAGCGGAGCTTCTGACCCTCTACCATCGTCAGGCCCTCTGTCCCGGTGTTCGTGGCCCCGAGCACAGGGTCGTGCCCCTGATGGCCCTGATTGCACCGTTTGCACCGGTGACTCGGTCCATGAACCGGTCCACGCCCTACCATGGCGATCACCGGATGCCAACTATAGAAGGTTATCGTGTCCGCAGCGTCAGCGACCCTGTGCATGATCCAGTCCGGTTCCAAGGGCGGGCAGCGGGCAGGCGCTGACTCGTTGAATCAGCGGGACGGCCTACTCCTCCTGGGAGCCTTCTGCCTCCGAATCAAGTTCGGCACGGATCCGGGTGACGGATTCCTTCAGTTTCGGCAGATCACGCGTCACCGTGTTCCACACGACGTCCAGATCGATATCGAAGTAGCCATGGGTCACCCGGTTACGCATATCGGTGATGACACGCCAGGGCACTTCAGGATGCGCATCGCGGACCTTATCGTTTACCCCTCGTGCCGCTTCGCCGATGATCTCTATCCAGTGAAGCACCGCGCTCTGCAGCAGCTCGTCAGTGTCGAAACGCGTGCGATCATCCTGAACGTGACGCGTAATTCGATCGATCGCGCCCAGCATGTCCGCCAGACGCTCGCTGTCGTTTCTCACAGGGCAACGGCCTCTACCAGGACCCGGTCTCGAATTCGCGGCTTCAACCCGCGGGGCGTTGCCACGTCCACATGACGTCCGACAATCTCCTCGACCTCCAGCGCGAAGCCGCTAAGGTCGAACAGCGTTGTGTCCGGACCCGGCGCAACTAGGAGGTCCACGTCACTCGTCTCGACCGCTTCGCCACGGGCAACCGAACCAAATACACGTACCTCGGCCAGCCCACGCCGTGACGCGGCCGCAAGGATCTCCACGCGAGCCGCCCGGAGCGACTCAAGGTCCGGTGGCCGTTCCTGCTGCGGTTGCGCTGACATGACGAGTTCCTTCCCAGCTGCCATGCTATGCGCTGGTGGGGCGGCTCGGGCTCGGATATCCGGGCAGTGGCTGGACCTCGGCCGGCTTGCGGCGGAGGCAGGGATGGCTCGTACTCATCTGGCGATCACGGCGGAGCTGGTGCACGACGTGCACATTCCGGTCCCACTGGGTCAGGAGGGAGGGAGGCCCTTGCGGACGTAGTAACCGGCGTCGGCCAGCCAGGCACGGGCACGGCCACGCTGACGCTCCGCGGAAAACGCATACCACCGATCCAGTTCTCCGGGCCAGCGCGCCAGGACGTCCTTGAACCGCCGGAACGCTCCCCGCCCGGAAAAGGCGATCTCCAGCCGGTCGGCGCGCCCTGGATCACGCACCGTCCCGATGAACCGCTCCATGTCCCGGTAGCCGTCCCGCGAACCCTCGCAGTGCACCCATAGCCACTTATCAGGATCGTCCGACTCGTCCTCATCCTCTTGCCCGGTCTCCCGCGCGTAATCGACGGCTGGCGCCGGCCAGACCTCGCCGGTCGCCAGGTCGACGCGTCCGCCGCCGTACATCGGATCGCCTTCAAGAATGCCGGCCAGCTCATCCAGATCCACTCGCAGAGGACGAAGATCCCGCATCGCGCCGCTTCCCAGCAACGCGTCAAACTGACCAGCCAGGACGTCGTCGCCCTCCCAGTCCCGTTCCAGGAGCGCGGCGATCATCAGGCGTGCCGCCTCAGCAGCACCGTCCGCGTGCTGCTCGAGCGCCGCCAGCACCCAGTCACCGAAGGACTGCAGGCCATTCTCCGGCGCAGCCGGACCCGTCATCTCCATGACGGCCGTGCCGTCCTCCGCCGGGACCTTGACCCACAGCGAGATGCGCGCTTCGCCGGTGCTCAACTCTTCCTCCGGATCCTCAGCACCCGTCACCGGTGGCACCAACGGAGCCTACCGCGCAGCGCCGAGCCCGGGTCTTCGGGGCCGCCCACGGTCGGCGTGGAAGATCCCGCTGCCGGGCAACGACCGCCGCGGGCTCTGCTCCCATCTCAGCTACGTAGCTCGCTTCCGCAGCCGAATCTCCCGGCCCGTCACCGGGTCGGTCTCGGCATATACCTTCACACGCCAGGATCCGCTGGGGAGTCGCTCTATGTGTCCGACCGGTCTCCTGGCCATGACCCTGAGGGTGCACCAGACCAGCGGCACGATCCGGTCCACGAGCGGGCCGGGAATTTGAGTGAAATCGCAGGTGGGGCGGGTGGGGCTCGAACCCACGACCGGCGGATTATGAGAAGCCCGGCCCGGCGCTCCGGGTCCCCTAGCTGCACGGATACCGCGGAGCCGTGCCGCCGATGACCCTGATTGCACTGTTTGCACAGGTAGCTCGGTCCACGAACCGGTCCACGCCTGGCCATGGCGATCACCGGATGCCAGCTACAGAACGTCACCGCCGACCCGGCCGATCAGCGCGTTCCCGCGCCCGGTGGCTAAGGCCGCCCCAAGGAGAGCCAGACGTTGCTAACCCCCGAGCCACTGGATCTTGACTACAAGCACGAGATCATCGGGCGGGTACACCAGGAACGTGACCAGGCCCTCACCGTCCGGGCCGAAATGCAGTGAGCGCAGCGGCATAGAGACGTCATCACGCTCCTCGCGGCGACGCTGGTACTGCACCGGATCCACGATCACGACCGCGTCCATGAATGCCGCGAGGGATGCTCGCGCGGCCAGAGTCAGGTCGGCGAACTCCTGCTGAGCCGGGCCATCCAGCTCCCACCGGTACACGCGTCAGGCGCCGAACTGGGTCCGGATCTCCTCCCGGCTCATCCGCAGTTCCGCAGGCGGCGGACCCTCGTTCCTGTAGGTGTCGATGCGAGCCAGGAACTCCTGCTGCGCTTGGGGGTCACGCCAGGCGTCCGCCTCGAACCACCAGCGCTTGACCGTCTGTACCAGTGGTGACACGTCACCTTGCTCGCGGGCCTGTTCGAAGGCCGCATCCAGATCCTCGTCGTATCGCTGGAGGGTGTCGCCATCGGCGTTGGCGGCCAGCACGGCCCGGATCGCCGTCGGCGTGCAGGCCGGGCGAGGCAGGACCTGAGGTTGCCTGGCATGCGGCGCCGTCATCAGCAGCTCTCCTGTAGGTCGCCGTTTCGCCCAGCATAAGCGAGTCCGCCGACAGACAGCAGGCACATAACATTCCCGGCGCGCGAACTGCCGCCTATGGTGGCCCCCTGCGACTGGCCGCCTGCGGTCCCCGCCGTATCCGCCAGCACCACGATCAGGCCGTCAGCTCGCGCCGAATGCCGATCGCCGTGAACATGCGGACTGCGGGCCCCGACGAAATTATCCCGCTCTAGTGAAGCTCTAACACCCGGCCGCGACCCAAGCTCACGAGCAAAGGGCGGAAGCGAGCCAGCCCGGCTGATGCCAGCCAGCCCGGGAAAGGCCCCGTCTGGCTAATCACAAGACCCGACGTTGACAAGTCCCTGGGCGTCGAGTCCGGCGGCCAGACCGAAAGACGCGAAGACCTCGGAATCCTGGAACACCGAATTCCGGTTGATGCCCTCGGCGGTGACGGTGAAGATCTGGAGCGTGTGCAGCTCATATCCGCCACCGACGCGCCGATAGGCGGCGAACCCGGCCTGGCCGTTGGCCGCGACCGCCTTCAGACACCAGTCCGTTCCGGCCTGCGCGAAGACCCACTCCATGAACAGGCCGTAGTTGCCGGGGCCGGCGAACCAGTTGAGCATCGGCGGCATCTCCATGACCACGTCCTCGGTGAGCAGCCGCTTGAGACCCTCGATGTCGGCATGCTCGAACGCCATCATGTAGCGATCGACCCAGGCGCGCTGCTCGGCTGCGGCCGGCTCGCCGAGACGTTCCTGCCGGACCCCGACTTCCTTCACACGGGTACGCGCCCGCTGCAGGGAACTATTCACCGATACGACGGTAGTGCCGAGGATTTCCGCTGCTTCGGACGCGGAGAAGCCGAGCACGTCACGCAGGATCAGCGCACCACGCTGACGCGCCGACAGGTGCTGCAGGGCGGCGGCGAAGGCCAGGCGCAGGCTGCTGCGGTCGATCACGACCCCAGCCGGATCGCCCGCGTCCAGCAACGAGTCCGGCAAGGGCTGGAGCCAGGCGGCGTTCTCTCCCCGGACGAGCGGCCCGAGCGGGTCCGACGCGGCCACCAGCCCCGACGGCAGCGGCCGGCGGCCGCGGACCTCCAAGGCGGACAGGCAGGCATTCGTCGCGATCCGGTAGAGCCAGGTGCGCAGTGAGCTGCGAGTCTCGTCGTACTGCTCCCGCGCCCGCCACGCTCTCAGGTACGTGTCCTGGACCAAGTCCTCTGCGTCGTGAGCCGAGCCGAGCATCCGGTAGCAGTACGCCAGCAGCTCCGTCCGGAACGGTTCGACCAGGCGATCGAAGCCTTCTACCTTCGTCGTCACGCCCACGGCCTTCGCTGCTCCTATCAAGATCACCATAGCCGAGGGGTTCCCGCCGTGGTGCTTGTGCTTCCCGGACCACCACAAGTCCGCGCCGTCCGGGCCGGGATGGGCGACCCTATCGGTGCGGATCACCGCGCCGTCCAGGTTCAGGTGCCCGTGCCCTGCGGCCTTGGCCGCACTGATTGCCGTGGCCAGGTCCCGGATAAGCGCGGCCAGCACGTCGATGCCCTGTTGCAGGTACCGTAGGCCGTCGAGCCGCCGATCCTGTTGTCCGCGGTCAACTGCGCCAGCCGCGTGCCGTCCAGCTCACGGCGGCGCAGCCGCAACAGCCGGGCCAGGAGAACACCGTGCCCTCCCGGACGCTGAGCACGGCGGTGCAGGTCACGATGGTGTCTACGTGAAGCCCCTGTGCAGTTGATCTCTAGTCAAGACCTACTTCTACCAGGGGCTTCACGCCGTTCAACGGCAGGGCTCGAACATCAGGGCCAGCGACGTCAGACCCCTGCGCCACTACACACGGTCACTGCCGGTTACAGGAAAGGGTTCACTGCCCAGGCGCCAGCACCGGACTGTTGTGATAGGCGGCGATCAGCCACTGGCCGTCCCGCTTCTCGAAAACCCAGGTCGCGTTCACCTTACCCGTGTCCGGAACCTCGGTCTGGCCGGCGAACAGGATGCCGGATTCGCTGACAACGATCGCGGCATCCCTGCCGACGAAACGGACGCTGAGCTGCTTGTTGTGGGTCGAGCTGCCCTTAAGTGGCCCCTCGAAGGCCAGGGCCATGTTCTCGCGGATCACCTCACGGCTGTCGCGGAGCGAACCGGTCATGATGGCGGTCGCGTCCGCGGTGTAGTTGGCGACCATGCCGTCGGCGTCGCCAGCCTCCCACGCCTTGTAGGAGTCAACCAGTACGGCCTGGATGGCGGCCTCGTCTGCCGCACGATTGTCTGACATCGGATTCTCCCTCGTGATCGGCTCGCCCAGGGTATTCCGGCGAAGTCGTCAATACATACCGGCGGTGGGGTCGGAACTCATCGCGGCCGCGGTAAAGAGCTGTCGGGGCGTGCTCGACAGAGAGGTTGCCGTAGCAGTGACCGCGTAAGCAACGGATATGCAGGCTGCGGGGGTTGGTGCCGACGACGGATCGTCGAGCCCTCCGAAGCGTCTGACACGAAAATAAACGCAGGTCAGCGGGGTTGTGGGACGATCGGGGCGGCGGGCGGCGTGGTCGGGGTCTTAGCGGGTGTGCTGGTCGCCGCCGACGCCGTTGTGGGGACCCTGGTGGGTGGGCATGTGCCAGGTGGCGACCAGGATCGAGTGTTCGATGGCGACCAGGTCGCGTATCCAGTCGGCCGTCGCGGCATGCACCTTGGGATGTTGCGATGCTCGATGAATGGCTTGCCGGTGCACGCGAGGTTGCCGCATCGCATAAGCCGGGCGTACAACGTGTCCAGCAGCGGGCCTCGGACCTCGCAGGTGGGGCGGGTGGGGCTCGAACCCACGACCGGCGGATTATGAGAAGCGCGGCCCGGCGCTCCGGGCGCGCTAGCTGCACGGATATCACGAAGTCGTGCCGCCGATGACCCTGATTGCACCGTTTGCGCCGGATGACTCGGTCCACGAACCGGTCCACGCTGTCACCATGGCGATCACCGGATGCCAGCTACAGAAC